>JAAYTZ010000096.1 GCA_012517965.1 Propionibacterium sp. | reverse complement strand
TAGATCTGGGTGGTCGCCAGCGAGGAGTGTCCCAGCACTTCCTGGACGACCCGCAGGTCGGCTCCGCCCTCCAACAAATGGGTGGCCATGGCGTGCCGCAGCCCGTGGGGGCCGAGACCGGGGGCGTCCGGCACCGCGGCGAGCGCGGCGTGGACCACCCGCCGGACGACCCGGGGGTCGACCGGGCCGCCGCGCACCCCGACGAACACCCGGTCCCCCAACTCCGGCGCCGCGAGCAGCGGCCGCACCGCCAGCCAGTCACGCAGCGCCCGGGCGGCCGGCGCGCCGAGCGGCACCGACCGCTCCTTGTCGCCCTTGCCGATCACGCGGACCAGTCCGCGCTCGTCGTCCAGGTCGGCGGTCCGCAGGCCGCAGAGTTCCGAGACGCGCAGCCCGCTGGAATAGAGCACCTCGACGATGGCCGCGTCCCGCAGCGCCACGGCCCGTGCCCGGTCGTCGCCGGCCGCAGCGACCCTGGCGGCCAGGTGGTCGAAGAGGCCGGCGACCGCCGCCCGGTCGAGCGTCGGGGGCAGCGTGCGCGCGGCCCGTGGCGACCGCAGCGCCGCGGTCGGGTCGTGCCCGGCCCTCCCGGAGGCCCGCAGCCAGGCGTAGAACACGCGGGCGGCCGTGGCCCGCCGCGCCAGCGTGGCCCGCTCGGCGCCGCGCCCGTGCTGCTCGGCCAGCCAGCCGCGGAGGTCGCGCAGGTCGGCGGCGGCGAAACTCGTCCGGCCGCGGGCCAGGAGGTGGCCCCCCAGCGCCTCCAGGTCGCCGAGGTAGGCGCGCACCGTGTGAGCGGAGAGGTTCCGGGTGTCGGCCAGGTGGCGTCGGTACGCCGCCAGATCGGCCCGCATCGCCGCGGGCCACGGGTCTGTGGGCGGGAGCGGCGCGGGCGGCATGGGGCCATCGTGCCAAAATGGCCCGGATCGCCCAGCAGAGGAGAGCACGTGTCTCAGCACACCATCGACGAGTTGCGGTCGGGCGGGCGCGTCCTGCGGATCGCCCGCTGGTCGGAGCCCGTCATGCACGCCCCCACCGAGCCCGTCACGTCGTTCGACGAGGACCTGCACACGCTGATCCGCGACATGTTCGCCACGATGGAGCGCGCCGAAGGCGTGGGCCTTGCGGCCACCCAGGTCGGGCGCGGCCTCGCGGTGTTCGTCTACGACTGCCCGGACGAGGACCACCACCGCCACGTGGGAGCCATCTGCAACCCCGAGATCGAACTGCCCACCGGCCGTGACCGCCGCCTGGAGGCGTCCGAGGAGGGCTGCCTGTCCTTCCCCGGCGCCTACGAGTCGCTGGCCAGGACCGACCGAGCGGTCTGCCGCGGGGTCGACCCCTGGGGCGAGCCGGTCGAGGTCGTGGGCACGGGCCTGCTCGCCCGCTGCCTGCAGCACGAGACCGACCACCTGAACGGAATCGTGTTCGGCGACCGGCTGTCCAACCGCTCGCGGCGCAAGCTGAACGAGACGCAGGAGCGCCTGGCGCACCTCTACCCCGACGACTGGCCGATCACGCCGCGCCGCACCTCCGCGAGCGAGGGGCAGCCCGCCGACGCGTGACCGGATCGCCTCAGCGCAGCGCGTAGCAGGCCACCGCGGTCGCGGCCGCGACGTTGAGGGAGTCGACGCCGTGACTCATCGGGATCCGCACCACGGCGTCCACCTGGCCCAACCAGCACGACGACAGCCCCGCTCCCTCGGTGCCCACGACGAGGCACAGCTTCTCCGGACGGGGCCGGGACGCGAACACGTCGAGCGCCACGGCGTCCGAGGTGAGGGCCAACGCGACGACGACGAAACCGGCCGCCCGCAGCGCGGGGATCGCCGTCGCCCAGTCGTCGACCCTGGCCCACGGGAGCGAGAAGACCGTGCCCATGGACACCTTGATCGCGCGCCGGTAGAGCGGGTCCGCGGCGCGCGGGGCCAGCAGGACGCCGTCCCACCCGAGCCCCGCCGCGTTGCGGATCAGGGCACCGACGTTGGTGTGGTCGACGATGTCCTCGGCCAGGACCAGCCGCCGCAGCCCCAGCAGGTCCGCCATCGTGCGGGGCGCCGCCCGGTGCAGGGACGCGAGCGCGCCGCGGTGCACGTGGAACCCGGTGACGGCCTCGGCCAGCGCCGCGGTGCCGACGTAGACCGGGACGCCGGGGTGCGCCTCCAGCACGTCGGCGAGCCCCGGCAGCCACCGCTCGGCGAGCAGGAACGACCGGGGCCGGTGACCCGCCGCGACCGCCCGCCGGATGACCTTCTCCCCTTCGGCGATGAACAACCCGCGTTCCGACTCCAGCGAGCGGCGCAGGCTCACGTCGCGCAGCGCGACGTAGTCGGCCAGGCGCGGGTCGGCCGCATCCGAAACGGGGATCAGGGGCATGGCCACTAGGGTGTCCCCCGTGGCAGCGCGGGGCAAACTCACGATCGACCGGTTCCTTCTGGCCATCCTCGCGGCCGCCGTGCTGGCGACGGTGGTGCCGGCGCGCGGCGTCGGCCTCGACGTCCTGGGGTGGGCGACGAAGGTCGCCATCTTCTGCCTGTTCTTCCTGTACGGCGCCCGGATGCACCCCGAGGAGGCCCTCAAGGGCCTCAGGCACTGGCGCCTCCACCTGACGATCCTGGCGTTCACCTTCGTGGTGTTCCCCCTGGTGGGTCTGGCGCTCGGCGTGCTCTCCCCCACCCCGCTGGCCGCCGCCCTCTACCCGGGGCTGCTCTACGTGACGCTGTGCCCCAGCACGGTGCAGAGCTCGATCAACTTCACCTCCATCGCCCGGGGCAACGTGGCCGGGGCGATCGTCAGCGCGTCGGCGTCCAACCTGCTGGGGGTGTTCCTGACCCCCGCCCTGGCCATCCTCCTGATGAACACCACGGGCAACGCGAACGTCGGCTGGGGGTCGATCCTCGACATCGTCGTGCAGATCCTGTTGCCGTTCGTGCTGGGGCAGCTCTCCCGCCGGTGGACCGCCGACTTCGTCACGCGCCACAAGAGGCTCAAGCTGTTCGACCAGGGCTCGATCGTGCTCGTGGTCTACGCCGCCTTCTCCCAGGGCATGCGCGAGGGCATCTGGACCATGGTCGGGGTCGCCGACGTGGTGATCCTCATCGCGGTGTGCCTGGTCGTCCTCGGGTTCATGCTGTGGCTGACCTGGTTCACGGCCCGCCGGCTCGGCTTCGACCGCGCCGACGCCCTCGCCATCCAGATGTGCGGCACGAAGAAGTCGCTGGCCACGGGGCTGCCGATGGCGACGGTCCTGTTCGCCGGGCAGCCGATCGGGCTGATCATGCTGCCGCTGATGGTGTTCCACCAGGCCCAACTGATGGCGTGCTCCGCGCTGGCGGCCCGCCACGCGCGGACCGCCGAGCAGACACCCGCCGCCTGAGCGTCCTCGGCGGTCGGCCCTGCGGCCGGTTGGCGCGCCCGGCTCCGCGGAGAGCCGGGCCCGGGTGACCGCTCAGGCGACCGGCGCCCAGGAGGGGCCCGTCTCGCCCAGCTTCTCGTCCAGCTTGGCGAACACTGGGGTCGGCTTGGCCAGCGGGGTGCCGACCGCCAGCGGACGCGAGGCCCACACCGCCTGCTCGGAGGCGTAGTCGCCCGTCAGCACCGGGTAGCTGGGGGCACCTTCCTCCTCCACCATCGTGATCACCGGCTGCGCCGCCCACACGCCCGTGCCGCCGAGGGTCTCGTGGATCTTCTGCGCCGCATGCGGCAGGAACGGCGTGAGCAGGGTGTTGCAGTCCTGGACGACCTGCAGCGCCACATGCAGCACGGTGTCGCGGCGGTCCGGATCGTCCTTGAGTTTCCAGGGCTCGGAGTCGGACAGGTACTTGTTGGCCAGGCCGACGATCCGCATCGCCTCCGAGATCGCCTGCTTGAACTTGGCCCGGCCCAGCAGCGCGCCGATGGTGTCGAACGCGGCCGCGGAGGCCGCCAGCAGCGCCCGGTCGGCGTCCGTCAGTTCGTGGGCCGGCGGGATGGCGCCGTTGTTCTTGTGCGCCATCGAGACCGAGCGGTTGACCAGGTTGCCCCACTCGTTGGCCAGCTCGAAGTTGACCCGGCGGACGAACTCGTCCCAGGTGAAGTCGGTGTCCTGGTTCTCGGGGCCCGCCACGGCGATGAAGTACCGCAGGGCGTCCGGCCCGAACTCGCGCAGGAAGTCGCGGACGTAGATGACCTTGTTGCGGGAGGACGAGAACTTGGAGCCCGACATCGTGAGGAACTCCGAGCTGACGATCTCGGTCGGCAGGTCGAGCGTCCCCAGCATGGGCGACGGCGTCCCCCCGCGCGAGCCCTGCCCGTTGGCGCCGAGCAGGATGCCGGGCCAGATGACCGTGTGGAAGGTGATGTTGTCCTTCCCCATGAAGTAGTACGACTCGGCCCCACCGTCGTGCCACCACCGCTTCCAGGCATCCGGACGCCCCTGGCGCCGCGCCCACTCCACGGACGCCGACAGGTAGCCGATCACCGCGTCGAACCACACGTAGATGCGCTTCATGGGATCGTCGGCCCAGCCCTCGACCGGGATGGGGATCCCCCAGTCGAGATCGCGGGTGATCGCCCGCGGCTGCAACTCCTTGGCGAACTGGGTCGAGAACCGGATGACGTTGGGCCGCCAGTCCTGCCGGGTCGCCAGCCAGGCCTGCAGTTGCTCGGCCAGCGCGGGCAGGTCGAGGAAGAAGTGCTCGGTCTCCCGGAACTCGGGCACCTCGCCGTCGATGCGCGACCGCGGGTTCTTGAGGTCGGCCGGGTCGAGCTGGCGGCCGCAGTTGTCGCACTGGTCGCCGCGGGCGCCCGGGTCGCCGCAGAACGGGCAGGTGCCCTCGATGTAGCGGTCGGCCAGGGTGCGCCCGGTCGAGGGTGAGATGGCACCCTGCTGGGTCTTGGCGACGACGTAGCCGTTGCGGTACAGCGACCGGAACAGCTCCTGAACCACGGCGCGGTGGTTCAGGGTGGTGGTGCGCGTGTACAGGTCGTAGGACAGCCCCAGGCCGGCCAGGTCCTCGGCGATGATGCGGTGGTACTTGTCGGCCGTCTCCCGTGCGGTGAGGCCCTCGGCGTCGGCCTTCACCTGGATCGCGGTGCCGTGCTCGTCGGTCCCCGACACGAACAGGACGTCGTTGCCGGCCATCCGCTGGTACCGCGCGAAGACGTCGGACGGTACCGCGAAACCGGAGACGTGCCCGATGTGGCGCGGCCCGTTCGCGTAGGGCCACGCCGCGAGCGTGAGGATCGATGAAGTCATGGCAAAACTTTAGGCCACGCCACCGTCCGCCCCCGCCCGTCACCAGAGCCCAAGAACCTCCGAACTAATCGGACACCCGTACGACGCAGCTTGCCAGAACGTGTCCGGAGGATTACGACAGGGTGACGAAACGGCCCTACGATGCCAGTGTGACGCCCGAGTTCATCCTGCTGGGTCTGGTCGTGTTGACGGCACTCGCCTTCGACTTCACCAATGGTTTCCACGACACCGCCAACGCCATGGCGACGTCCATCGCGACGCGGGCGCTCTCCCCCAAGGCCGCCGTGACCCTGTGCGCCGTCCTGAACCTGGTCGGGGCCTTCCTGTCGGTCGAGGTGGCCCTCACCGTCACCAACGCGGTGATCCGGATCCAGAACCCCGACGGCTCACCCAAGCCGGAGTTCCTCGCCAACGGCGGGCACGACCTGCTCATGATCATCCTCTGCGGCCTCGTCGGCGCCATCGTCTGGAACCTGCTCACCTGGCTGTGGGGCCTGCCGTCCAGTTCCTCCCACGCCCTGTTCGGCGGGCTGGTCGGCTCCACGATCGCCGGCCTCGGCCCGAGCGCGGTCAAGTGGACGGGTGATGGGACGAAGCTGGACGGCGTGATCGGCAAGGTGCTGCTGCCGGGCCTGTTCTCCCCCGTCATCGCCGCGATCGTGGCGATGACCGCCACCTGGGCCGTGTTCCGGATCAGCAGCGGCGTCGCCCGGGCGTTCCTCGACTCGGGCTTCCGGTGGGGGCAGATCGGGACGGCGTCCCTGGTCTCGCTCTCGCACGGCACCAACGACGCCCAGAAGACCATGGGCGTCATCACGCTGGCGCTCATCGCTTCCGGCGCCTGGCACACCACCCACGACATCCCCCTGTGGGTGAAGGTGGCCTGCGCCCTGGCCATCGCCCTGGGCACCTACATCGGCGGCTGGCGGATCATCCGCACGATGGGCAAGGGCCTGGTCGAGATCTCACCGCCTCAGGGCATGGCGGCCGAAAGCTCGTCGGCCGCGATCATCCTGGCCTCCAGCCAACTGGGTTTCGCCCTCTCGACCACGCACGTCGCCACCGGGTCGATCATGGGCACCGGCCTGGGCATGAAGGGGGGCCGGGTGCGCTGGCGCGTGGCCGCCCGCATGCTGGTCGCCTGGCTCATCACGCTGCCGTCGGCCGGCGTGGTGGGCGCCCTGGTGTGGTTCCTCGGCGACGTGACCGGGCCCGTCGTCGGCCCGATCGCGGTCTTCGTCCTGCTCTGCGGCCTGACGATGTGGATGTGGCTGCACAGCCGCCACGAGCCGGTCCACCCCGGCAACGTCAACGACGAGTGGGAGGCTCCGCAGGCGCCCACCGAAGAAAGGGTGGGTGTCTGATGAATCAGGTCATCGCCGCCGCGGACGGCGCCTGGCGCGTGCTCCTCGCCGGGCTGCTCCTGGGCGCCGGGCTGCCCGCCCTGTTCGCCCTCGGCATCCGTCAGCTGGCCGCCGCGCACGTGCCCGACACCGCGGGGGCGCGGTGGCATCCGGGGCTGCACCGGGCGGCCGCCTACGTCAGCTTCGCCGTGGTGGTGCTCGCGGTGCTGCTCGGCCTGAGCTACATCGTCGCCCACGGGTTCGGGTACGTGATCACCTTCGACGGGATCATCCCGGTCGTCCGGCCCAAGAAGTAGCCCGCAGGACGCCTCCGGCGTCGGTCAGCGCTCGCCGAGGTCGTCCGGCCCGAAGGCCTGCGGGAGCACGTCGGCCAGCGTCCGCAGCCCGAGCGGCGTCTCCAGCAGCAGGTCCGGGCCGCCGTGCTCCCAGAGCAGTTGCCGACAGCGCCCGCACGGCATGATGACCTCGCCGGACCCGTTGCAGCACGTGAACGCCACCAGGCGCCCGCCTCCGCCGGCGATCAGGTCCGACACCAGGCCGCATTCGGCGCACAGGGTCACACCATAGGACGCGTTCTCGACGTTGCAGCCGCTCACGACGCGGCCGTCGTCGACGAGGGCCGCAGCCCCGACGCGGTAGTGCGAGTAGGGCGCGTAGGCACGCCCGGACGCCGACCGCGCGGCCGCGCGGAGGGCGTCCCAGTCGAAGGAGGTCACGGCGGTCACTTCACGTAGGGGACGCCGTCGGCGGCGGGCGCCCGGACCCGGCCGATCAGGCCCGCGACCGCGATGATCGTGGCCAGGTACGGCAGCATGAGCAGGAACTGGCTCGGCATCGGCGTCTGCAGCGTCTGCATCTGCGAGGCGAGCTGGGTGATGAAGCCGAAGAAGACCGCCATGAGGGCGGCGCGGACGGGGTGCCAGCGGCCCATGATCAGGGCGGCCAGCGCGATGAACCCGTTGCCGACCGTGATGTCCTTGATGAACCCGCCGGTCGACCCGATGGTGAAGAAGGCGCCCCCCAGGCCCGCGAAGACGCCACCCAGGAGGACGGCCTGCCAGCGCACCGCGAGCACCGAGATGCCGACGGTGTCGGCGGCGTGGGGGTGCTCGCCGACCGCGCGCACGCGCAAACCCCACCGGGTCCGGTAGAGCAGGAACGTGACGGCGATCACGGACGCCACGGCGATGTAGACCAGGATCTTCTGATCGAACAGCACGGACCCGAGGAGCGGGATGTCGGCGAGGACCGGAATCCGGATGCTCTGCATGTTCGGGGCGTTGTTGAGCGTGCCCGAGTTCGGCTGGATGAGCTGGTCGAACAGGAACCCCGTGACGCCCGTCGCGAGCAGGTTCAGGACGACGCCCAGCACCACCTGGTCGACGAGGTAACGCAGCGAGAACAGCGCCAGCAGGGCGGCCATGGCGACGCCGGCGGCGGCGGCGCCGATCAGGGCGGCCGTGATCGAACCGGTGACCGAACCCACGGTCGCGGCGGTCAGGGCCGCCACCAGGAACTGCCCCTCGATGGCGACGTTGACGACGCCCGAGTTCTCGCACAGGACGCCGCCGAGGGCGCCCAGGACGAGGGGGGTGGCCAGCGCGATGGTGCCGGCGAGCTGGTTCCCGACCGGGAACGGATAGGCGGCCCCGGCCGCCGCCCAACTCACGAAGCCCAGGAACACCGCGACGGCCGCGAGCGCTCCCAGCCCGCTCGTCGCCCCCCGCGGCACCCGGCCGGTGAGGTAGCCGACGCCCACGGCGAGCGTGATGACCGCGCAGAGCAGGACGGTGACGGTTGAGGGCAGCGCGATCGTGGGGAGTTGGACCGGGTCGAACGGCGTGCTCAGGGCGAACCGCGCCTCCCCGCGCACCTGGACGCCGAGGATGAGGAACCCGACGCCGAGGATGGTCAGCAGTGCGCCCGTGGAGAGCCGGGCCCGCCGGGCCGCGGGCGCCTCCAGGTAACTCAGTTGGACGGCCTGATCGGCCTCGACCGGCCGGACCGTTTGCGTGTCGCTCATGCCGCACCTCCGACGACGGCCTGCTTGGGTGCCCGCAGGAAGGGCAGGACGGTGCGCACCAGGTCGGGCGCCGCCACGAACAGCACGATCAGCGCCTGGAGCACCTGCGACAGCGTCAGCGGCGTCCCGGCGAACGTCTGCATGGCCAGGCCGCCGGAGTGCAGGCCGCCGAAGAGCAGGCCGGCGAAGACGATCCCGAGCGGGCGGCTGCGCCCCAGCAGGGCCACGGTGATCGCGTCGAAGCCGACGGTGCCGACCAGGCCCAGGGAAAGGGGCGTCGGGACGCCGTCGGCACCCGGCCCCAGCGCGTACTGGACGCCGGCCAGGCCGGCCAGCAGGCCGGCGACCGTCATCGTGATCATGGTGGTGCGCCCGACGCTCATCCCGGCGGTGGCGGCCGCATGGGGGTTGGCCCCCACCGCCCTGATGGCGAAGCCCACCGTGGAGCGGTCGAGCAGCCACCACACCCCGGCGGCGGCGGCGACGGCCAGCAGGAAGCCGACGTGGAACTGCCCGTACAGCGACGCGAACATGGCCGTCGCGTCGATCGGCGGCGCGATGGGGTCGATGCGGCCGGGGCGCAGGAACGCTGGCGTGAGCAGCAGCCAGGCGAGGGACTGGCTGGCGATGTAGTTCATCATGATCGTCACGATGACCTCGTTGGCGCCCGTCTTGGCCTTGAGGAAGCCGACGATCCAGCCCCACAGCCCACCGCCGACCAGGCCGGCGAGCACGGCGACGACGACGTGCACGACAGGCGGCAGATGCAACGCGAACCCCACCCAGGCGGCGAAGATCGCGCCCCAGATCGCCTGGCCCTGCGCGCCGATGTTGAACAGGCCCGCCCGGAAGGCCAGCCCGACGCCGAGCCCGGCGCAGATGAGGGGCGCCGCCTGGCCGGCCGTGCCGGCCAGCGCCGTCGGCGAACCCACCGCCCCGACGAGCAGCGCCCAGTACGTCGTCGACACCTTCGCCCAGGACGCGGAGAGGGCGTCGCCGGGTCGGCCGAAGAAGTAGCGGAACTTGTCGGCGACCTCGGGGTCGGACACGATCATGAGGAGGGCACCCACGAGTAGGGCGAGCAGCATCGACGCGGCCGTGACGGCGAGCGTGCGCCCACGGGCGCGCCAGCGCAACCCGCGGCCGGTGGCGGGAACGGCGGCTCGATCGGTCATGGCGTGCGCCTCCCCGAGGTGGTGGTCGGACTGTCGGCGGTCGATCCCGGCGGAGCGGACGGCCCGGCGGCCGCCACGGCCTCCTCGTACGGAACCCCCGCCATCATCAGGCCCAGCACGTCCCGGGGCGTCCGCGGGTCGACGGTCCCCACCACCCGGCCGCGGTACATCACCGCGACCCGGTCGGCGAGGGCTTCGACCTCGTCCAGTTCGGTGGACACCAGGACGACGGCGGTGCCCTTGTCGCGCTCGTCGACGATCCGCTTGTGCAGGAACTCGATGGCGCCGACGTCCACGCCACGGGTCGGCTGGCTGGCGACGAGGAGGGACAACTCCCGCGACAACTCCCGGGCCAGCACCACCTTCTGCTTGTTGCCACCCGAGAGGGACGCCAACGTGTCGGAGACCCCCTGGGAGCGGATGTCGAACTCCTGGCGGAGCCGTTCGGCGTTGTCGGCGATCGCGCCCAGGTCGAGGGCGAGGCCGCGCGCGAACGGGGGCTGGTCGAAGCGGTTCAGCACCAGGTTCTCGGCGATCGAGAAGGACGCCACGAAGCCGTCGTCCTCTCGATCCTCGGGGACGAAGCCCATGCCGGCCGCGATGGAGCGCGCCGGCCCGGCCCGGGTGATGTCGACGCCGTCGAGCTCGACCGTGCCGGACAGCGGCGTGATGTTGCCGATCAGGGCATCGGCCAGTTCGCTCTGCCCGTTGCCCTGGACGCCGGCGATGCAGAGGATCTCCCCGCCGCGCACGTCGAAGCCGACGCCGTCCACCACGACCCCACCGGCGCTGTTGGCCACCCGCAGATCCCGCACCCGCAGCCGCACCTCGCCCGGCCGGGCCGGCTCCTTGTCGACCCGCAGGTCGACCGCGCGACCCACCATCAACTCGGCCAGCTCCGCCTCGGAGGTGCCCGGCTCGGCGTGGCCGACGATCCGCCCGCGCCGCATGACGGTGATGCGGTCGGCGATGGCCCGCACCTCCCGGAGCTTGTGGGTGATGAAGACGATGCCCTTGCCCTCGGCCCGGAGGGAGCGCATCACGGCGATCAGGTCGTCGATCTCCTGCGGCGTGAGCACCGCGGTCGGCTCGTCGAAGACGAGGAACCGCGCGTCGTTGGCGAGCGCCTTGAGGATCTCGACCCGTTGCTGGACGCCGACCGGCAGGTCCTCGACGAGGGCGTCCGGCTCGACCGGCATGCCGTACCTCTCGGAAAGCTCCCGCACCTTGGCGGTCGCTCGCGCGCGGTCCAGGACGAATCCGCCCTCGCGGCCGAGCATCAGGTTCTCGGCGACCGTGAACACGTCGACGAGCATGAAGTGCTGGTGCACCATGCCGATCCCGGCGGCCATGGCCTGCTTCGGGTTGGCGAAGTGTTGGGGGTGGCCGTCGATCAGGATCTCGCCCCCGTCCGGCTGGTAGATGCCGTAGAGCACGTTCATCAGCGTCGACTTGCCGGCACCGTTCTCCCCCAGCAGGCAGTGGATCTCGCCCGGCCGGACATCGAGGTCGACGTGGTCGTTGGCGACGAAGGTGCCGAAGCGTTTGGTGATCCCGCGGAGTTCGAGACCCGACTGCTGCTCGCTCACGAGCGGATCCTTCCTGTGTGGACGCCGACGCGGGTGTGGTGGGCCCCCACCCTGGGTCACGCCCTGAGGGCAGACCGGGCGGGTCTCCCCTCAGGGCGTGCGGGGTTCGGGATCAGGAGCCGACCTTGACGGTGCCCGCGATGATGTCGGCCGTCAGCTTCTCGAGCTCCGCCTTGGTCTCGGCCGGGATCTTCGACTCGAACTCGTGGAAGGGCGCCAGGTAGACGCCCTTGTTGGCCAGGGTGCCCACGTAGAGCTTGTTGTCGAACGTGTTCTCCTTGGACGCCTTGATGGCCTCCAGGACCGCGACGTCCATCGCCTTGCCGACCGAGGTCGGGATGACGGCCTTGTACTTCGGCATGCTCAGGACACCGTCGGTGTCGACCCACATCGAGACGACCTTGCCGCCCGACTCCTGGGCGACCTGCAGCCCACCCTCGGACGCGGGCCCCGCGACCGGGAGCAGGACGTCGGCGCCCTGCGACACCAGGTTCTGGGCGAGCTGCTTCCCGCCGGCGACATCGGAGAACTTGTTGCCGGGGATGAAGGTGCCCTGCTTGGTGGCCCGATCCCAGCCCACGACCTTGACGTTCTTGCTCTTGGTCTTGTTGTAGTACTCCACGCCCTGGGCGTACCCGTCCATGAAGATCGTGACGGTCGGGTACGGCGCGCCGCCGTAGGTGCCGACGGTGCCGGTCTTCGAGATCGAGGCGGCCAGGTAGCCGGCGAGGAAGGACGGCTGCGCCGTGTCGAACGTCAGGCCCTTGGAGTTCGGGGCCGAGTTGTCCTTGCCGTTCGCGTCGGTGAACGCGAAGTCCACGATCGCGAAGTCGACGTTGGGGTTGGCCTTGGCGGCGGCGAGGGTGGCGTCCCCGAGGGCGAAGCCGACCGTCACGATGATGTTGCACTTGGCGTCGACCATCGCCTGGACGTTCTTGGCGTAGTCGGAGGGCGTCTGCGACTGGACCTCCTTGGTCTTGACGCCGAGCTGCTTCGCGGCGTCCTGGAGGCCCTTGTAGGAGGTCTCGTTGAAGGACTTGTCGTCGAAGCCGCCCTCGTCCGAGACCATGCAGGCGAGGAAGTCGCTGCTCGGGGCGGTCGACGGAGCGGTGCCGGAACCGGGCCCGGTGGTCGTGGCGGCCGGCGGAGCGGCGCAGCCGGCGAGGGCGAGGGCGAGGGCGATTCCGGACCCGAGGATGGACTTCTTCACTGATGTGCCTCCTGTGGCAAGACGCGCGGGGGCCCGAGCGCAACGGGCCGATTGGCATGCTAGCCCGTGCCTCGGGCTGGATCGCGAGTCCACGCCGGCAGGGGGCCTCACCGGCACTCCCCCACGTTCGAGGTGCGGTCCGCTCCCGCCCACCAGTCGGACACGCCCGACGTCAGGCCTTGTCAGGTGGCACGACCGCGTCGCCACGCCCGGCGCCGACGGTGCGTGAGGTTGAAAAGTTACCCCTCAGCCCGAGACCGGCCCGGCCACCTCGTGGGGCCAGACCACCGGAACATCGGCGATGAACGCCTCGATCAGCTGCTCCGACCCCTCCAGGGCCGACAGCTCGCCGTGGCTCACCAGCGTCTCGATGTCGTGCCGGATGGCCTTCACGCGCGGCGACCGGCGGACGCCGTCCAGGACGGCGTCCTCGACCAGCGACCACAGCCACTCGAGCTGCTGGGCGTTGCGCCGGGCGGCCAACCCGCCGTGCGACTCCAGGTACGCGCGGTGGTCCAGCACCGCCTGCCACACCTCGTCGAGGCCCATGCCCGTGTAGGAACTGGAGGTCAGCACCGGCGGACGCCGCGCCTGCGGGTCCGACGAGATGAGGCGCAGGGCCGAGGCCAGGTCCCGCGCCGCGACGCGGGCCTCCGCCTCGTGTTCGCCGTCGGCCTTGTTCACCGTGATGACGTCGGCGAGTTCGAGGATGCCCCGCTTGATGCCCTGCAGTTGGTCGCCCGCCCGGGCGAGCGTGATCAGCAGGAACGTGTCGACCATGTCGGCCACGGCGACCTCGGACTGCCCGACGCCGACCGTCTCGACCAGCACCACGTCGTAGCCGGCCGCCTCGAGGACCAGCATGGACTCGCGGGTGGCCCGCGCGACACCGCCCAAGTGCCCCCCGGACGGCGACGGGCGGATGAAGACGTTCTCCTCCGCGGCCAACTCCCCCATCCGGGTGCGGTCGCCCAGGATCGAGCCGCCGGTCCGCGACGAGGACGGGTCGACGGCCAGCACCGCGACCCGGTGCCCCCGGCCGATCAGCCGCCGGCCCATGGCGTCGATGAACGTCGACTTCCCCGCCCCCGGGACGCCGGAGATCCCGACCCGCACCGCGTGACCGGTGTGGTCCCGCAGGGCGACGAGCAGCCGCCGAGCCCGAGCCCGGTCCTGCGGACGCGACGACTCGACCAGCGTGATCGCCTTCGCCACGAGGGGCCGGGAGTTGGCGACCACACCGGCCGCCAACTCCTCGACCGTGTACTTCCTCACGCCGTCGCCCGCTCCACCAGCTTGGTGAGCATCTCGATGGCGGCCTCGGGGATCACCGTGCCGGGCGGGAAGATCGCGTCCGCGCCGCCGGCGCGGAGCTCCGCGAAATCCTGCTCCGGAATCACGCCGCCGACGACGATCATCATGTCGTCGGCGCCCATGGCGTCCAGTTCCTTGCGGAGGGCGGGCACCAGGGTGAGGTGGCCCGCCGCCAGCGACGAGACCCCGACGACGTGCACGTCCGCCTCGACGGCCTGCCGCGCGACCTCGTCCGGGGTCTGGAACAGCGGACCGACGTCGACGTCCATGCCGAGGTCGGCGAACGCCGTCGCGATGACCTTCTGGCCGCGGTCGTGACCGTCCTGGCCCATCTTGGCGACGAGGATGCGCGGACGGCGTCCCTCGGCGGCCTCGAACCGCTCGACCAGCTTGCGCGCCTTCTCGACGGCCGAGGACTCGCCGGACTCCGAGCTGTACACCCCCGAAATCGTACGGATCTGCGCGGTGTACCGCCCGAAGACCTGCTCCAGCGCCGACGAGATCTCGCCCACGGTCGCCTTGGCGCGCGCCGCGTCGATCGACAGCTTGAGCAGGTTGCGCTCCGGGTCGGTGGGGTCGGGGTTGCCCGCCGCCCAGGTGAGCTTCTCGAGGGCGGCGGCGACCGCCGCGGCGTCCCGCTCGGCCCGCAGCTGCGCCAGCTTGGCCAGCTGCTGCTCGCGCACCGCGCGGTTGTCGATCTTCAGCACCTCGGGGGGCACGTCGTTCTCGACGATGTATTTGTTGACCCCGATCAGCGGCTGCCGGCCGGAATCGATCCGCGCCTGGGTGCGGGCCGCCGCCTCCTCGATGCGCATCTTCGGGATGCCGGCCTCGATGGCCTTCGCCATGCCGCCGGCCGCCTCGACCTCGCCGATCAGCTTCCAGGCCGCGTTGGCCAGGTCGTAGGTCAGCTTCTCGACGTACGCCGAGCCGCCCCACGGGTCGACCGAGCGGCAGGTGCCCGACTCCTGCTGGAGGAACAGCTGGGTGTTGCGGGCGATGCGGGCCGAGAAGTCGGTCGGCAGGGCGATGGCCTCGTCGAGAGCGTTGGTGTGCAGCGACTGCGTGTGCCCCTGCGTGGACGCCATCGCCTCCAGGCAGGTGCGCATCACGTTGTTGAACACGTCCTGGGCGGTCAGCGACCAGCCGGAGGTCTGCGAGTGCGTGCGCAGCGACATCGACTTCGGGTTCTTCGCCCCCTGGTCGCGGACGAGCCGCGCCCAGAGCAAGCGGGCCGCGCGCATCTTGGCGACCTCCATGAAGAAGTTCATGCCGATCGCCCAGAAGAACGACAGGCGCGGGGCGAACCGGTCGACGTCCAGCCCCACGGCCTTGCCCGCCCGGATGTACTCGACGCCGTCGGCCAGGGTGTACGCCATCTCGATGTCGGCGGTCGCGCCCGCCTCCTGCATGTGGTAGCCGGAGATCGAGATCGAGTTGAACTTCGGCATGTGGGCGCTGGTGAAGGCGAAGATGTCGGAGATGATCCGCATCGACGGCGCCGGCGGGTAGATGTAGGTGTTGCGGACCATGAACTCCTTCAGAATGTCGTTCTGAATCGTTCCGGCCAACTGCTCGGGCTTGACGCCCTGCTCCTCGGCGGCGACCACGTAGAGGGCGAGGATCGGCAGCACCGCGCCGTTCATGGTCATCGAGACCGACATCTGGTCCAGCGGGATGCCCGCGAACAGCTGCCGCATGTCGAGGATCGAGTCGACGGCGACGCCCGCCATGCCCACGTCGCCGACCACGCGCGGGTGGTCGGAGTCGTAGCCGCGGTGGGTGGCGAGGTCGAACGCGATCGACAGGCCCTTCTGACCGGCGGCCAGATTGCGCCGGTAGAAGGCGTTGGACTCCTCGGCCGTGGAGAAGCCGGCGTACTGCCGGATCGTCCACGGCTGGTTCACGTACATCGTGGCGTAGGGGCCGCGCAGGAAGGGGGGAAGGCCCGGCGCGGTGTGCAGGAAGTCGAGGCCGGCGTAGGCCGAGTCGGTGTAGAGCGGCGGCACCAGGATGTGCTCGGGGGTCTGCCAGCCCGAGCTGAACTTCGGGAGTGAGTCGCGGAGCTGCTCGAACCGTTCGGCGGCATCCGCCGGCACTCGGGCGTCGCCCAGCTCGACGGAGTCGAAACGCGGGAAGGTGGTCACTTCGCTGCCCCCAGTCGATCCAGGGTGGCGCGGGTGAACGCCACCACATCCATGCCGTCGAAGACCTCGCCGTCGATGACGGTGTCGACCGCCTCGTCGGCGACCTCGGCCTTGCGTCCGGCGATGAACACCGTCGGGACGCCCGCGGCCTTGAGCGCGCCGGCCACGGCCATCGCCTGCGCGGCGTAGACCCGGGCCGAGCTGCACAGGATCACCATCGTGGCGCCGGACGCCGCGACCTGCGCCGCGATCTCCTCCGGCGTCCCGCCCTCGGACTCTGGGATGGAGAAGCCGCCCACGAGAAGCAGGTTGGAGGTGAACTGCTCGCGCCCGCCGAAGTCGCGCCGCTCGCCCAGGCAGGCGAGGAACACCGGCGGTTTGCCGGCCGCCGCCACCGCGTCGCGGAGTCCCTCGAAGGCCTCCGAGTCGCGCACGGGCCGGAGCCCGGCGCGGACCGGGGCGGCCGGACGCGGACGCGTCTCGATCTCCGGTTCGACGGCCAGCGGGAACATGCTCACCCCCGTGATCGGCTGCTTGCGGGTCGCCAGGCGCTTGGCCCGTTCGGCGACGACCTCGGCGATCTGCCCGGCGACCACACCGTCGGCCAGCGCCCGCGCCATGCCGCCCGCCGCCTCGATCGACTGGAACAGAGCCCAGGCCTTCTCGGCGAGTTGGGTCGTCATCGCCTCGACGAACCAGGCGCCGCCGGCCGGGTCGGTCACGCGGCCGAGGTTGGCCTCCTCCGCGGCCACCAGCTGCGTGTTGCGGGCCATGCGCCGGCTGAACCCGGTCGGCAGACCGTGCGCCGTGTCGAACGGCAGCGTCGTGATGATCTCGGCGCCACCGACCGCGGCTGCGAACGTGGCGATCGTGCCGCGGAGCAGGTTCACGTACGCGTCGTCGCGGGTGATCATGCGCCACGAGGTGACGGCGTGCTGCAGCGCGCCGCGCTCGGCCTCCGGCACCTCGAGCACCTCGCCCACCCGCGCCCACAGGCGGCGCAGGGCGCGCAGCCGGGCGATCGTCGTGAACTGGTCGGCCGAAGCCGGGACGCGGAACGCCAACTGACCGAAGGCCTCGCCGGGGGCGACGCCCGCGGCGTCCAGCGCCCGGACGTACTCGACGCCCGTCGCGAGCGCGTAGGCGAGCACCTCGACGTCACCGGCACCCGCGTTGTCGTAGGGCAGCATGTCGACGACGAGCGCCCGGACCCCCGGGAACTCGCGGGCGGTGGCGACCGCGCCGGCCAGCACCGACAGGTCCGCCGGGGCGCCCGTCAGGGCCGCCGCCGCGAGCGGATCGATGCCGAAGTTGCCGACCACCTTGTCCTGCTGGCCGCTGGCGCGGAAGAAGGCGGCGAGCGCGTCCGCGGCGACCTGCTGGTCCTCGACGGCCGACACCGCGACCGCACACATCTCCGGCTTCACGCCGGCCAGCACGGCGGCGACGTCGGCCGCGGCGATGGCGTCCGACCCGACGCGCAGCCACAGCGAGGTGGCACCGCGCTGCAGGTCGTCGAGGACCGCGGCGTTGCTGACCGCCACGTCGGGGTCCTCGTGCAGGGCCCGGACGTCCCAGCCGGAGCCCGAGCGCACCGCGGTGCCCCGGGTGAAGGGCATGATCCCCGGGTAGCCCAGCGGCGCCGGATCGCCCTCGAGGGTGTAGAGGGGCTCGATGGTCAGACCGTCGACCGTGGTCGACCGCAGTCGAGCCAGTGCCTGGTCGATGGTGAGTTCCTTGCCTTCGGGGCGCTTCCGGTTGAGGACCTTGAGGACCTCTTTCTCCCACTGCTCGATCGTGGGGGCCGCGAAGTCGCCGGCAAGCTGAAGCGCTTGGTCGGTCATGCGCCCCACTCTATCCCCGGCGACCCCCTCCGCGGGCCCGGTGCTCGGCGCGATCAGCGCACCTGGCGGACCAGCGCCTCCGCCGAATCGATCATGCGCCTGGTCTCCGACTCCCAGTCGGGCTCCTGCCCGCGGTAGGGCCCCGTGGCAAGGGAGATGATGACCGCCGCGGCCCGCAGCCGCAGCTCCAGCGGGTCCACCCGCTCGTCGAAGACGGGCACCCAGGCCCGGATCAGCGCATGGACCCGTTCGGCCTGCCGGGCCGACATGTGCTGGATCGTCGACAGGTGGGCCACCAGGCACGCCAGATCGTCCGCCCGGCGGCCCGGGCCGATCGTGTCGACGTCGAGGACGCCGCAGATGCGGCCACGCGCCACGTGGATCTGCCCCTCGTGGAAGTCGCCGTGCGTCGGCTCGTTGCCCGCCGGGATGCCGGCCAGCCCCACGGTGATCTCGCGGGTCAACCACCGCATCCGGGGCTCCAGGGCGGGCAGGGACGCCGACACCATCTCCGCGTAGTGGGCGACGGCGTCCGACCAGGGCGGGCGCCGCTCCAGCCGGGCCACGCTCGCCGGGAACGAATCCAGGAGGTCGACGAGTTGCTCCGCCGTGCAGGGTGGGGCGTCGTCGAAGACGGCCTGCGCGAGCGGACGCCCCGGGAGCTGCCGCAGGACCAGCAGGAAGTCGGAGGTGGCTGCGACGACCTCGGGGGCCGGCACGCCGCCGTCGAGCAGCAGCCGGTGCCGCAGCGAGACCTCACGGAACAGCCGCTCCCGCAGGACCTTGACGTAGAAGGTCTGGGGCGGATGCTTCACCGAGGCCCGGAGCACCGCCCTCCGGCGGGGCCGGTACCCGATCATCTCCAGGTCAAGGTCGGAGGGGACGACCGGCACGCCCGTCACGTGGTACGCGTTGAGCAGGGCCGCCATCGACTCCGGGTAGGCGGCCCGGGCCAGACCCGGCAGCTCGGGATCGTGGGGGTAGATCCAGACGGCCACCTCCCGGTCGCCGTCTCCGAAGATCTCCGCCCGCTCGTCGCTCGCCGTCACCCCGTCCGCGCGGGCCGACACGCCCAGCAGTTCGTCGCGGCGTCCGTACGGCCACTGGACGACCGCCGAGTACGTGGCCGTCGTGGAATGGCCCGGGTTGGTGTCGATGTGATCGAGGACCCAGCTGACCAGGTCACCTCCGGCGTGTTCGACGGCGGCCGCCAGCAGCCCTCCGACGGCGTCGGACGCCAGCAGGAGGGACCCGTCGTCGAGGATGCCGGTGATGCTCAGTCTCCTCTGGGTGTTCGGTCGTCCTACCGGCTCACCCTACCCCCGTCGCCGGGGTGGCCCGCCCGGGAGCCTCGGGGGCCAGGACGGCGATGCGCGAGGCCCGGCGGCCGTCCAACTCGGTGACCGTCAGCCCGAACTCGGCGGGGGGCCCGTCCGGGTGGTCCCGCGGCATCAGCTGCGCGGTCACGCTGTCGCCGACCGCCGGCAGGCGCCCGAGGCGTGCCATCACGAAGCCGGCCACCGTGTCGTAGGGCCCCTCGGGCAGCGCGTGCCCGAACTGCTCGGCGAACTCCTCCAGCGTGGTCAGGCCGTCGAGCTCGCCCGACCGGAGCGTGCCGGCGGCGGAGGCCTCGGAGCGCTGGTCGAACTCGTCGGTGATGTCGCCGATCAGCTCCTCCACGAGATCCTCGAGCGTGACGATGCCGGCGGTGCCGCCGTACTCGTCGCGCACGATCACCAGGTGCGCGTTGTTCGCCCGCATGAAGGTGAGCGCGCGCAGGATCTTCACGGTCTGCGGGAGCGACTCGATCGGCCGGGTGAGCTGCGCGATCGGTACCTGGCGCTCGGACGGGTCGAGGTCGAACAGGTCCCGGATGTGGAGGAACCCGATCACGTCGTCCACGTCGCGGCCAACCACCGGGTAGCGGCTGTGCGACTTGCCGGCGAGTTCCGCGATCGCCCGGTACGCCGGCAGATCCCCGTCCAGGAAGTCGACCTCCGTGCGCGGCACCATCGCCTCCCGCAGGCTGACGTCCCCGGCCGAGAAGACCTCGTCGACGATCTGCCGTTCCTCGGCGCCCAGCGTCGCGGAGCTCGAGACCATCTGGCGCAGCTCCTCGTCGGTGACCTCCTCGCGGGACGCCGCCGGGTCGCCGCCCAGGACCCGGACGACGAAATCGGTGGAGACCCCCAGGAACCAGATCACCGGACGGGTGATCCGGGCGATGACGCTGACCAGCGGGGCCAGCATCATCGCCACGGTCTCGGCGCGCTGCATCGCGAGGCGCTTGGACGCCAGTTCGCCCAGCACGATCGAGAAGTAGGAGATCACCACGGTGATCGTGACCAGAGCCAGGGGGCCGGCCACCCCGGCCGGGACGCCGACGGAGCGGAGCACCGGTTCGAGGTCCTCGGCGAGGGTGGCCCCGCCGAAGGCCGCCGACAGGAAGCCGGACAGGGTGACGCCGATCTGGACGGCCGACAGGAACCGGTTCGGGTTGGCGGCCAGGGCGGCCACCGCCGCCCCCCGCTTGCCCCGGGTGCTCAGCGCCCGGACCTGCGAATCCCGCAGCGACACCAGCGCCATCTCGGCCGCGGCGAAGATGCCACCGACGAGGATGAACAGGAAGATCAGCAGGATGTTGGCGACGGTGGGGCTCAACGACTCTCCTCTGCGCTGCGCGGCAGGCTCCCGGTGGCGACGCCCCGAAGCTACCACGGGCCGGTCCGCCGATCCCGGGGCCGGGTGCCTACGCTGACCCCATGCGCATCGCACTGGCTCTCGGCTCCGGCGGTGGCCGCGGCTACGCCCACATCGGCGTCCTGGAGGCCCTCGCGGCCCGCGGGCACGAGGTGATCGCCGTCGCAGGCACCTCGGCCGGCGCCCTCGTGGGGGGCCTCTACGCCGCCGGACGCCTCAAGGAGTTCACCGCGTGGGCGACGGGGCTCACGCAGCGGGACATCCTGCTGATGCTGGACCCGGTCCTGGGCGGCTCGGGGATCATCCGCGCCCAGCGGATGCTCGACCGGGTGTCCGAACTGCTCGACGGCGCCCGGATCGAGGAGTTGCCCCTGCCCTTCACCGCCGTCGCGACCGATCTCACGTCGCAGCGGGAGGTCTGGTTCCAGCACGGGCCGGTCGCCGCCGCCATCCGGGCCTCGATCGCGATCCCGACGGTGATTACCCCCGTCATGCTGCGCGGTCACATCCTCGCCGACGGGGGCCTGATGAACCCCGTCCCGCTCGACGCGCTCGTGGGGGCTCCGGCGGACGCGACCGTGGCCGTCGACCTGAATGCCCGCGGCCCGCTCAGTGGCGGCCGGCAACCCGTCCGGGAGTCGTCGGACGAGACCACGGGGCCCGCCTGGCTCGAACTCCTCCGCCAGACCGCCGCGCAACTGGGGCGCCCCCGCGACAACGCCGCGCCGGAGGAGCCCCCGGCCGCCGACGACCGCAGCCTGCAGGACCCGCCCCGCGACCTCAAGGCCACCGACGTGCTCACGATGTCGCTCAACGCCGGCCAGGCCCTCGTCACCCGGTTCCGGACCGCGGCCAACCCGCCGGACGTGTGGGTCAACGTGCCCGTCGACTCCCGCGGCGTCCTGGACTTCCTGCGCGCGGGCGAGCAGATCGCGCTCGGTCGGGAGTTGGCCGACGCCGCCCTGGCGGCCGCGGGGCTCTGACCCGGTCGCCTAGGAGGCTGCTGAAGAAGGCGCCATTTGGCGTGTCGGCAGGCTGTGGATGGCGGAGTCCACGTGGGTGGCCTCGGCGACCTTGACGCCGTCACTGCGGCGCCTTCGCTCACCGGACCTGCTTTGGCCGGTGGAGC
>JAAYTZ010000095.1 GCA_012517965.1 Propionibacterium sp. | reverse complement strand
ACGGCGGTACGCTTCACGGCGAAAGTGCTTCCTTGCGCGGGACTTCTACGACTTCGACACTCGTATTATCCCAAGCCGGAAGCACTTTCGCTGTTCAAAACCCCGGATCAACAGCCCCCGTCATGAAAGCACGAGGTTAGGGCGGACGCTTCGCACCACCTGGGATTTCGGGCCCACCGACCCACTGTCCCCCCTCAGCACGCAACCCTGGGTCTACAACCAGTGGCTTCCGGAGGTGGCCGCATCACTCGCCGAGGACGTTGGCGGGTTGCCTGCCGTCGCTTGGTTGGCTGCGGCTGTGCGACTCGCCATCGTGGCCGCGTTGTGGGGCACTTGCCGAATGCGAGCGACGACTCTTCCTGCCATCGCCGCAACCGCCGTGGGTGTCACCGGCAGTTCGGGCGCCTGGGACGTTCGCCCCCAACTGGTGGGGCTGCTGTTCTTCGTGATCGTGGCCGCGGCAGCATGGCGTTCCGTGGACGACGGACGCCCCCGTTGGTGGTTGATCCCGTTGACGTGGGTATGGGCCATGAGCCATGGAACCTGGGTGCTGGGTGTCGTGACGCTTCTCGTGACCGCGATGGCTAGTCTGGTCGATCGCCGGTCCGACCCTCTTCGCCAGCACGTGGCCCGATTCGCGGTTCCAGTGGGCATGGCCGCGATCGCTGCCCTGACACCGGTGGGGCCCCGCCTCTACACCACGCTGACGTCGATCAGCGAGGTGAGTGCCTTCATTCAGGAGTGGCAACCAGTCTCGCTGCGCGAGGCACCGATGGCCGTTACCTTCGTCGGCGTCGGCGTTGTGGTCGTGAGTTGGATCCGGGGGTGGGTGCAGCGGCCATCATGGGGACGGATTTCCTTACTGGCGTTCGCTGCTGTCAACGCCCTGATGTACGGCCGAACGATTGCCGTTGCGGCCATCCTGACGGCCCCGTTGCTCGCTGAAGTGCTCCAAGCAGTGGTGCCGCGCCGCGGAGAGAACCTAGCTCGCGTAGAGGCTCTCGCGCTCAGCGTCGGGGTGTTGTCTTCTCTCACTTTTGCCGCTATTCACTTACCCACCGTTGCACGTCTTCCTGGGGATGCTCCGAATGCAATGTCGTCCGTGCTGGAGTCTCTGCCCTCACAAGTTGTGTTCAATGAGGAGGGCGCGGGTGGTTGGTTGCATTGGAAGCATCCCCAACTCACCCCGGTGATCGACACTCGGTGGGAGGTCTACGGCCGTGACTCGGTTCTGGAGTACGGTCGCGTTCTGCAGGTTGCGGCTGGCTGGGAAGCAGGTCTTGACCGGACGGGGACGCGCCTCGCCTTGCTGAAAGCCGACTCTCCTCTCGCCGTCGCCCTGCAGGCGCAGCGACAATGGGACGTCTTGAGCAGCGACTCTGGATTCGTCCTTCTGTCGCCACGCTGAAAGGACGCCACCCGCTTTGGGCCGCGCCGGTCTGGTCAATCGTCATCAGCGCCGCCGCGGCCCGCCCCGCGAGCGCTCGACAGCCGCAGGCCTGGTAGCAACCCCCAACCCAACACCAGAAGAGGTGCGAGTGCTGGGAGTTCACTGCCCACACGGAGTGCCGGTTCGAGGCTCCCTGCTGCATGGTCGCCGTACCAGGGCGTAGCCAGGAGCGCCACGAACAACACGGCGCCAAGAATGGCGCCGATTCGCGAGCGAACGCCAACGAAGCACCAGCACGCTGCGATGACCAGCCATAACATGTGATGTGGCCAGGAAATTGGCGAGAGTGCCACGGACAGCACTCCAAGAATCAGAGTAGCCGGCAGTTCGCCGCCTTTCGCTGTGTAGCGAGCGGCGCTCCAGAAGGCCACCAATGTCACCGCGATGCCAACGAGCACCCACGCGAACATGAGGGGGACTCCTACCGGCAACTCCCTGGACAGGAATCCCAGAAGGGACTTGTTGACGGTGGAGTCGAGGCGGCCCACTCGCTCGGTGCGCCAGAGCTTGTCGGTCCAGTAGGTCACCGACGCCTGCGGGAGTATCACAAGGGCCAGGGCGGCCGCCGCCAAGAACACGCCACCGAGGTTCGCCGCACGTCGCCATTGTCCGGTCACGAGGAAGAACGGCAGGAAGACCAGCGGGGTGAGCTTGATCGCTGCCGCCAAGCCTACCAATGCGCCTTGCCAGCGCTTCGGCAGAGCCAGATCGAGCAGCACCAAGGCGACAAGGAACACACTTACCTGCCCCACCACCAAGTTGTGCAGGAACGGAGCAGACACCATCGCCGGCAGCGCCAGCCCTGTCACCCAGGCCCACTGGACGGTGCGATCGCGGGGCAGGCGTCCCGACGGTGAGCGGGGTGATCGCTGGACCAAGAAGAACAAGCAGAACAGCAACGCCCCGAACGTGCTCGCGGTCCACAGCACTTCGGCAACCCGTGAGTCCAGCAGGGCTGCGGGTAGGAGAACCAGTGCGGCGAACGGGGGGTAGGTGAAGCCGAGACCGTGAACGGTGGGGTGCGAATAGGCCCAGTCGTACAGGTCACCCCCCGCGAGGGCGTGACGGATAGCCCCTCGATAGATCGCCAGATCACCCAGGATGCCTGCCGCGCCGGTGTTCGCCAGCACGTAGACCAGAACGAGTGCCGTACCAATGGCAAGCGCTATCAGACCCGCGGCCAGAAGCCTCGTCGATCGACCGCCGATCTCACCCATCCCGATTTCGCATCATGTCGGTCGGAGCCCACACGGCGGCCGGGTCGGCCAGGGAGATTCCTGGGAGCCAAAGCATCGCAGTTCATCCGCCGAACTGCTCGATGACGCTGATCACGGCTGGCCCCAAGATGACGAGGAAGATCACAGGGAGGATGAACAGGGCCAGAGGGAACGTGACCTTGACCGGGATCTTCATGGCCTTGGTTTCGGCGTTCTGGCGCCGCTCGATGCGCATCTCCTTCGCCTGAGTGAAGAGGACGTCGGCCAGGGCGATGCCGTACTCCTCGGCCTGAACGACCGCTCGGAGGAACCGGCGCAGCGGACGGACACCGACTCGGTCCCCCAAGGCCGTGTACGCGTCGCGGCGCGACTGACCCACCTGGATGTCCTGGAGGGTGCGAACCAGTTCCTCGGACAGGGGACCCCGACCGTTTCGGGCCACGTGCAGCATGGCCGAGTCGAAGCCCAGGCCCGCCTCCACCGCGATGCTCAGCTGGTCGAGGGTATCCGGCAGCGCCAGCGTGATTGCCTCTCGCCGCTTCTGGGCCGCGTTGTAGAGGAGCAGGTCGGGCAGGAAGAAACCGACGACCGGCGGCGCCAGCAGCCCGAGCAGCGCCCGAGGACCCACCAGGTTCTGGAAGAGGAGGAGCCCAGTGGCCAGCCCCAGGACGATGCCGAGGACCTTCGCGTCGAGCACCTTGCCGAGCGGCCAGTGCGCAGGGCGCCCCGCCATGCCGAGCAGTCGATCCAGATGCGCCACCACGCGGGGAAAGGCGATCAGGCGCCCCGCGGAACCGCCCACCTCCACCGTTCGCTTGGGACCCGTGCCGGACAGGCCCCGATTCAGATTGGCCCTGATCGCGCCGGGGCGGGAGCGCAGAAGGGAGGCCTGCTGCCAGAGCAGCAGCGCGACGGCCAGAATGAGTGTCGCAGAAGCGCCGATCAGGATTGGGTTCATCAGGGCCCTAGAATTTGATCTTCACCAAGACGCGCATCCACAGCGCGCCCAGAACCAACATCACCACGCCGATCACGATCATCACGATGCCGAGCGGGTGGGTGAACATCCGGCTCATGTACGACGGGTTCAGCAGCGTGATCATCACCCCTACGACGATGGGCATGAGGGTGAGGATGATGCCGGAGAACTTGCCGTCGGCCGCCAGAGCCTCGACTTGGCGTTTGAGGTGGATCCGCTCCCGAATGGTTTCCCCCACCGCGTCCAGGACATCAGCCAGGTTGCCGCCGACGTCGCGATTGATGGTGATGGCTTGAACCGTCCACCGGAAGTCGTCGTTGTCCAGTCGCTCGCCGGCGTCCTCGAGCGCATCGACGAGTGGACGCCCCACGCGCGCCTCGTTGAGTACGCGGGCGAACTCGGGGCCGGCCGGATCCTCGAGTTCGGTGGCGACGGTCGCGATGCCTTGGGGCAGGCTGTAGCCCGCGCGCAGGCTGCCGGCCAGCATCTGGAGCACCTCGTCGAGTTGCCGACCGAAAGCGGCGCGGCGACGGTCGGTCAGTACCCGGAGTACGAGCCAGACTCCGGGCAGGCTCGCCATTGCGAGCACCAGCCCCAGCAAGATCCCGCCGACGAGGAAGCCCACGGCGAGGAGCACCAGTGCGGCCACCGCCACGATGATGACGAAATCCTGCGGGCTCTGCTTGACTCCCGCCAGCGCCAGCACCTCGGCCAACTGCAGCGAGCGAACTCCGAGCAGGCGCTGGACCAGAGCCGTGAGGTGCCGGGCCACGACGGTCAGGGGCGAGTCGCGCACTTCGCCCCAGCGCCGCCGCTCGCGCGGCACGGTGTGCCGCGGCCCGAACGCGAGGACGCCGACGAGGACGACCGCGGCAACGGCCGCGAAGACGCCGAGCCAGAACCGCGGATCCGTCACCGGCCCCCCCAGATCCCTGTCCCGCCGAACACGGTGGGCGACAGCTTGATCGATAGTTCGGCGAACCGGTCGGTGAACGCCGGCCGGACGCCCGTGGGCATGGTCCGGCCGAGGAACCGGCCGTTGAGGTCGACCCCCGCGGAGTAGTCGAACAGGAAGATGTCCTGGGTGGTGACGGTTTGCCCCTCCATCCCGTGCACCTCGGTCACATGGGTGATCCGTCGGGTCCCGTCTCGAAGGCGTGTCAGGTGCACGATCAGGTCGATGGCGGACGCCACCTGCTCGCGCACGGCGCGCAACGGCAACTCCATGCCGGCCATCAGGATCAGCGTCTCCAGGCGGGCCAGGGTGTCGCGCGGGTTGTTGGCGTGGACCGTCGACAGCGAACCGTCGTGGCCGGTGTTCATGGCCTGCAGCATGTCCAGCGCCTCGGCGCCGCGGACCTCGCCGACGACGATCCGGTCGGGCCGCATGCGCAGCGCGTTGCGGACGAGATCCCGGATCGTGACCTCGCCCTTGCCCTCGATGTTGGCCGGGCGCGCCTCAAGTCGCACGACGTGCTCTTGTTGGAGTTGAAGCTCAACGGCGTCCTCGATCGTAATGATGCGCTCGTCGGCTGGAAGGAAGGACGACAGCACGTTGAGCAGGGTCGTCTTGCCGGTGCCCGTGCCGCCCGATACCAGGATGTTGAGCCGGGCCTTGACGCAGGCCTCCAGCAGTTCGGCCATCTCCGGCGACATGGTGCCCAGCCGGATCAGATCGGGGACCGAAAGCGCCTCCCGGCTGAACTTCCGGATCGTCAGGGTGGCCCCGCTGACCGCCAGGGGCGGAATGATTGCGTTGACGCGGGACCCATCCTCTAGGCGGGCGTCCACCAACGGGGAGGACTCGTCGATGCGGCGCCCCACTTTGGACACGATGCGGTCGATAATGCGGCGCAGGTGCGCGTCACTCTCGAAGGTCGTGGCGCTCAGTTGGAGTTTGCCGGCGCGCTCGATGTACACATGGTCGGGGCCATTGACCATTACCTCGGTGATGGTCCCGTCATCGATCAGCGACTGAAGGGGCCCAAGGCCGAGCACATCGTCGAGCACCTCGCGCATCAACCGCTTGCGGTCGGCGGCCGTGAGCGGAACCTTGGCCTCTTCGATGACCTGGTTCAACTCGGCAACGACGAGGGCCCGGAGTTGGGCCTCGTCCATGTCAGGGTCCGAGATCCGGTTCCCCAACCGCTCGAAGAGCGCCTCGACGGCGCCAGCCTTCAGCATGCCCAGCGCGTCGAC
This sequence comes from Propionibacterium sp., assembly GCA_012517965.1. Taxonomy (GTDB): domain Bacteria; phylum Actinomycetota; class Actinomycetes; order Propionibacteriales; family Propionibacteriaceae; genus Propioniciclava. Next base: position 2,317 of record JAAYTZ010000095.1, on the reverse strand, counting down.
CCTGGCAGCCCTCGTGGCGGGTCGTTGGGGCAGGCGTTCCGACAGGCGCGCCGGCTCCGCCATGACTGGGACCTCTGGGGTGGGCGGAGTCAGCGGAGCGGTCGCGTACCTCGTCCCGGTGACGCCTTCGAGTTGCTGCGGGCCTCGCCGCGCGGCTTCGACGCGGTCGTGGAGGCCCATCAGCGGGCCCGCCGTCCGAAGAGGGCTCGTCGGGGGGTCGGCGCGGCATCCGGGGCCACCAACTGCACCAGTTTCCGGAGCCGCTGGGTTACGGGGTCGCGCCCGCCGCTCTGGAGCAACGGGATGCCCTGGTTGACCGACAGGGGCACGACGCTGGACTGCGGCAGCACGACGTCGACGCGGGTGCGGATCGTCGCCTCGACGTCGGCCACCGAGAGCCCGCGACTGGCTTCGGTGAAGTTGAGCACGACGTGCTGGGCGCCCACCTTCATGTGCAGTTGGCTCAGCGTGTCGAGCTCCTTGCGCAGCCCGCGCACCCCCGGAACGTCCAGACTGGTCACCAGCACCAGCGTGTCGGTTTCGTCGAGTACGGCGAGGGTGTGCTCCGAGAGGCCGGGGGCGGTGTCTACCACCACGTAGGCAAACTGCGTCTTCAACAGCGTGAGCAGGCGGGAGACGTCCTCGGGCGTGACCGCGTCGGCGGCGGCTGGGTCATCCGAACCCGGGACGACGTAGAGCCCGGTCTCGTGCCGGGTGAGGAAGGTCTTGAGGGCGAGCGCGTCTCGGCTGGCCGAACTGCGTGCGAACTCGGGGAGGGTGTGCTCCGGGGTGAGGTTCAGCGCCGTGGCGACGTCGCCGAAGTGGACGTCCAGGTCGACGAGGACGGTGGCCTGCGGGGCGAGGGCCGCAAGACCGACGGCCAGGTTAGTCGCCACGGTGGTCTTGCCGACGCCACCCTTGGGCGAAGCGACGGCGATGACCCGCCCCTCCTGCTCCGGCGCGCTCGGCGCCACCTGGTCCGGGTGCTGAGGCGCCTGCGGGGCGATCAGCTGGGCGGCCCGATCGAGGGTGAGCCGGAGTTCTGCGGCGGGGATGTCGGGCGTGATCAGGTCGCGAACTCCCGCCCGCAGCGCTGGCAGCGCCAGTTCTGAGGCCCGGGAGGAGACGAGGATCGTAGCGACGCCGTCGCGCTGGAGTCGTTCGGCCAGACTGAGGGCCGCTTCGTCCTCGCCGTCACTGTCGAGCAGAACGATGTGCGGTCGGCCCACTCCCGGGAGCCGGTCATAGAGGTCGGCCGGGGACTCCGCCACCGGGGTGCCAGGCACTCGAGCGAAGGAGGGACCGATGGCGTCGGTCAAGGAGGCGGCGAGGTCGTCACGGGACGACGCCAAGAGGACGTGGATCACGGGTTGAACACATTCCCTGCGTTGACGATCTTGGTTCCGTCAGTGTTGACGGCGTCCTTCTCCTGAGACAGGTAGACCTTTCCGTACTCCTGGGCGAAGACGATGCGTTCGGCCAGCGCCGAGTTGACGGCGACGGTCACGATGACGTCGTTGGTGGGGGCCTTGTCGCCGGTTCCGCTCGCGGTCGGCGTCGTGGCGCCCTGGGTCCGCAGCACCAGCACCCCGTGGGCGAGCACGTGAGTCACGGCTACCTCGGTGGCGTTGGCGTCGGTGCCCTTGACCTGGAGGGACACGTAAATACCGATTTTGTCACCGGCCTTGAGCTTGGAGCCCACGACGCGCTGCGGTTCGAGTTGGATCGAGAGTTGCGACAGGCCCTCGGGCACTGCGATCTGGGCGGTGAGATCGTCGGAGTTGGGCGCCACGAAACGGGCCGCCAGCACCTGCTCGCCGGCCTTGAGCGTCGTGCTCGCCACGTTCTCGGCGGCCAGCTGGTCAACCGCGGTCACGGTACCCGCCACGACCGCCGCTTTCGGCAACTCACGGACCTCGACGAAAGGCGCCAGGGCCTTCGCCGCCGTGCCGACCGGCACGTCCTTGGTCACCACGAGCACCTTGGTCGGTTGCTGCCCGGCGATGGCGCGCGAGTCCGCGCTGACCGCATAGCTGATGAGCAGGACCACGCCCGCGACCGCGAGGATCGAGGCGAGGATCCCGATGATTCCTCTACGTCGCATGAATCTCAATTCGTTTCTTGTCGAGTGAGCGGCCGCTAGCCGGACAGCCAAACGGTCCGGACGCCGTAATCCGGCTCATCACAGTTGAGGGTGTAGAGGCGGGGTGATCTGGGGCGGCGCGTCGGTCCGCGGATGAGGGTCGAGGCCTCCCGAAGATGGAAGTTCTCACACTCACCATCCGGAAGACCTCGACGTGCCCCACGCTACCTTCGT
>JAAYTZ010000094.1 GCA_012517965.1 Propionibacterium sp. | reverse complement strand
ACGAAACCGAAGCCCCGTGATCCGTTCGACTTGCATGTGTTAAGCACGCCGCCAGCGTTCGTCCTGAGCCAGGATCAAACTCTCCATCGAAAACAGAGAACATGACCATGACAAACAAACACAAACGTGTCTGCCAAAAATCACTCAAAGAAACCACCCCGAAACCGGGGCAGACGGAAACACAAACATGTACACAAGCACAAGAATGTGCAACCAAAAAATGGCATTGACTTAAGCACGCTGTTGAGTTCTCAAACTTCCGAAGCACACCTTGCTTTGAACTTTCGCTCGCTGCGCGGGGCAACTCGGTAAACCGTATTCGGCTCGAATCGCGGTGTCAAATCCGCGCTTCTTGCCCGAATCCTTCGTCGCAGAATCGGCCGGCCTCGGGTCTGCGTCTCGGGAGACACGTCGCCACCGGTGATCGTTGAGTGGGATTCGGCCCTCGGTCCGCCCGTTCCTCGCTTTCGCTCGGCCCGTCCGGTTCACCAGAAGGCTTGGTAAACATTACGCCTGCCCCGGGTTCCCGTCAAATCGGCCACCCAGGCGGGCATTCTGCCTAGTCGATAGCAGGTTCCCGGAGTCACCGGTCGATGGTCACAGCCCCCACGGTCTTCTTCCCGCGCCGCACGACGACGTACCGGCCCTGCAGGAGGTCGCTCGGCTGCAGCACGGCGTCCACGTCGGTGACCTTCACGTTGTTCACGTAGGCGCCCCCCTCCTCGATCGCCCGTCTCGCCGCCGATCGCGTCGCGACAACGCCGGCAGCCGTCAGCACCTCGACCACGCTGGGCAGGTCCGCGCCCGGCGTGAGGGAGGCTGCCCCGAGTTCCGCGCACACCGCTCGCAGCGTCCCCTCCGGCAGCTCAGCCAGCTCCGAGCGACCGAACAGTGCGGCAGCGGCGTCCGTGGCGGCCCGTCGATCGGCCGGGCTGTGCACCAGGTCGGTGATGTCGTCGGCGAGGGCCCGCTGCGCGGCGCGCAGGTACGGCTTCTCGATCGTTTGCCGTTCGAGCTCGGCGATCTCCTCCGCCGAGCGGGTCGTGAAGATCCTGAGGTACTCGCCGACCTTGGCGTCCTCGGCGTTGAGGAAGAACTGGTGGAAGGCGTAGGGGCTGGTCATCCCCGGGTCGAGCCAGACCGTGCCCGCCTCGGTCTTGCCGAACTTCGTGCCGTCCGCCTTGGTCAGCAACGGAGTGGCGAGCGCGTGCACGCGTACCCCCTCCGACCGGCGGATCAGCTCCACACCGGCGGTGATGTTGCCCCACTGGTCGGAGCCGCCGGTCTGCATCGTGCAGTGGTAGCGGCGGAACAGTTCGCGGAAGTCGAGCGACTGCAGCAGCACGTAGCTGAACTCCGTGTAGCTGATCCCCGTCTCCAGGCGGGCCCGCACCACTTCCCGATCCAGCATGCGGTTCACCGAGAAGTGCTTGCCGACGTCCCGCAGGAAGTCCAGCGTCGACAGCTGCGACGTCCAGTCGTAGTTGTTGACGAGGGTCGCGCCGGCGTCCCCGTCGAAGTCGACGAACTTGGCGACCTGCGTGCGGATGCGCTCCACCCACTCCGCCACCAGTTCCTTGGGGTTCATCGACCGTTCGGCGGCCTGCTTGGGGTCCCCGATGAGGCCCGTCGAGCCGCCCACCAGCAGGATCGGCCGGTGCCCCGCCGCCTGCAGCAGGCGCACCAGCATCAACTGCACCAGGTTGCCCATGTGGATGCTCGGCGCCGTCGGGTCGAACCCGACGTAGAACGTGACCGGACCCGCGTCGAAGTGGGCGCGCAGGGCGTCCGGATCCGTCGAGTGGGCGATGAAGCCCCGCCAGGAGAGTTCGTCGAGTACCGCGTTCACGCGCGCAACCCTAATGGACGCCGCCGGCGCGGCCCGGCCCCGCCCCGGCCGCGAAACGGCCCCCCGGCGCCGCCGTCAGCGACCGGGCGGTGGGGCGGCCACCCAGGCGGCCACCGAGTCGATCGCCTCGGCCACCTCGGCCAACTGCTCCTCCACCCGCCTCCGCGCGGTGCCGCCCCGTCCGTCCCGTGACCCGATCGAACCCTCGACCGTCAGCACCGCCAGCACGCCGGGGCCGAGGCGTCCGTCGATCAGGGGCAGATCGGCCGGCGTCAGGTCGGCCAACTCGATGCCGCGCTCCTCGCAGAACCGCACCGCCGCCCCGGCGACCTCGTGCGCCTGCGCGAACGGGACCCGTTGCCGGACGAGCCAGTCGGCCACGTCGGTCGCGAGGGCGAAGCCCTGCGGGGCGCGCTCGGCCAGCCGGCCGGCGTCGAACCGTAGCGTCGCGAGCATGCCGGCCATGGCCGGCAGCAACACCCGCAGCTGGTCGAGCCCGTCGAAGATCGGCTCCTTGTCCTCCTGGAGGTCCCGGTTGTAGGCCAGCGGCAGCCCCTTGAGGGTGGCCAGCAGGCCGGCGAGATGGCCGATGAGGCGTCCGGCCTTGCCGCGCGCGAGTTCGGCGACGTCGGGGTTCTTCTTCTGAGGCATGATCGACGACCCGGTCGACCACGCGTCGTCCAGGCGTGCGAAGCCGAACTCCACGGTCGACCAGAGGATGACCTCCTCGGCGATACGGGACAGGTCTACGCCGATCATCGCCAGCACGAACGCCGCCTCGGCAACCAGGTCCCGGGCTGCCGTCCCGTCGATGGAGTTCGGCACAGACGCCGCGAAGCCCAGTTCCGCGGCCACGAACTCCGGGTCCAGGCCCAGCGACGTGCCGGCGAGCGCCGCCGAACCGTAGGGCGACACGGCCAGCCGCCGGTCGAGGTCGCGCAGCCGGTCGACGTCGCGCAGGAGCGGCCAGGCGTGCGCGAGCAGATGGTGCGAGAGCAGCACGGGTTGCGCCGACTGCAGGTGCGTGCGCCCGGGCATCGGCACGCCGAGGTGCTTGCGGGCCTGGCCCGCCAACGCCTCGACGACCCCCTGGACGCCCGCCGCCACCACCCGAAGCTCCGACCGCAGGTACAGCCGGATCAGCGTCGCGATCTGGTCGTTGCGGGACCGGCCGGCGCGCAACCGCCCGCCCAACTCGGGCCCCACGCGCTCCATCAGGCCGCGCTCCAGCGCCCCGTGCACGTCCTCGTCGGTCTCGGCGGCCGTGAAGGCGCCCGAGGCCACGTCGGCGTCCAGTCGGTCGAGGCCGGCCAGCATCGCCGCCAGTTCCTCGTCGGTGAGGAGCCCCGCCCGGTGCAGCGCCCGGGCGTGCGCCCGCGAACCGGCGATGTCGTACCGCGCCAGCCTCCAGTCGAACTGGGTGGACTTGCTGAGCGCGAACATCGCCTCCGTCGGCCCCCCGGTGAACCGGCCGCCCCAGAGGCGTCCCTCGCCGGCCTGCGTCATGCCCTCTCCTCCCGGCCGCTCAGCGCGAGCAGCCTGTCCGCCAAGGTGGGGCCGCCGAGCGGATCGCGCGACACCACCAGGATCGTGTCGTCCCCGGCGATCGTGCCCAGGACCTCCTCCAACGCGCTGCCGTCGATCGCCGACCCCAGGTACTGAGCCGCCCCCGGCGGCGTCTTGACGATCACCAGGTTCGCCGACGCCTCGGCCGACAGCAGCACCTCCGCGCAGATCTGCGCGAGCCTGGCCCGGCGCCCGGCCAGGGTGACCGGCGCCGTGCCCGGCAGGGCGTAGACGATGTCCCCGTTCCGGTTCCGGATCTTGACCGCCCCCAGGTCGACCAGGTCGCGGCTGAGCGTGCCCTGGGTCACCCCGAAGCCCTCGTCGGCCAACAGCGCCGCCAACTCCTGCTGGGAGCCGATCTCGCCCCCGAGAACGAGCTCGGCGATCCGAGCCTGCCGGGCGGCCTTGGTCTGCGGCACGCGAGCGTGTTCGCTCACCCGGACGCCTCGTCCAGGATTCCGGGCAAGGCGGCCACGAACGGCGCCAGCTCGTCCCGGGTGATGGTGAGGGCCGGCGCGAGCCGGAACACCTCCGGCCGCGGCGCGTTGACGATGAACCCGTGCCGCTGGGCCACGGCGACACCGGCAGTCGCCAGGGGCTCGGTCAGCACGATGCCGCGCAGCAGGCCACGGCCCCGGACGCCGGCGATGCGCGGATCGCGCAGGTCGGCGACCGCGGCCGCCAGCCACTCGCCGGTCGCCGCCGCGTGCTCGAGGAGGCCCTCGGCCTCGATGGTGTCGAGGACCGTGAGGCCGACCCGGGCGGCGAGCGGGTTGCCACCGAAGGTCGTGCCGTGATCCCCGGGGGTCAACAAGTCCGCGGCGGCGCCCACCGCGAGGCAGGCCCCGATCGGGAACCCGCCCCCCAGGCCCTTCGCCACCGTCACCAGGTCCGGCAGCACCGGCTCGGCGTGGTGGGCGAACCAGGCCCCGCAGCGGCCGATGCCGGTCTGCACCTCGTCCAGCCACAGCAGGGCGCCGTGCCGCGTGGTCAGCTCCCGGGCCGCCGTGAGGAAGCCGGCCGGGGCCGGGACCACGCCGCTCTCCCCCTGGATGGGCTCCATGACCACCGCGGCCACGCTCTCGTCCACCGCGGACGCCAGCGCGTCGGCGTCCCCGAAGGGCACGAACGTGACCTGCCCGGGCAGCGGCTCGAACGGCTTGCGGTACCTCTCGGTGGCGGTCAGGGCGAGCGCGCCGAGCGTCCGGCCGTGGAAGGAGCCCTCCATCGCCACGATCCGGGTCCGGCCCGTGCGGCGGGTCACCTTGAACGCCGCCTCGTTGGCCTCGGTGCCGGAGTTCGTGAAGAAGACGTGCGCCCCGGCCGGCGCGCCCCGCGTCACGAGGGCGTCCAGCCGCTCGCCCAGCGCGATCTGCCAGGGGGTGGCGAAGAAGTTCGAGGTGTGCATGATGGTGGCCGCCTGCTCGGCCACCGCCGCCACGATCGCCGGGTGCGCGTGGCCCAGGGCGTTGACCGCGATGCCGCCGAGCAGGTCGAGATAGCGGACGCCGTCGGCGTCCCACACCGAGCTGCCCGCACCGCGCACGAGCGTGAGCTTGGGGCGTCCGAACGTGTTCATCATCGCCGCGGCGTAGCGGTCGAGGTACGCATCGTTGAGGGTCATGCGGTCACCATCGTCCCCACGCCGTCGTCGGTGAAGATCTCGAGGAGCAGCGTGTGCGGGACGCGCCCGTCCACCACGGTCGCCCGCGGCACACCACCCTGCACGGCGCGCAGGCAGGCCTCCATCTTGGGCACCATGCCCGACTCGAGCGTCGGGAGCAGGTCGGTCAGCTCGGCCGCGCTCAGCCGGGCGATGATCTCCGTCGAACGGGGCCAGTCGGCGTACACGCCCTCCACGTCGGTGAGGACGATCAGCCGCTCGGCCCGCAGCGCGACCGCCAGCGCCGCGGCGGCCGTGTCGGCGTTGACGTTGTGGACGTCGCCCGCCTCGTCGGGGGCGACCGTGGCGATCACCGGGATCCGGCCGGCCTCGATCAGGTCGAGAACCGCCTCGGGGTGCACCTCGACGACATCGCCGACCAGGCCCAGGTCGATCTCCTCCCCGTCGACCACGACGCCGCGTCGGGCCGCCCGGAACAACCCGGCGTCCTCCCCGGACAGGCCCACCGCCAGGTTGCCGTGCTGGTTGAGCAGCCCCACCAGTTCGCGGCCCACCTGGCCCACGAGCACCATGCGGACGATGTCCATCGCCTCGGGCGTCGTCACCCGGAACCCGCCCCGGAACTCGCTGGGGATGCCGAGCCGGTTGAGCATGCTGGAGATCTGCGGGCCACCCCCGTGCACGACCACGGGCTTCACCCCGCAGCGGCGCAGGAACACGATGTCCTGAGCGAAGGCGGCCTTCAGCTCGTCGTTCAGCATGGCGTTGCCGCCGTACTTCACGACCAGCACCTTGCCGGCGTACTGCTCCAGCCAGGGCAGCGCCTCGATGAGCGTGCCGGCCTTGGCGTACAGCTCCGCCTTGCCGGTCGAGTGGCGGGAGGTGTGGGGGCTCACGACGAGTACTCCGCGTTCTCCTTGACGTAGTCGTACGTCAGGTCGTTGGTCCAGATGGTGGCGGACGCCGTCCCGGCGGCCAGGTCGATGGTCACGTCGACGGCGCGCGAGCTGCGGAGGTCGACCAGCGAGCGGTCCTCCCCCAGCGCCCCGCGGCGGAACACCGTGACCCCGTTGAAGCTGACGCTCACGGCGTCCGGGTCGAAGGCGGCCGCCGACGTGCCCGCCGCGGCGAGCACCCGACCCCAGTTGGGGTCGTTGCCGAACACGGCGCACTTGAAGAGGTTCGACCGGGCGACGCACCGGGCCACGTCGAGCGCGTCGGCCTCGGTGGCCGCGTCGACGACCGTGACCGCGATGTCGTGGCTGGCGCCCTCGGCGTCCGCCAGCAGCTGCCGCGCCAGCGAGCCGCAGACCGCCGTGAGCCGCTCGGTGAACTCCTCCTCGTCGGCACGGACACCGGAGGCCCCGGAGGCCATCAGGATCACCGTGTCGTTGGTCGACATGCAGCCGTCGGAGTCGGCGCGGTCGAACGTGAGCGCCGTCGCCGCGCGCAGCGCCCGGTCGGCCTGGGCGGGGGTCAGCACGGCATCCGTGGTCACGACGACCAGCATCGTCGCGAGCGCGGGTGCCAGCATGCCGGCCCCCTTGCCCATGCCGCCGACGGTCCACCCCGCCGGCGACGCCGCGGCCGCCTGCTTGTTGACGGTGTCGGTGGTCATGATCGCCCGCGAGGCGTCCGGCCCGCCGTCGGGCGACAGGGCCGCGGCAGCGAGGCCGATCCCGGCCGCGACGGCGTCCATGGGCAGCCGCACCCCGATCAGGCCGGTCGAGCACACCGCGACGCGGCCCGCGTCGGTGCCGAGCGCGGCGGCCACCAACTCGGCGGTGCGCCGGGCGTCGGCCAACCCGGCGGCCCCGGTGCAGGCGTTCGCCCCACCGGAGTTGAGGACGACCGCGTCCAGGACCCCGGACGCCGTCACCCCCTTCGACCAGAGCACGGGGGCGGCCTGGAAACGGTTGGAGGTGTACACGGCGGCGCAGACGCGCTCCGGCCCGGTGTTGACGACCAGGGCCAGGTCGTGGCGTCCGGAGGCCTTGATGCCGGCCGCGACGCCGGCGGCGACGAAGCCCGAGGCGGCGGTCACGCTCACGGCGCCACCCCCACCGCGCTCAGGCCCAGCGTCTCGGGCAGGCCGAGCGCGATGTTCATCGACTGGATCGCCCCGCCCGCGGTGCCCTTGGTCAGGTTGTCGATGGCGGCCACCGCGACGAGCCGGTTCGCGGCCGCGTCGATGGTCGCCTGCACGTGGACGCCGTTCGAGCCGAGCACCGACTGGGTCAGCGGCCACACGCCCTCGGGCAGGACCGTCACGAACGGCTCGTCGTGGTAGGCGTCCACATAGGCGCTGCGCACCTCGTCGGCGCCCGTCGGCCGGCGCAGCGGAGCCGTCACCGTGGCGAGGATGCCGCGCGAGGTCGGCACCAGCACCGGCGTGAACGACACGGTCGGCTGGGCGGCACCGAGCAGGGCGAAGTTCTGCAGCATCTCCGGCACGTGCCGGTGGACGCCGCCGACGCCGTAGGCGCTCACCGACCCGATGATCTCGGCGGCGATCAGGTGCGACTTGGGCACCTTGCCCGCCCCCGAGGTGCCCGAAGCCGCCACGACGACCACGTCGCGCCCGTCGACCAGCCCGCCGAGGAGGGCGGGCTGCAGCGCCAACGTCACGGCGGTGGGGTAACAGCCCGGCACCGCGATGCGCCGGGTGGCGGCCAGCAGCGGGCGCTGGCCCGGCAACTCGGGCAGCCCGTAGGGCCAGCAGCCGGCGTGCGGCGTCCCGTAGAACGTCTGCCACGCTGCGGGATCGGCGAGGCGGAAGTCCGCGCCGGAGTCGATCACCAGCACGTCCTCGCCCAGTTCGGCGGCCACCTCGGCGGACGCCCCGTGCGGAAGCGCCAGGAACACCACGTCGTGGCCGGCCAGGTTCTCCCGGGTGGTTTCGACGACCACGCGGTCGGCCAGCGGGGTCAGGTGCGGGTGATGGGACGCCAGCACCGAACCCGCCGACGCCTTCGCCGTCAGCGCGCCGATCTCGACCTCGGGATGGGCCAGGAGCAGCCGCAAGAGCTCGCCTCCGGCGTAGCCTGTGCACCCGGCCACTGCAATTCTTACCGTCACAGACATGACTATTCCAGAGGCCGCATAAATATGCAAATGAGGTTGCGCCGCCCGGCTAAGCTGCCCCGTAGGTGTGCCGGGAAGTCTGGTCGGCGTGTCGATCCGCGTCCCCGAGGAGCACCGATGTCCCAGCCCCGCACCACCGCCCGTCTCTTCGGGCTCGGCAGCTGGTCCGAAACCCAGCGCATCACCGAGATCCTCCGCAAGGAGACCGTCGGCGGCGGGCTGCTGGTCCTGGCTGCGCTCGCGGCGATCATCCTGGCCAACTCCCCCGCCGCGGACGCCTACGCCGCGGTCCGCGACTTCCGTATCGGGCCCGCAGCCCTCCACCTCGACCTGTCGATCGGCGCCTGGGCCGCCGACGGACTGCTCGCCATCTTCTTCTTCCTGGTCGGCCTCGAACTCAAGCGGGAGTTCATCGCCGGTGACCTGCGCGACCCACGGCGGGCCATGGTGCCCATCGTGGCCGCGGTCGGCGGGGTCGTCGTGCCCGCGCTCATCTTCGTCGCCCTCAACCTGGGCCAGCCGGGCCTGCTGCGCGGCTGGGCCATCCCCACCGCCACCGACATCGCCTTCGCGGTCGCGGTCCTCGCGGTGATCGGGTCGCACCTCCCGGCCGCGTTGCGCACCTTCCTGCTCACCCTGGCGGTCGTCGACGACCTGATCGCGATCACCATCATCGCCGTGTTCTACACCTCCGAACTCAACCTCCCGGCGCTGGCCGCGACCGCGATCCCCGTCGCCCTGTACGCGCTGATCGTCCGGAGCTTCCGGCCGCTGTTCGGCGAGACGCGCTGGGCCCTCTGGGTCGTGCTGCTGCCGCTGGGCATCGTGGCGTGGGCCCTGCTCCACGCCTCCGGCATCCACGCGACGATCGCGGGCGTCGTGCTCGGCCTGATCGTGCCGGTGCGCCGGCGCGACGGCCGGACCGACGTCCCCGGTTTGTCCGAGCTCTTCGAGCACCGGCTCCGTCCGTTGTCGGCCGGCTTCGCCGTCCCCGTGTTCGCGTTCTTCTCCGCCGGCGTCACCGTGGGCGGGATCGGCGGCCTGTGGTCCGCCCTCACGGACACCGTCGCCCTGGGCATCATCGGCGGGCTCGTGCTGGGCAAGCCCATCGGCATCCTGCTCACCACCTGGCTGCTGACCCGCGTGACCCGGGCCCGACTCGACGACAGCGTGTCCTGGATCGACCTGGTGGGCGTCGGCCTGCTGGCCGGCATCGGGTTCACCGTCTCGCTGCTGATCGCCGAACTCAGCTTCGGAGCCGGAACGTCCACCGCCGACCACGCCAAGGTTGGCGTCCTCACGGCCTCGCTGCTGGCCGCGGCCCTGGCGTCCGTACTGCTCAGCGCACGAAACCGCCGGTACCGGGTGATCGCCGCGACGCTGGCAGTGGACGCCGACGGGGACGGCGTCCCGGATCGCTACGAGGCCGACGGGGTCCCGCAGCGCGACGCCGGGTGACCGCGCCGGGGGCGTTCGGCGACAATGGAACCCCGCCCCCCCGACGGAAGAAGCGCATGAAACACCCGGCCGCCCTGGCCCTGGCCGCCGTCCTGGCGGGCGTCGTGCTCGCGCAGATCGGGCCGACCGCCCCCGGGCCCGCGACCCCCGCGACCCCCGCGGCCCCCGTCCCGACCCCGAGCGGACCCCTGCCCGAGCCGTCCCCCGCGGCGTCGGTGGGGCCCTCCGCCCCCTCACCCAGCGTGGACCCGCAGCCGGAGCCGGACAGCGGTGCGCCGACGACGACCGGCGGCGGCAGCAGCAGCCCCGGACGCCCCGGGCTCGACGGCGCGCCCGACCCGGCCGAACTGCCCATCCCGGCCACCCCGCGCACCACCCCCAATCTCGGCGACGAGCGCCACCTGCAGCCCGTGACCACGCTCGGTCCCCTGCCGGAGTCCCCCGTGATCTCCGGCCCGGGCTTCTCCGGGGCGAAGGTCGACCTCATCCAGCGGACGTTCGGCATCGAACGGACGATCGGTGTGACCGACGCCGAGACCATCGCGGCGATCGTCGACTTCCAGGAGCGCCACGGGCTCGAGCCGTCGGGTGACGTCGGGCCCGCGACGTGGTCGGCGATGTTCCCCGATGTCAGCTGGGAGATCGACCGCTACCGCACTCGGCCGGTCCTGCCCCTGGACGCCCCCGCGGAGGCCCGCATCGAGCAGATGATCCGGTACATCCGCACCGAGGCGCTCGGCGCCCGCTACGTCTGGGGCGCGGCCGGCCCCTTCGACCGCGGCTACGACTGCTCCGGGCTGATGCTGCAGGCCATGTACTCGGCGGGGATCGACCCGCAGCCGATCAACGTCGTCGACCATCAGCGCCCCCGCTACCCGACGGCGCAGAAGCTGTACAACTACGACGGCTTCCTGCACGTGCCGGTCGACGAGGCGCGGCGCGGCGACCTGGTGTTCTACGGGCCCGCCGACAACCCCGAGCGGATCACCCACGTCGCGCTGGTCCTCGGCAACGGTTACGTGCTCGAGGCCCTGCCCGGGTCGGGCGTGAGCCAGGACCGCTTCTACGAGCGCTACCGCGGTGGGGCTTACGAGATCCGCCCGGAGGCCGTCCGCGTCGTCGGGTAGGGGTCCCCCGGCTGGGCGGGCCTCCCTGCACCCGGCTCCCCGAGCCCGCTCAGCCGTCGGTGAGGCCGTTGAGGCGTCCGAACGACTGGGTGCGGACCACCAGTTCGCCGGCCTCGTCGCACTCGTCCAGGTCGATCGTCGCGGTGATCGACCAGTCGTGATCCCCCGCCGGGTCGGCGAGGATCTGCCGGACGTCCCAGCGGCGGCCCGCCTCGGTGACCACGAACAGGCCCGGCCCGCGGGCGTCCGGCCCGGTGCCGAGGTCGTCGTGGGCGTCCCAGTACTCGCCGAGGGCCGCGTCCCAGGCGGCTCGGGTCATGCGGGTCCCGGGCGGCTCCAGGGCGGCCAGCCCCTCGACGTCGTCGGCCGCCGCCAGCTCGACCTTGCGGAACAGCGCGTTGCGCACGAGAACCCGGAACGCGCGCGCGTTGCCGGTGACCGTGCGGTGCGGCGGGGGCGCCTCGTCGACCCCGGACGCCGCCCCGGCCAGCCGGCCGAGCGCCGACCACTCGTCCAGCAGCGAGGAGTCCGTGAGGCGGGTGACCTCACCGAGCCACTCGAGGACGTCGGTCAGTTCCTCGGTGCGCAGGGACTCGGGGACCGTCTGGCGCAGGGCCCGGTAGGCGTCCGACAGATAGCGGAGCAGGAGCCCCTCGCTGCGCTGCAGCTTGTAGTGGGCGACGTACTCGCCGAACGTCATGGCCCGCTCGAACTGGTCGCGCACGATCGACTTCGGGCTCGGCGGGCTCTCGGCGAGCCACGGGTGCCCGGGCAGGTACGCCGCGTACACGGTGTCGATGAGGTCGGCGAGCGGGCGGGGCCAGGTGACCTCCTCGAGCAGTTCGCGACGTTCCTCGAAGTCGTAGCCGTCGGCCTTCAGCTCGGCGACCGCCTCGCCCCGGGCCTTGAACTGCTGGGCGACGAGGATCGTCCGAGGATCCTCCAGGGTCGCCTCGATGACGCTGACCACGTCGAGGGCGTAGCCGGGGGCGTCCGGATCGAGGGCCGCCATGGCGGCCAGCGCGAACGCGCTGAGGGGCTGGTTGAGCGCGAAGTCGCGCTGGAGGTCCACGTCGAGGGCGTAGCGGCGTCCCCCCGGGGTGGGCTCCGGCAGCCGCCTGACCACCCCCGATCGCAGCAGCGACCGGCCCATCGCGGCGGCACGGCGCAGCAACTGCTGCCGGGTGCGCCGTTCGACGCCCGAGGCGTCCAGGAGGTGGACCAGGGCCGCGCCCGTGTCCTCGTCGCGGTGCAGCAGGTTCAGCAGCATCGCGTGGGTGACGCGCAGCCGCGGCCGCAGCTCCTCGGGCTCGGAGGCGATCAGCTTGTCGAACGTCGCCTCGGTGAAGTTCACGAAACCCTCCGGCGGCTTCTTGCGCCGGACCGACTTCAGTTTCTTCGGGTCGTCGGTGAACTTGGCCAGGATGCGCGCGTTCTCGACCTCGTGCTCGGGGGCCTGCGCCACCACGTAGCCGACGGTGTCGAAGCCCGCCCGCCCGGCCCGGCCGGCGATCTGGTGGAACTCGCGCGCCCGGAGCACGCGCGTGCGGCGCCCGTCGAACTTGGTGAGCGACGAGAACAGCACCGTCCGGATCGGAACGTTGATGCCCACCCCCAAGGTGTCGGTGCCGCAGATGACGGCGAGCAGGCCGCGCTGCGCCAGCTGCTCGACCAGCCGCCGGTAGCGCGGCAGCATCCCCGCGTGATGGACGGCGACGCCCGCATGCAGCAGCGCCGACAGCGACTTCCCGAAGCCGCCGGCGAACCGGAAACCCGCCAGCGCCTCCGTGAGCTCACGGCGCCGCGACCGGTCGACGATGCCGGACGACAGCAGCGCCTGCGCGCGATCGACGGCGGCCGCCTGGGTCGGGTGCACCACGTACACCGGCGCCTGATGGGTGTCGATGAGGCCCTGAATCGTCTCGTGGATCGGGGTCAGCGCCCAGGCGTAGGACAGCGGCACCGGCCGGACCGCCCCGGCGATCACCGAACTCGGCCGGCCCGTCGTGCGCTCCAACGAGCGGGCCAGGTGCGTCACGTCGCCCAGCGTCGCCGACATGATCACGAACTGCGCCTGGGGCAACTCGACCAGCGGCACCTGCCACGCCCAGCCCCGGTCGCGGTCGGCGACGAAGTGGAACTCGTCCATCACGACCTGATCGACCTCGGCGGCGCGCCCCTCCCGCAGGGCGATGTTGGCCAGGATCTCCGCGGTGCACGCGATGATCGGGGCGTCGGCGTTCACCGAGGCGTCCCCCGTCACCATGCCGACGTTGCCGGCCCCGAAGATGTCGCACAGCGCGAAGAACTTCTCGCTGACCAGCGCCTTGATGGGCGCGGTGTAGAACGTGCGGCGTCCGGACGCGAAGGCGGCGAAGTGGGCCGCCGTCGCGACGAGCGTCTTGCCCGAGCCGGTCGGCGTCGTGACGATGACGTTCGCGCCCGTCAGGACGCCGAGGATCGCCTCGTCCTGGTGCGGATACAGGCTGATCCCGTCGGCGGCCGTCCAGGTGAGGAACGCCTCGTAGAGGTCGTCGGGATCGGCCCGGCCTCCCTCGGGGATCAGGTCGAGCAGCGTCATCCCATCGTCCTCTCCGGCCGGCCCCCGCGGGTCTCAGAAGTCGCGCAACTCGGCCGCGCAGCGCTCCCGGGCGGCCGCGATGGCCCCCTCGCGGGCCGCGGCGATCTCGGCGTCCTTGAGGGTGTGGTCGGCGGCACGGAACCGGAGCGCGAACGCGCACGACTTCCGCCCCTCCGGCACCGGTGCGCCGCGGTAGATGTCGAACAGCGCCACCGACTCCAACAGTGGACCCGCCCCCGCCCGGATCGCGTCGGCCAGCTCGGCGGTCGGCACCGCCTCGGCGACGACCAGCGCCAGGTCCTCCTTGGCGACGGGGTGCGGCGACACCGGGGCGATCGTCCCGGGACCGCCGAACAGCGACACGAGCAGGTCGAGATCGAGTTCCGCGGCCGCCGTGCGGGGCGGCAGGCCGAACCGCTTGCACACCGTCGGATGGAGTTCGCCGGCGTGCCCGACGACGACGTCACCGACCGAGAGGGCGGCGCAGCGGCCCGGGTGCCACGGGGCGACCTCGGCCGGCGTGCGCCGCAGGCCGAGCCCCAACACGGACGCCGCAACGTCGGCGAACACCAGCGCGTGCTGCCACCCGGCCGGCTCGCCCGGCCCCTGCCAGCCCGGCCGCTTCCAGGCGCCCGTGAGCACGGCCGCCAGGTGGCGGGGCTGGTCGGGCAACGCCTCGTCGAGGGCGGCGACCTCGGCGTCCGAGGGTCGCCGGGTCACCGGCAACAGTTCGGTGGCCCGCGGTTCGCCGGCGAGGAAGACCCGGCCGGCCTCGAACAGCGCCAGGTCGTCGTTGCCGCGTGAGGTGTTGCGCTGCACCGCCGCGAACAGGCCGGGCAGCAGCGTCGTCCGCAGGAACGGCGCGGTGTCGGCCAACGGATTCGCCAGCCGGACCAGGCGGCGCCGGCCGTCGTCGTCCCCGACGCCGAGGGCGTCCAGGTCGGTCTCGGCGAGGAACGGGAACGACAGCACCTCGACGAAGCCGGCCGTCACGAGCGCCCGGGTGATGGAGCGGCGCAGGCGCTGCTCCGGGGTGAGACCACGACCGACCGGGGCCGGCGGAACGACCGAGGGCAGCTTGTCCAGCCCGACCTTGGTGCCGACCTCCTCGACGTAGTCGTAGGGGTCGACGAGGTCCGGCCGCCACGTCGGCGGCACCAGCCGCAACCGGTCGCCGTCCCGGGTGACCGAGACGCCGCTGCGCTCGAGGATCGCCACGACCCGCTCGGCGTCCACCGGCATGCCCAGGATGTCCGCGGGCAGGGACGCCGCGATGGTCTGCTCCGGCATCGCCGGGACGCTGCCCGCCACCGTCTCGGCCGGTGACAGCGTGCCCCCCGCCAACTCGACCAGGAGTTGGGCCACGCGGTGGGCCGCCCCGTAGGCGGCCCCCGGATCGACGGTGCGCTCGAACCGCCGCGACGCCTCGGAGCCCAGCCGGTGCCGGCGCGACGTCCGCGCGATCGCGATCGGATCGAAGTGGGCGCACTCGATGACGATCGTCCGGGTCGTGTCGCGCAACTCGGTGCGCTCCCCGCCCATCACGCCGCCGAGCCCGATCGGACCGGCGTCGTCCGCGATCACCACGTCCTCGGGATCCAGGGCTCGGTCGACATCGTCGAGCGTCACCAGCCGCTCGCCGGGCAGGGCCTGGCGCACCACGATGTCGCCCACCAGCAGGTCGGCGTCGTAGCAGTGGTTCGGCTGGCCGGACTCCAGCATCACGTAGTTGGAGATGTCGACCGGCAGGTTGATCGACCGCATCCCGGACGCCTCCAGGCGCATCGCCAGCCAGGCCGGGGTCGGGCGCGACGGGTCGACGCCGGTCACGGTCAGGGCGACGAACAGCGGGCAGCGGTCGGTCTCCAGCCGGACGCCGTGGCCGTCGTGCCGCTCGGGCGGGGTGGGCCGGTCGATCGGGTCGGTGAACGGCACGTCGAGCGCCTGGGCGGCCTCGCGGGCCAGCCCGCGGATCGACAGGCAGTAGCCCATGTCCGGGGTCACCGGCATGTCCAGCACCTCGTCGCGGACGCCCATGGCGTCGAGGGCGTCGGCCCCCAGCACCCACGGGGCCCCGGACGGGGCGGCGTCCGGCAGGACGAGGATGCCGGTGTGGTCGGAGCCGAGCCCCAACTCGTCGACCGCGCAGATCATGCCGTCGGAGAGGTGGCCGTAGGTCCTCCGCGAACCCAACTCGAAGCCGCCCGGCAGCACGCTGCCGGGCAGCGCCACCACGACGAAGTCGCCGGCGGCGAAGTTGAGCGCACCGCAGACGATGCCGCGCGGCCAGTAGCCACCGGGCAGCAACGCGACGGGCTCGCCGGCCCGCAGCGGCTCCGGAGCGACCTCCGGGGCGTGGGCGGGGCCGACGTCCACGTGGCACCAGCGGATGGTCTTCCCGTTCTTCTGCGGCTCGTCGACGCAGCCGAGCACCCGCCCCACCACCACCGGGCCGGACAGCTCACCGCCGATGGTCTCGACGGCCTCGACCTCCAGGCCGGCCGAGATGAGCGCCTCGCCGAGCGCGCGGCCGTCCAGGCCGGACGGCAGGGCGGCGAACTCGGCGATCCAGGACTTGGGTGCCCTCATCGGGCCTCTCCCTTCAACGAGCGGCTGAACCGGACGTCACCCTCGACCATGTCGCGCATGTCGGCGGCGTTGTTGCGGAACATCAGCGTCCGCTCGATGCCCATGCCGAACGCGAACCCCGAGTAGACGTCCGTGTCGATGCCGGCGGCCGCCAGCACCCGCGGGTTGACGATGCCGCACCCACCCCACTCGATCCAGCCCTCGTTGCGGCAGGTCTTGCAGTCGAGGTCGGGGTTGCCGACCGACTCGCCGTGGCAGACGAAGCACTGCAGATCCATCTCGGCGCTGGGCTCGGTGAACGGGAAGTAGTTGGGTCGCAGCCGGGTGGTGATGTCGCCGAACATGGCCCGGGCCAGGTGGTCCAGGGTGCCCTTGAGGTGGGCCATCGTGATGCCCTTGTCGACGGCCAACCCCTCGATCTGGTGGAACACCGGCACGTGGGTCGCGTCGAACTCGTCGGCCCGATACACCTTGCCGGGGCACACGACGTAGATGGGCGGCTCGCGGTGCAGCATCGTGCGCACCTGCACCGGGGACGTGTGGGTCCGCAGCAGCTGGTGGTGCTCGAGGGGGTCCACGAACAGCGTGTCGGTCGTGCCCCGGGCGGGATGGTCGGCGTGGATGTTGAGGGCGTCGAAGTTGAGCCACTCCGCTTCGAGTTCCGGGCCCTCGGCGACCTCCCACCCCATGGCGACGAAGACGTCGGACATGAGGTCGATCAGGGCGGTGATCGGGTGGATCGCCCCCTCGGGCGCCGCCGCGACCGGGAGCGTCACGTCCACCCGCTCGGCCACCAGGGACGCCGCCAGCTCGGCGGCCGCCACCTCGGCGTCGCGGGCGGCGAGGGCCTCGTTGACCCGCGCCCGAGCCGCCCCCATCCGCTGGCCGGCGGCCTTCTTCTCCTCGGGCGGCAGGGCCCCGATCGTGCGGTTGGCGAGGGCGAGCGGAGACCGGTCGCCGGCGTGCGCCAATCGCGCGGCCTTCAGCTCGGCGACGGTGGACGCCGCCGCGATCGCGGCCAGCGCCTCGGCGACCATGCGCTCGACGGCCGCCTCGCTCAGCGGGCTGTGATCCTGATCCGGCATGGGACTCCTCACTCGTTCGTGGCGGCCGGAGCCTGCTCCGCGCCGGGCAGCACCGGCTGGTCCGCGGGAGCCGGCGTCGTGGTGGCACGTTGGGCGGTCGCCGACGCGTACAGGCAGATGGCCGCGGCCGTCGCCAGGTTCAACGACTCGGCTTGGCCGTAGATCGGGACGGCGACCGTGTGGTCGGCCAGTTCCAGGCTCTCCGACGGCAACCCCCAGGCCTCGTTCCCCATCACCCAGGCCGTCGGCCCGGCCAGGTCGGCCTCAAGGTCCGTCAGGTCGGTGCCCGCGTCGCCGTCGGTGGCCAGGATCTGCATGCCGGCCGCGCGGCAGGCGGCGATCGCCTGTTCCAGCGGGACGCCGGTCACGATCGGCAGGTGGAAGATGCTGCCCACGCTGGCCCGGACCACCTTGGGGTTGTACACCTCGACCGAATCCGAGCTGAGGATCACGGCGTCCGCACCGAAGGCGTCCGCACACCGGATGACGGTGCCGGCGTTGCCGGGGTCGCGGATCTGCGCGCAGATCACGACCAACGAGACGTCCTTGCGCTGGTGCTTCTTCTTCGGAAGGGCGGGGTTCTTCCGCTTGGTCCCCATCAATTCGCTCAGCGTGACGTCGATGTCGTTGGCGACCGCGATCACGCCCTGGGGGGTGACGGTGTCCGACATCGTGGCCAGATTCTGCTCCGACACCCCGTAGACCGGGACGCCGTCGGCGCGGGCCAGCTCGATCAGGTCGACGTTCTCCCGGGCGCTCGACCAGCGCAGGAACAGCGCGTCCACGACCCCGGGCACCTTGAGCGCCTCGCGCACCGCCTGCCGCCCCTCGGCGAGGAACTTGCCGGCGGCCTTGCGCTCCTTGCTGCGCACGAGTTTGCGCGCGTCACGCAGTACGGCCTGTGTCGGCTCTTCCAGCCTCAGCGATTCGGGCATGGCTCAACTCCTGTTCGTGAGCGGCCCCGACGGGGGGGCGGAATCGGACACGAACGCGGCGACACCCCGGGTGCCTGGGGTGCGCCGCGGGCGTGACGGCGGTGACTCAGGCAGCGACCGGCTGGTTGGCCTTGGCGATCGCGACCAGCGCGCCGAACGCGCCGGAGTCGCTCACAGCCAACTCGGCCAGCATCTTGCGGTCGACCTCGACCCCCGCGGCCTTCAGGCCGGCGATGAAGCGGTTGTAGGTCATGCCCTCCGCGCGCGCCGCGGCGTTGATCCGCTGAATCCACAGCGACCGGAAGTCGCCCTTGCGGTCCTTGCGGTGGGCGTAGTTGTAGACGGCGCTGTGGAGGATCTGCTCCTTGGCCTTGCGGTAGAGGCGGGACCGCTGTCCACGGTAGCCGGACGCCTGCTCGAGAACCTCGCGGCGCTTCTTCTGTGCGTTCACTGCGCGCTTGACGCGGGCCATGACTTGCTCCTTGTTCCTTCTGATGCCCGGTCGATGCGCCGGGCGGCGCGGATGATGGTGGGTGCCCGGTCCCCGGGCGGGGGGGTCAGCGCGCGCGCTTGCCCAGCAGCCGCTTGGCGACCTTGACGTCCGCGCCGGCGACCTCGACGTCCAGGCTCAGCCGACGCGTCCGCGTGGTGGGCTTGTGCTCGTTGAGGTGCCGCTTCCCGGCCCGCTGGCGCATCAGCTTCCCGCTCCCGGTCACGCGCACGCGCTTCTTCATCCCGGAGTGGCTCTTCATCTTCGGCATCTTCGGCCGCTCTCTTTCTACTCAGGCATCCCGCCGCACCCCACCGCGTGGGGCGCCCGGAGGGCTGTACTACAGGTCGATGTCGGGGTCGAGGTTGTCGGCCGGCCCCCGGCGCCTCTTGACGGGCTGACCGGCGTGGGCCGCGGCGCGGCGCTCGGCGAGCTCGCGCTCCTCGGCGAGGGCGTTCGCGGCACGGGTGGCGGCCCGGGCGTCCTTCTCGGCCTTGGCCTCCGCGCGAGCCTCGGCCTTCTTGCGGGTCGGGGCCAGGACCATCAGCATGTTGCGGCCGTCCTGCTTGGGCGCCGACTCGATGACGCCGTCCTCGGCGACATCGTCGGCCAACCGCTTGAGCAGGTCGAAGCCGAGCTGGGGCCGGGACTGCTCGCGCCCCCGGAACATGATCGTGATCTTGACCTTGTCGCCGGCCTTGAGGAACCGGACGACGTGGCCCTTCTTGGTCTCGTAGTCGTGATCGTCGATCTTCGGCCGGAGCTTCATCTCCTTGATCACCGTGTTCGCCTGGTTGCGGCGGCTCTCGCGGGCCTTCTGGTCGGCCTCGTACTTGAACTTGCCGTAATCCATGAGCTTGCACACCGGCGGGCGCGCCTGGGCGGCCACCTCCACCAGATCGAGGTCGGCCTCACGGGCCAGACGCAGCGCATCCTCGATCCGGACGATCCCCACCTGCTCGCCGTTGGGGCCGACCAGGCGCACTTCGTTGACGTGGATGCGCTCGTTGATGCGCGGTTCGGGGCTGATAGGTCCTCCCAGGTTGTTGCCGGTACGCCCGCCGACCGGGCGGGGCGATGAGAAGGTGCCGAACGCCAAGAAGGGCCTCCGCGCACGCGGAGGCCCAGACGATGCGGCACTCGCCCCGCTCGGGGCGGGGGCACCGAAAACCCGGCGATCTTGGCGATCGATCAGGTGGGAGTCTGGGCTCCTCTTGCGCGGACGCACCCGTCTCGGGCGGTCAAGCCCCCTCACTATAGCGGACGCCCACCCGCGCCCCGAAATCGCCCCGGACGGACGCCCCGGTCGTCCCGCGCAGAATGGTGCCTGGATACCCCCCTGAGGTATTGTCGCGTGTCCAGCCCGGGCTGACCTCGCCGGAACCGAGCGCAACTCGTTTGGGCGAGGGGCGCCCCCCGGACGCACGTGACACGCACCGAAAGGAACCAAGAATGCGCAATCCCCCCAAGGTCGCCGGCCTGATCTCGCTGATCGCCGCGGCCGTCCTGCTGATCTCCGGGATCGGCACCTGGGCGATGATCAGCAGCAACCTCGCCGCCCAGAACATCACCGTCTCCGCGGACTCCCCCATGCTCGCCGGCGACTTCGTCGACGGGCCGTTCTCCGCCTTCGCCGAAGCACAGGTCATCGAGGTGCACGCCGAGAAGGCCACCGGGGGCAAGACCTACGCCGACCTCGGCGCCGAGCAGGCCAAGGTCAAGGCGGCCGCCAAGAACGCCGGGATCGACCTCGACGCCAAGGATCCGGCCGTCATCGCGGCGAACCAGGCCAAGCCTGAGTTCGCGCAGTTCAAGGCCGACCTCGACAAGTGGATCGCCCTCCGCACGACGGCCATGAACGCGTCGTTCCTGCGCGCCTCGCTGTTCACCTCTGTTGTCGCCTATGGTGTGGCCGCCTTCGTGATGGGCCTCGGGATCATGTTCGGACTCATCGGCTGGGCGCTGCTGTGGCTCGGCAAGCGGGCCGTTCCCGCCGGGTCGGAGCGCGTCGTCTGACGGCTCGCGCCGATCCCTGACACGCGAACTCCCCAGCCGGTGACCCGGCTGGGGAGTTTCGTCAGGGTGTCAGCGCTTGATGAGCGGGGAGCCCACGCCGGCAGCCTTGTCGCCCGCGTTGAGGAAGTCCTCGTGGAAGATGTCGCGCGGGAACAGCCGCTTGGCCATCAGGGACTTCAGCGACGCCTCCACCATCCTCGGCGAGCCACAGAGGTAGGCCTGGTGGCCGGTGAGCCGTTCGAAATCCTGGCTCATGACGTCGTTGACCCACCCGTGCCGGTACCCCTCCACTTCGGCGCTCGACACGCAGGGATGGTAGGTGAACTGGTCCGGATGCTCCTCCTCCAGCGCCCGGAAGACATCGACGTCGTAGAGTTCCTCCGCCGTCCGTGCGCCGGCGTACAAGGTGATGTGCCCCTCGTACATCCCGTTCTCCAACGCGTGCCTGATCATGGACGCGAGAGGTGCCACCCCCGTGCCGCCCCCGAGCATCACGATCGGCTTGTCCTCCCACGTGCGGAGGACGAACTGGCCGTAGGGACCCGAGAGCTTGACCTGGTCGCCCGGCTTGGCCCTGGAGAAGAGCCAGCCGTCGGTCCCGATCCCGCCGGGCACGTTGGAGATCTGGAACTCCAACCTGTCGTTGTCGGTCGGAAGCGAGGCGATCGACCAGGTGCGGTCGACCCCCTCGTGTCCCGGGATCTGGAACTTGGCGTACTGACCCGCGTTGAACCGCATCGGGTGGTCCAGCTGGACGATCAGGCGCTTGGTGTCCTTGGCGATGTCATCGAGAGAGACGATGGTCCCGACGAAGTCCTCGACGGGGTGGACCTCGAGTTCGTCCGGCACGTCGAGGTCGGCCTCGATCGTGACGTCCGACAGCGGCTTGGCGCAGCACGTCAAGGTCTTGCCTTCATCCCGCTCGAAGTCCATCAGGGCGAAGCTGGACGCCGCCCCCTGATCCACGTCGCCATCCAGCACGTCGCACTTACACGTCGCGCAGGTGCCGTGGGTGCAGGAGTGCGGCAGCCACACGCCGGCCCGCAGGCAGGCGTCCAGGATGGTCTGGTCACTGTCGCACTTCACCTCCCGACCCAGCGGCTCGATGGTGATGGTGTACGTCTCTCCCATTGCCGGTCACGCTCCGATCAGGGCGATCGTGTTCTTGTGGTGGATGCCGTTCTCCTCCAGCGACTTGTCCGGGTCAGGCACGAACGAGTCGTCGACCAACTGCCAGGACAGCTCCTTGGTCCGGTCGAAGTCCGGATCCGAGGTCATCAGGGGCATCACCATGCCGTCGACGAAGTCCGTCCACTTCATCGCCTTCGGCGCCCGGAAGGTGGCGGCCGCGCAGAAGAACATGCTGTCCTTGCGCCAGACGTGGACGAGGATGTCGTCCCCGTAGAGCTCCTGCCGGGACTTCGACGGGAAGTCGTAGGTTCCGAGCGACTTGATCATGTCAGGCTCCCTTCCCGGCCTCGGCGGCTCCGCCGACCTCGACCGACTCCCGGCCGCCCACGGAGTCATCCACCTGGGCGTGCCACTTCTTCCAGTTGTTGTGGTCGACGTTGCCGAGCATCTCGCCCGAGTCGCCCTCGGCGTAGCCGTACCAGGCCAGCACATCGGGGATCGTCGGGCCGCCGCAGTTGCCGAGGTAGATCTGGTGCACCGGCAGCCAGGCCTGCACGTACTTCTCCGGCTCGCGGTCGAAGATCTCCTTGCAGTGGTCGGAGCAGAAGTTGAAGTGCTCGCCCTTGAACTCGGAGTGGCGCTGGCAGAGCTTGGTCGGGTCACCGTGCTCGGTGAAGAGCATCGGCACCTGGCAGACCTGGCAGAGCTGCGGCAGGCCGGGGTAGAAGTACCGGTTGCCCTCGGCCGCCATCTTCTCCAGCTTGTCCCACTTCGGCTTGTAGAACTGCTCGAAGGCGTCGGGGTAGGCGGACGCGAGCCAGGCCTGGTGCTCCTTGGTCGGGATCGACGTCGTCAAGTTGGCCGCGTGGCTGAACTGGTAGAAGGTGTGGTAGACGAGGTGCGAGAGGTGCTCCTTCTCCCAGATCGCCTGCTCGACACCCTTCGGGGGCCGGATGCCGTAGTAGGCCAGATCGGGGAACAGCCCGTTCAGCATCTGCTGCTCGAAGTAGAGCTCGAAGGACTCCTTCCAGCTCATCACCGGCCTCGGCAGCATGTAGTCGAGCATCATCGCGATGATGGCGGTGACGCGGTACCCGCGCCAGAACCACTTGTCGACCCACTCCTGGACGATCGGCACGTTGGCCTCGTCCTGCTCGAGCAGGAACTTGATCGCCTCGAGGCCGAGGGTCATGTGGCGGGACTCGTCCGACTGCGCCGAGAACCCGAACGTCATCGTGGGCAGGTCGCCGTTGAACGAAGCGCCGGACATGAACGGCACGAACAGCAGGTTGGTCAGCAGGTACTCGAAGCTGAAGCCGATCGCGATCAGGAACTCGAACGGGCCGGCCGACAGCGCATCGTCGAAGTACGACTTCGGCACCGACAGGTACCACACCCGGTCGTGCATCTTCGCGAAGTTGTGCATGCCGGAGTAGTACTTGTTGTAGTTGCTGAGGGTGTGGATCTCGGTCTGCGCGTGCCGGAGCTCGTCGACCGACTGGCACTGGGCGGCGAAGCGCGGGCCCGGCCCGTTGAAGTGCCGGGCGAGGTACGAGAAGTGCCGGTTGGCCTGGTACTCCAAGGGGGTCACGCCACCGAGGAAGATCTTCATGGCGTTGAGGTAGGCCGGGTCGGACAACGTCAGGTGGCCCTGGCCCTGGGCGAAGCCGTCGAGGACGGCGTAGAGGCGCTTGTCCTTTTCCGCCTGGTAGCGGTAGTAGGCGTCGACGGTGAGCCGGAACGGGTCGTCCCACTTGCTCCAGTCGTGGATCTTGATGCCCTCGTAGGTCGTGTGCGGGTAGAGCTGGTCCTCGGTCACGTAGGAGGGCGTCCAGTCGATGTCACGGGTGAGCGCGGAGTAGCGCTGCTGCATCGACAGCTTCTTGACCGGCTTGGTCGGGTTCGTCGTCATGTGTGTTCGTCCTTCCTCAGTCGCGCTCGGGATGGCCCCACGAGAGGACGATCTGGTCCTCGTCCCATTCGGTGATGTGCCCGGAGAGCGTCACGATCGCCATCTGGAACTCGTGCGTCTCCCAGGTGCGGCCGAGCCGCTCCTCAACAGATTCGCGCTTGATCACGAGCCGCCCGGGGGCCTGGAGCTTCACCAGGCCGGGCACGTGCCGGATCGTGAGGTCCTCGTTGTCGGCCTCGATGGCCTCGATGACGGCGCGGTTCTCCTCGTTCTCCTGCAGATCGACACTGACAGGACGGGTCTCGGTCATAGCCATGGGTCCTTCCTTCCTCACGAGACGGTGAGGCCGAGGGCCTCGTATTCGGCCTTGACCTGCGCGACCCGGGCCTCCAGGCCGGCGGCCGCCCCGGTGTCGACGATCGTGTCGGCGTGCTGGGCGAGCGCACCGACGGCGTCCGCGGCCTTCGGGAGCCAGGCGGACACCGCCGCCGAGAACGCGGCGGCGTTGGCCCCCGCCAGCTCCGGATCGGCCAGCCAGGCCTTGTACAGGGTGTCGAGCCACTTGCGGTGCTCGGCGTACCAGGTGCCGACGTGCTGGGCCAGCAGGCTGTAGGCGCCGGCGCCGCCGACGATGGCCTCCTCGTCCAGATGCCGGTAGATCAGCGTGTCGAGCAGCTTGTCGACCAGGTCGACGGCCACCACTCCCACGGCCCAGTCGGGCTCCACGAGCGCCTCTTCGATGTACCGGCGCAGCGGCTGCCAGGCGGGAGCCTCCATCCACGACTGCTTCGCCGCGTTCAGCACGCCCGCGGTCTGTTCGCCGAGGGTGATGCCGACCCGGCTGATGAGCTGCGCGTTGCCGATGCGGTCGAAGCCCTCGAAGGTGCAGCACTGGGCGATGGTGGCGCCCCAGGCGAAGCGCGCCGCGCCCGAGAACAGCATCTGACAGCCGGCCTCGTAGTGACGCAGCGGGATCACGATCTCACCGATGAGCCGCTTCCAGGCCTCGGGCGTGCGCCCGAAGAGGTTGTGGTCGGCGACGTAGTCGAGCGTCTTGCCGAACGCCTCGTGCATCTGCGCGCGGTTGGTCACGTAGGGGGTGTAGTAGTACTGCCGCGGGTCGAGGAACGAGTAGGGGTCGGTCAGCTTGAACGCGGAGTAGTTCGGGTCGTAGAGCTCGTACTCGGGGCTGTAGGTCGGCCGGTAGTGGAAGTTCTCGGTGGGCTGCAGATCGATCGTGCCCTCCTGGTAGCGCGTGGCCGGCTTGTTGCCGTAGCGCGCGACCAGGTGATCGAACGTGGGACGCAGGGGTTCGATGATCTGCGTCTTCAGCTCGTACTGCATGGCGTGCTCCTCTCGGTGGTCCTCGGTGGTGTTAGCTCAGGTGGGGCGACGAACTGTTGCGGAGCCCGGCGACCAGGCAGAGCCGGATGATCAGATCCGGCAGCGCCTCGGGGCCGGACAACTCGTAGGGCTCCTCGCGGGGGAGGTCGTCGCTGATGATCTGGCCCGTGGCGTGGCCGCCGGCGAACCGGGTCGCCACCCGCGCGACGTGACTGTTGCAGGTGATCGTGAACGCGAGTTCGTCCCCGCCGACCTCGTCGAACAGCGTGAGGTGCGAGACGGGGTCGACGATCACCGCGTTGGCCTCGCTCACGAGTTGCTCGACGTACGAGCGCAACGCCACGTGCCGGTCGCTGCCCACGATGAAGGCCTCGGGCGCGCTGGGGCGCATCGCCGGCATCGGGATCTCGTCCGGGCCGTCGCCCGCCAGGGCCTCCGCGAGCCGGTGCATGAAGAACGTCATGTAGTCCCCTTGGGTCGGAGTGTGCGTTCACTTGCGAACTTAGGCGCGAAACCGAACCCCGAGAACCCGTAGAACTACGCGAATCGGGCCTCCGAGGTACGTACCCCCCACCGGAACGAGCGTTGTTGCGTACCCGATGCCCTACGTACCGTCGGGAGCACACGGATGGGGCGGCTCGCCGCGCCCGGAGGAGGGTGCTGATGGCTCCGCTGACCAAGCAGGTGCCGCGCCCCGCCCTCACGCCGTTCGTGGGGCGCGAGGCGCTGCTCGACCAGATCGAGATCGTGGTGCGGACTCATCGGCTCGTCACCCTCGTCGGCCCCGGCGGCATCGGCAAGACCCGGCTGTCGCTCGAACTGGGCCGGCGGGTGGCCGACTCGTTCGCCGACGGGGTCGCCTTCGTCGCCCTCGACTCCGTCCGGGAACCCGAGGACGTGCCCTGGCGCGCCGCGGCTGCGATCCAGGCGTCCGACCAGTCGACCCGGCCGGCGACCGAGCATGTCGTCCGGCACCTCGCCGACAAGACGATGGTGTTGATCGTCGACAACTGCGAGCACGTCCTCGACGCCGCCGCCGAACTGGTGCTGGCGGTGCTGGACGGCTGCCCCAACGTCCACGTCCTGGCCACCTCGCTCGGCCCACTCGGCCTCTCGCACGAACGGGTCAGGACGGTGCCGCCGCTCGAGATCCCGGACCCGGACGCCGACGTCGAGGAGATCGCGAGCAGCGACGCCGTCGGCCTCCTGGTCCAGCGGGCCGCACAGACCGGTGCGCGGCTCAGCGTGACCCGAGAGAACCGGGCCGAGATCGTCGAGCTGTGCCGCCACCTCGACGGCATGCCGCTGGCCATCGAGCTCGCTGCCGTGCGGCTGCGGTCCCTCTCGGTCGGCGACGTGCTGGCCCGCCTCGACGAGCGGTTCTCGCTGCTACGCGGGGGCCGAGACGCCGTGGGTCGCCATCAGACCCTGACAGCGCTCGTGGACTGGAGCTTCGACCTGTGCACCCCCGACGAACAGCGGCTGTGGCGCCGGCTCAGCGTCTTCATGGACGGCTGCGACCTCGCCGCCGCCGAGGCCGTGTGCGGGTTCGGGGACTTGGACCCCCGGTTCGTCGTCGACCTGTTGGACAACCTGGTCGCGAAGTCGATCGTGCAGGCGGAGCCCCTGGCCGGCAGCATGCGCTATCGCATGCTCGTCACGATCCGGGAGTACGGGACGCGTGTCGCCCAGCAGGCGGGCGAGTGGGACGACCTTCACCGGCGTCACCGCGACCTCTTCCTCCAACGGGCGCGCGACATGGTGCGGCACTGGCCGGGGCCGCGTCAGGCGCGGTCGATGCGCGCCATGCGGACCGAGCGGGCCAACATCGTCGCCGCCCTCGAGTGGTCGCTGTCGCTGCCGGACGAGCAGCCGCGAGCCGCCGAACTCGCCGCACTGCTGCGCTACCAGTGGGTCACCGGCCGCTACCTGTCCGACGGCCGCTACCGCCTGGAGCGGGTCCTCGCCGCCCCGAACGTGGTCGGGAGCGAGCGCGGCGAGGCACTCTGGGTGGCCTCCTGGGTGGCGCTCATCCAGGGCGACCACGACGCCGGCGACGCCCACCTCGCCGAACTCAGGGCGCTCGCCGAGGCGCTGGACGACCCGCTGCTCCGGGCCCGGGCCAACCACTGGGGCGCGCTGTCGTTGCTCTTCCACGGCCACCCGGCCGAAGCGGCCGCTCGCTACGAGGCGGCCATCGCGACGTTCCGGGCGGTCGGCGACGTCGCCGACTGGCAGATCGCGCTCTTCCAACTCGGCCTGAGCCGCCTCTATTCGGGGGACGCCGACGCCGCGCTGGCCTCTCAAGCCGAGCTCATCGCGCTGAGCGAGGCGAACGGGGAGACCTGGTGCAAGGCCTACGCGCTGTGGGTGCGCGGCTTGGCGTTGTACCACCAGGGGGATCTGACCGGCGCTCGGGCCTCGGCCACCGCCGCCCTCGTCATCCAGGACGACTTCCACGACGGCGTGTGCATCGCGCACACCCTGCTGCTGCTGTCCTGCGTCGCGGCCGCAGCCGGCGACCACGTCCGGACCGCCCGCTTCCAGGGGGCGGCCGACGCCCTCTGGTGCTCGATCGGAACGTCGATCGAGGCGTTCGGGCCCGGGATGGCCGGGGATGCGGCGGCGGCCCGGGCCGCCGCCCGGCGGGGGCTCGGCGACGAGGAGTGGGGCCGGCTGTACCACTTCGTCACGCCGCGCGATCCCGCCGAGCTGCTGGAGTGGGCGCGGGCCGAGGCCGCGGCGCTCGCGCTCACCGCCGGCCGGGCCGCCCCGCGGCTGCCCGGCGTCCGGCTGACCGGGCGGGAATCCGAGGTCGCCCGCCTCCTCGCCCGCGGCCTGACCAACAAGGACATCGCCGCGGCCCTCACCATCTCGATCCGGACCGCCGAGGGTCACGTGGAATCGGTGCTGAAGAAGCTGGGCGCCACGAGCCGCTCGCAGGCAGCCGCGATCATCGTCGCGGCTCAGGAGGGCGACGCCCGCCCGCCGTCCGCCAACCAGACCCACCCGAAACCCCCGTCGGCCAGCTCCACGAGGCGGTGACCCCGGGCCAACTCCTCGACGAGGGGCGCCTCGATCACGAGCGGGTGCGGGCCGGCGACGTCGACGACGATCGCGACCGACTCGGTCTCCAGCACGGTGGCCGCGACGTCGTCCAGGGTGCAGCGCACCGGTCGCGCGTCGGGCCGCCACGCCAGCAGCGCGTCGGCGCCGGTGAACACGGCCACCGCCTTCGCGCCCGCCGCCGAGCGGAGGTGCACGACCGCCATGGCGGGGCCGTGGTGGTCCTCGGCCGGCCCGGACCCGTCGGCGTCCCCGGCGGGCTCCCGCTCCGAGAGCCCCGGCTCGGCGCCCGGCGGGGCCGGCACGGTGGGCAGGATCAGCCGGGCGGTGCACAGCGCGGCGACGGCCCGCGCGTAGGACTCCTCCCCCCCGTAGGCGGACGCCAGCGCGCGACGCACCACCGGGTCGGCCTCTCCGCGGTCGACACCGGCGTCCGGAAGCCAGGATTCGGGACTCATGCCCGGGAAGGCTAGCCGGAGATCCGTGCCGTTCGCCCGCGCGGCTCGACCGCGCCCCGGGCTCACCCCCTACAGTGGCCCCATGGACCCGAACCTGCTCCTCGCAGCCATCTGCATCGGCGTGTCGCTGCTCATCATCGTGATGGTGGCGGTCGTCGGCCGCGGGATGTCCCTGCGCGCGGCGGCCTGGTGGATCGGCCTGGCCTGCCTGCCCATCGCCGCCCTGATCTCGGGCATGGTGCCGCGGATGATCGACGCCTGGAACGTCATGGCCGTCGACTGGTGGCAGCAACTCGAGCGGCCGTTCACCGTGCCGGTCATGGCCGGCCTCGCGTTGGGGGGCATCGGCTTCCTGCTGTTGTTCGGGAGCCGGCTGATCCCCTACAAGAAGCGGCAGAAGAAGCCGAAGACCACCGCGGCGACGCCCGCCCCCGCCCCGGCGCGCCCCAAGCCGGACTACACCCCTTCCGCCACCTCGACCGCCACGCCCAGCGACCGCACGCCCTGATCCAGGGCCCTCGCCCCACGCCACGGCCGCCCGTCGCTGCGGGCGGCCGTTCGGCGTCCGGAGGGCTGGTCGCTCCGGAGGGCTGGGCGCGGACGCCGGCCGGCTCCCGGGGCGCCCTCAGAGGCGGCAGGCGGCCAGGTCGGTGACGAGGATGCCCTCGGCGCCGGCCTCCCACAGTTCGTCCATGATCGCCTGGGCGTCCTTCGACGGGATGAGGGCCCGCACGGCGACCCACCCGTCGCGGTGCAGGGGCGAGACGGTGGGGCTGTCGATACCGGGCGTGATCGCGCACGCTCGCTCGAGGCGCTCCAGCGGCACGTTGTAGTCGATCATCCGGTAGTTGCGGGCCGTCATGACGCCCGAGAGCCGCCGCTTGAGCAGGTCGAGGCCCGCCGGGTCCGGCACCCCGCGCGGCTTGATGAGGATCGCCTCGGACTCCAGGATCGGCTCGCCGAACATCTGCAGCCCGGCCCGCTTGAGAGTGCTGCCGGTTTCGACGACGTCCGCCACGGCGTCCGCCACCCCCAGGCGCACCGACGACTCGACCGCACCGTCGAGCTTGATCGGGCGGGCGTGCACGCCCTGCCGGGCGAGGTAGGCGGCCAGCAGGCCCGGGTACGAGGTGCCGATCCGCTTGCCCTCCAGGTCGCGCACCGTCCACCCGGCGGCGTCCGGGGCGGCGAAGCGGAACTTCGTGCCCCCGAAGCCCAGCGCGACGATCTCCTCGGCGTCCGCCCCGGAGTCGAGCAGCATGTCGCGGCCCGTGAAGCCGAGGTCGAGGGTGCGCTCACCCACGTAGACGGCGATGTCGCGCGGCCGCAGGTAGTAGAACTCGACGCCGTTGGCCTCGTCGAGCAGCACCAGATCCTTCAGGTCGGTTCGCTGCTTGTAGCCGGCTTCCTTCAGCATCGCGCTGGTGGCCTCGGCGAGGGAGCCCTTGTTCGGCAGGGCGATCTTCAGTACGGCACGCTCGTCAGTCACCCGACGAGGATACGGGGTGCCGGTGCGGCGTCCGGCCGGCCCGGGCGCGGGTGAGACCCGCTCAGAGGTGGGTGTAGACGTCGTCGAGGGTGAGCCCGCGGGCGATCATCAGCACCTGAAGGTGGTAGAGCAGTTGGCTGATCTCCTCGGCACACTCGGCCCCGCTCTGGTACTCCGCGGCCATCCAGACCTCGGCCGCCTCCTCGACGATCTTCTTGCCGATCGCGTGGACGCCGGCGTCCAACTGCTTCACGGTGCCCGAGCCCTCGGGGCGCGTCCGCGCCTTCTCGGTCAACTCGGCGAACAGCCCCTCGAACGTCTTCACGGCGGCCGACCCTACCCCAGCCGGACGCCGAGGAGCGCGTCCACGGCCGCGGCGACGGCCGCGGGAGCCTCGGCGTCGTCGCCCGGAGCCGCCGACCACGCGTCCATGGCGGCCAGCGCGCGGGGGGCGTCCAGGTCGTCGCGCAGCGACTCCCGCAGGCGCGCGACGGTCGCGGACGCCGCCGGTCCCGTCGGCCGGCGGACGGCGTCTCGCCAGGCGGCCAGCCGGGCCTCGGCGGCGGCGAGATCGGCGTCCGTGTACTCCCAGTCGGTGCGGTAGTGGTGGGCCAGCAGCACCAGCCGGATCGCCATCGGGTCGTGCCCGGCGGCGCGGAGTTGGGAGACCAGCACCAGGTTGCCCCGCGACTTGCTCATCTTCTCGCCCTGGTAGCCGACCATCCCGGCGTGCACGTACGCCCGCGCGAAGTCCTGGCCCGACAGGGCGTGCGCCTGGGCGGCGCTGTGCTCGTGGTGCGGATAGACGAGGTCCGAGCCACCGCCCTGGACGTCCACCGTGGCGCCGAGCACGGCTTGGGCGATCGCCGCGCATTCGATGTGCCAGCCCGGGCGTCCGCGCCCCATCGGGGCCGGCCAACTGGGTTCCCCGGGGCGCGCCAGCCGCCACAACAGGCTGTCGAGAGAGTCCCGTTTGCCGGGGCGGTCGGGGTCGCCCCCACGCTCGGCGAACACCGGCAGCGCCTCGGCGGCCGACAGGCCCGACACGTCGCCCAAGTGCTCGCCCGCGAAGTACCAGTCGGGGTACTCGGGGTCGTCGGCGGGATAGGCGTCCCCCCGCGCACGGAGGTGGTCGACGGCGGCGACGATGGTGTCCATCGACTCCACGACGCCCCGGTAGTGCTGGGGCGGCACGACCCGCAGGGCGACCATGTCGGTGCGGAACAACTCGATCTGGCTCGCGGCGAGCTCGGCCCAGTCGACGCCGGTCGCCGCGGCGCGCTCCAGGAGGGGGTCGTCCACGTCGGTGACGTTCTGGGCGTAGTCGACCAGCAGGCCGGCGTCCAGCCAGGCGCGCACCAGCAGATCGAACGCGACGTAGGTGTTCGCGTGGCCGAGGTGGGTGGCGTCGTAG
This sequence comes from Propionibacterium sp., assembly GCA_012517965.1. Taxonomy (GTDB): domain Bacteria; phylum Actinomycetota; class Actinomycetes; order Propionibacteriales; family Propionibacteriaceae; genus Propioniciclava. The sequence continues at coordinate 2,827 of JAAYTZ010000094.1, read as the reverse complement.
GGGGTGATGCCGCAGACGTAGAGGCGCGCCGTGCCCCGCTCCGGGCCGACGGGCACGAGGCGTCCGGCACGGGTGTCGAAGACGCGGGGGCGTCCAGGCGAGCGGGTCAGGGACGGAACGTCCGGGCGGGCCCAGGCCTGCATGTGTCCTCCTGTCGGGCCGACGGTGGCGGCGCGGCCCTCAGCGTATCCGGCACGGCGGGTCAGGGACCGGCCAGGGACCGCGGCACCGAGCGGCGGCCAGGGGCGTCCGGACTCGGGTCTAGGCTGCTGGGCGGAACGCGGCCCCGAAGGCCGCCCGGGAGCGGGAGCTGAACGTATGGACTGGTGGGCGTCGATCATTCTGGGCATCGTCGAGGGGGTCACCGAGTTCCTTCCCATCTCGAGCACCGGCCACCTCACGGTGACCGAGAAGCTGTTGGGTCTGCCCATCGACTCCCCCAGCGTCACGGCGTACACCGCGATCATCCAGGTCGGCGCGATGATCGCCTCGATCGTCTACTTCCGCTCCGACATTCTGCGCATCGCGACCGCGTGGCTCGCGGGGGTGCGGGACGCCGCGAAGCGGAGCGACCCCGACTACAACCTCGGCTGGGCCGTCATCGGCGGGTTCGCCGTCACGGCCGTCATCGCGCTGGCGCTCAAGGATCTCGTGGAGGGCCCCTTCCGGAACCTGTGGGCCATCGTCGCCAGCCTGCTCGCCTGGAGCGTCGTGATGTGGGCCGGCGATCGGTTCGGCAAGCAGAACCGCGGCGAGCACACCATCACCTGGAAGGACGGCCTCATCCTGGGAGCGATCCAGTCGATCTCGCTGGTGCCCGGCGTGTCGCGCTCGGGGGCCACGATCTCCGGTGCGCTCCTGCTGGGCATCGACCGGGTGACCGCCACCCGGATGAGCTTCTTCCTCGGCATCCCGACGCTGGTCGCCGCAGGCGGGTTCCAGGCCGTCACGCAGGCGTCCGACATCGCGGCGCCCGGCGGTGTCGGGTGGGGCGCCACCCTGATCGGCACCGTGGTGTCGTTCTTCGTCGCGTACGCGTCCATCGCGTGGCTGCTCAAGTACGTGGCCTCGAACAACTTCACCCTGTTCATCGTGTACCGGATTCTCGTCGCCCTGCTCATCGCCGCTCTGTTGTGGCAGGGCACGATCACGGCGGTCTGATGCAGCGGCGGTCCGTCGGCGCGTCGGGGCTTCGGGTGGGACGCCTCGGGCTCGGCACCATGACCTGGGGCCGCGACACCTCGACGGACGACGCCCGCGCGCTGCTGCGGTCGTTCGTGGCCGCCGGCGGGGACCTGGTGGACACGGCGGCCGCCTATACGCAGGGCGAGGCCGAACGAATGCTGGGCCGGTTGATGCGCACCGACGTCCGGCGTGACGATCTTGTCCTGGCCACCAAGGCGGGGTTCTCGATCCGGGACGGGCAGCGGGTGATCGACACCTCCCGCGGCGCGCTGCTGGCCGACCTGCACGGGTCGCTGCGCCGGTTGGGCACCGACCACCTGGACCTGTGGCAGGTGCACGCCTGGGGCCAGGCGCCCCTGGAGGAGTCGTTGGCCGCGATCGATCACGCCGTGTCGACCGGTGCGGTGCGCTACGCCGGGGTGTCGAACTTCGTCGGCTGGCAGACGGCGGCCGCGGTGACGTGGCAGGCGGCGTTTCCCGGCCGGACGCCCATCGTGTCGGCCCAGGTCGAGTACTCGCTGCTCGCCCGGCGGGCGGAGGTGGAGGTCCTGCCGTGCGTGCGGCACTTCGGGCTTGGTTTCTTCCCGTTCTCGCCGCTGGGCCGGGGGGTGCTCACCGGCAAGTACCGGTCGTCGATCCCGCGCGGGTCGCGGGCGGCGGCCGAGCACTTCTCCTGGTACGTGACCCCTTACTTGGAGCCGCGATCGAGGGCCGTCGTCGAGGCGGTCGCCCGCGCCGCCGATGGCCTGGACCTGACGATCGCGCAGGTGGCCGCCCTGTGGGTCCGGGACGCCCCCGGCGTCACCGCACCCCTGCTGGGCGCGCGGACCGCCGAGCAGTTGGCTCCCTATCTCGAGTTGGACGCTGTCGAGTTGCCCGTCGAGATCGCCTCCGCCCTCGACGACGTGTCGGGCGGGCCGAACCTGGGGCGTCCGGACGCCGCGGGCGGCGGTTGAGCGGCGGAGCGTCAGCCGAACGGACCCGTTTCGACTTTGTCCCCGGTGGCCTGCTATAGTTTCGGGGCTGCCCGGGAACACCGGGTACCACCTGCGCGGGTGGCGGAATAGGTAGACGCGCTAGCTTGAGGTGCTAGTGCCCTTTAACGGGCGTGGAGGTTCAAGTCCTCTCTCGCGCACGCAAACAAGCCCCGTGTTCCCTTTGGGAGACACGGGGCTTTCGCCTTGTTCGCGGCACCACCCACCACATACAGGGGGGCCGCCACCCCGCGGGCCTGTAACCGGACCCCGAGCGCTGCCAACAACTCCTCGGTGTCTGCGCGCGTGAACGCCCCTGCCCCGTTCACGCGGTCACCAGACCCCGTTCAGGAATGAAGATCCGAGCCCGCGCCAACCAGCCGGGAGTACACGGCGGTACGCTTCACGGTGGAAGTGCCTTCCAGCTTGGGACCGATACGACTTCGACAATCGCATTATCCCAAGCAGGAGGCACTTTCCCTGTTCTAAAACGCGGTCAGCACCCCACCCTCATGAAAGCGGCAGGCTAGCCTCGATCTTTCGCGTGGCGGGGTTGGGTCGTTGTGACGGCTTGAGGATCACCGTCTTGGTGTGATTCTGGCGGGTGGGTGTGACAGTTTCCCGGATGTGGCTCCGGTGGGCGGGGATTCCAGGGTCCCGGTGGGTGT
>JAAYTZ010000010.1 GCA_012517965.1 Propionibacterium sp. | reverse complement strand
CCGGCGACCGGCCCGACGCCGGCGACCGGAGCATCGGCCGGGCCGGCGTCGCCGGCCGAACCACCGGCGGCGGAGGCGTCCAGCGGACCGGCGGCGTCCCCGCCGGCCGGAACGCCCGGGTCCGACGGGACCCCGACCGCCGCCCTCGCCACCGCGGGGGTCGTCGCGGCCGGTGCCGCCGGCCTCGGGGTCTGGGCACTGCGCCGGAGGCGTCCGAACTGACCGCCACCACCGCCCCGCCCCACGCCCGGTCCAGGACGCCCCTCGTGCATCCGTGGGCCTGGTGGGGCTGGGCGCTGGGCGTGGCCGGCGCCGCCTCCCTGGGCACGAACCCGCTGCTCAGCGTGCTGCTGGCGCTGGCGGTGGTGGCGGTCGTCGTCCTGCGCCGGACCGCCGACCCCTGGGCCCGGTCGGTCGGCGCCTACTTCGCCCTGGCCGGGATCGTGCTGGTGGTCCGCGTGTTCTTCGCCGCCGTGGCCGGCGCCGGCCAGGGGCCGACCGTGCTCTTCACGCTCCCGCAGATCGAGTTGCCGGCCTGGGCCGCCGGGATCAGGATCGGCGGGCCGGTCACGGCCGAGCCGCTGGCCTACACGATCTACGACTCGTTGCGTCTCGGCCTCATGTTGCTGTGCCTGGGGGCGGCGAACGCGCTGGCGAACCCCAAACGGGCGCTGCGGTCGGTGCCGCCGGCACTCTACGAGGCGTCCGTGGCGGTGGTGATCGCGCTCTCGGTCGCCCCGCAGCTCGTCGAGAGCACCCAGCGCATCCGGCGCGCCCAGCGGCTGCGGGGCGGAGCCGGGCGGGGGTGGCGGGCCGTGTCCGCGATCGTGCTGCCGGTGCTCGCCGACGCGATCGACCGCTCGCTGAGCCTCGCCGCCGCCATGGAGGCCCGCGGGTTCGGCCGCACCCGCGACGGCCGGCGGCCGGGTCCCCGGGCGACCGCCGCCCTGCTGGGCGCGATGCTGCTGGTCACGTTCGGCGGCTTCCTGCTGCTCGCCGGCACGGACGCCGCCGCGCGGCTGGTCGCGGCCGGGTGCATCGTGACCGGGGGCGCCGGGGTCGTGGCCGGGCTTCGTCTGCTCGGCCGCCGGCTGGCCGTGACCCGCTACCGGCCGGATCGGTGGGGCCCCCGGGACACCGCCCTGCTGGCCGCCGGCGTGCTGTCGCTCGCGACGGCCGCCGTGCTGGGGAGCACGCTCGACCCGGCGACCCACGCCGTCATGCACCCGTCGACCGATCCGCTGGTGTGGCCGACGCTGCACCCTGGGATGGCCCTGATCGTGGCCGGCGCGGCCGCCCCCTTGCTCCTCACCGACGCACCCCCCGCCGGAGCCCCCTCATGATCGCGTTCGAGCACGTCACCTTCAGCTACGCCGACGCCCCCACCCCGGTGCTGGCCGACGTGTCGTTCACCGTGCCCGAGGGCGACCTCTGCGTGGTGATGGGGCGCACCGGGACCGGCAAGTCGACGCTGCTGAGCCTCGTCAACGGCCTCGCCCCCCACTTCACGGGCGGGACGCTGGCCGGCCGGGTCCGGGTCGCCGGCCGGGACACCGGGGCCGCCCGGCCCCGCGACCTCGCCGATGTCGTCGGCTACGTCGGGCAGAACCCGCTGCACGGGTTCGTGACCGATCGGGTCGAGGACGAGATCGCCTACGGGATGGAGCAACTCGGCCTGCCGCCGGCGGCCATGCGCAAGCGGGTCGAGGAGACCCTCGATCTGCTCAACATCGCGGGCCTGCGGCGGCGTCCCCTCGCCGATCTGTCGGGGGGTCAGCAGCAACGGGTCGCCATCGCCGCCGTGCTCGCCGCCCAGCCGCACGTGCTCGTGCTGGACGAGCCGACCTCGGCGCTCGACCCCAACGCGGCCGCGGACGTGCTGGCCGCGATCACGGCGCTGGTCCACGACGTCGGGCTGACCGTCGTCCTGGCCGAGCACCGGCTCGAGCGGGTGCTCCACTACGCCGACTCGGTGGCGTGGGTGCGCGGCGACGGCGGCGTCGAGTACGGCGACCCCCACGACCTGCTGCTCCGCAGCGACGTGGTGCCGCCGCTGGCCGGCCTGGCCCGCTCGCTGGGCTGGGAGTCCGCGCCGACGTCCGTGCGGGACGCCCGTCGGCGCGTCCTCCGCGAGCGGGTCACCGTGACGGCCCCCACCGACCAGCCGCTGCCGACCACCCCGGTGGGGCTCGCAGCCGGGGACCTCACCGTCGACTACGGCGGCGTCCGGGCGGTGGCGGGCGTGACCCTCGACTTCGCGGTCGGGACCGTCACGGGCCTCATGGGCCGCAACGGGGCCGGGAAGTCGTCGTTGCTGTGGGCTCTGCAGGGCGGCGTCCCGAGCACCGGCCGGGTGGTGGCCGACGGCACCGTCGATCCCCGGGTCCTCAAGCCGGCGGACGCCCGGCGTGCGGTCAGCCTCGTGCCCCAGACCGCGACGGACCTGCTCTACCTGCCGTCGGTGCGGGCCGAGTTGGAGCGGGCGGACGCCGAGACCGGCGCGGCGCGAGGAACGGCCGCCGGGATCCTGCGCGGGCTGGACTCGCACCTGCCTCTCGACGACGACCCGCGCGATCTCTCCGAGGGCCAGCGCCTGTCGCTCGTGTTGGCCGTCCAACTGACGGCGTCCCCTTCGATCGTGCTGCTCGACGAGCCCACCCGCGGCCTCGACTACGAGATGAAGCACCGGCTGACCGAGATCCTCCGGTCGCTGGCGCACGCCGGCCGCACCGTGGTGGTGAGCACCCACGACGTCGAGTTCGCCGCCGGGGTGGCCGACCGCCTCGTGGTGCTCGCGGACGGCGAGGTCATCGCCGATGGACCCGCCCGGCAGGTCGCGACCTCCTCCCCCACGTTCGCGCCGCAGTTGGCCAAGGTGTTCGCACCGGTGCCGCTGCTCACCGTGGCGGAGTTGGCGCCGTGAGGCGTCCGGCCCGCGCCTCGGCGGCCCGTCTGGACGCCCGCTCGGTCGCCCTGCTCGTCGTGGCGGTCACGGCGGGGCTGACGGCGTTCGCGTGGCCGCTGTTCGCTCGGCTCCCCGACGTGACGTCGACGACGCAGGCCCCGTTCGTGTTCGCGCTGCTGCTGCCGCTGATCCTGGCCGTGGTCGTCGCGGAGCTGACCGGCAGCGCCATGGACGTCAAGGGGCTGGCGTTGCTGGGGGTGTTGTCCGCCATCGGGGCGATCCTGCGCCCGCTAGGCGCCGGGACCGCCGGGATGGAACCCATCTTCTTCCTGATGGTCGTCGGAGGGCGGGCGTTCGGTCCCGGCTTCGGTTTCGCACAGGGGGCGGTGACCCTGCTGGCGTCGGCACTGCTGACCGGCGGAGTGGGCCCGTGGCTGCCCTACCAGATGATCGCCGCGGGCCTGCTGGGACTGGGCGCGGGCCTGCTGCCCGGACGACCGCACGGCCGCGCCGAGATCGCGCTGCTCGCCGGCTACGGCCTGGTGTCCGCGTTCGCCTACGGGTGGCTGATGGACTTCGCGTTCTGGCCGTTCGCGGTGGGCCCCGCCACGCAGCTCTCGTTCGACCCACAGGTCGGGCCGCTGGCCAACCTGCAGCGCTTCGTGCTGTACAACCTGGTGACCTCGATGGGCTGGAACCTCGGCCGGGGGCTCACCTCGGCCGTGTTGATCGCCCTCCTCGGCCCGGAGCTGCTGCGGATCCTGCGCCGCGCCGCCCGCCGGGCCGCGTGGACCCCCACCCCCTGACGCGGCAGCGACGGACTGGGCCCGTCAACTGGTCTGCCGTCGCCGCCCCGAACTAGGCTGACGGCAGATCCACCGGGTCTGACGATGCAGCGCCGGCGCTGCGGGAAGGACTGCCCCCATGGGACGGACGACACGCCTCGCTCTGGTCCTGGTTGCCACGCTCCTGGCCCTGGTCTCCTGGGTGCCGCGGAGCCACGCGGTCGGGAACAGCGACGCCGCCGGAAGGGCCGGCGCCTACGTGGCAGCCCAGGCGGCGACCACCACCGACGTCGGCGTGGCCGCGGACTCGCTTCTGGCGCTGGCCGCGGTCGACGACGCGGCGCTGGCCCCCCAGGCGGCGCAGTTGCTCGAGGTGGTGCGGGGCGGCGCGGCGACCTACGCGGCGGCGTCCCCGGTCGGGGCGGCGAAGCTGGTGCTGGTCGCGGTCGCCCTCGGCCAGGATCCCGCGGACTTCGCCGGGGTGGATCTGGTGGCCGCGGTGAAGGCCGGCCTGCGGGACGACGGCTCCTTCGGGGAGGTGCCCGGCCCCTACGCGTCCGCCCTGGGCATGATCGCGCTGACGCGGGCTCAGGAACAGGTGCCGCCGGCGATGGCGCGTTTCCTGGTGCGGCAGGCCAACCCCGACGGCGGCTTCGGCTCCGGCGCGGGCAAGCCGTCGGACGCCGAGAGCACCGGCCTGGCGATGCTGGGGATGCTCACCCAGACCGACTCGATCTCCGCCCGGGACGCCGTGACGCGCGCGATCGCGTGGGCCGTCGCCCAGCAGCTTCCCGACGGCTCCTGGCGCGGCGAGGCGAACGACATCACCGCGACGGCCCAGCTGGGCTCTGCCCTCCAGGCTGCCGGCCAACCGCAGCCCCGGGCCGTCCAGTACCTCGTGGGCCAGCAACTGGCCGACGGCGCCTTCCCCGAGCAGGGGCAGCCCAGCCTGCTCGCCACTCAGCAAGCCACCCTGCTGCTCGCCGACACCTCCTACCTTTCGGTCGGCTCCCCCGCCCTGGCCCGCGCGCTTGCGCCCTCGGCCACACCCTCACCATCGCCCTCGGCCAGCCCGTCGGCGTCGCCGACGGCCACCGAGGCGGCGCCGACCGCGCCCCCCGCAGCCCCCCGGGGCGGCGACAACGGGATCCTGTGGGTCATCCTGCCGATCGTGTTGCTCATGTTGCTGACCGGGGCGGGCTTCCTCATGTTCGGCCGCCCGGGCGGGGACCTGCCGTCCCCGGCCGCGGCGCCAGCCACCCCCGAGGCCACGGCGGAAGCCGAGGGGACACCCGCGAACCAGGCCACGGACGGGCCGGCTCGCGCCCCTGCCGCGATGGCGGAACCCTCGACGGGTGAGCAGCCGGAAGCGATCTCGGCGTCTTCGACGGATGAGGACGCCGCATCCGAGTTCGGACTGTCCCGCCCGGGCGACCACGCGGAGGACCCGGACCAACGCACCGAAAGCGACCAGGGCGACACCGGCCGGAGCACGGACGCCGCCAGGGACTGATCGAACGCCAGCGGCGACGCACGTCGCCAGCGATGTTCCTCCGGCACCCGCCCCCCCTTGTGAAAGCCACCCCTTCGATGATGGGGTGGGAGCAATCCCCTAGTAAGAGAGGAAACCGATGAGCTACACGCTTCCCGATCTCCCGTATGACTACGCAGCCCTCGAGCCCCACATCTCGGGCCAGATCCTCGAACTGCACCACGACAAGCACCACGCGGCGTACGTGGCAGGCGCGAACACCGCTCTGGACAAGCTGGCGGCCGCGCGGGAGGCCGGCGACTTCGCGAACATCAACAAGCTGGAGAAGGACCTGGCCTTCCACCTCGGCGGCCACCTGAACCACACGATGTTCTGGAAGAACATGTCGCCGGACGGCGGCGGTGAACCAGACGGCGAGCTGGGGGCCGCGATCGACGAGTTCTTCGGCAACTACGGAGCCTTCACCAAGCAGTTCACCGAGGTCGCCATGGGCATCCAGGGCTCCGGCTGGTCGGTGCTGGTGTGGGACACCCTCGGGCAGCGGCTGAACATCAACCAGGTCTACGACCACCAGAGCAACCTCCCCGCCGGCCAGTTGGCCCTGCTCCAGCTCGACATGTGGGAGCACGCCTTCTACCTGCAGTACAAGAACGTGAAGGGCGACTTCGTCAAGGCCTGGTGGAACATCGTGAACTGGGCCGACGTGACCGAACGCTTCAACGCGGCCAAGGCCACCAAGATCGCTTACTGATCTCTCACCGGGCTGGGCAAGCCAGCCCCGAACCTCGAGGGGAGCGGCACACGCGTGCCGCTCCCCTCGCGCATGCCCCCGGGGGTCGATCCTTAAGGAATCTGGCAACAGAGTTGAGAATCTCTCAGGAATGCTCTACCTTTAATGTCGAGAGAACCAATAATCAACCGTCAGGAGATCTCATCATGGGCAAGAACAAGTTCGCCGCCGCCGCCGTCACCGCGGCCGTGCTGGTCGGCGGAGCTGCGACGTCCATCCTCAGCACTCCCAACACGCCTGCCGCGGCCGTGTCGCTGCCCAACAGCGCCCTGCGGACCCAGGCCTACAGCACCGACCTGTCGACCGCCCGCACCCCGGTCGCGGCCCTCGACACCCAGCTCACCGTCACCGCGGCCATGAACGGCGCCGCCGTCGCCGCCGCCAAGCAGGCCACCGCGGACGCCGCCGCCGCCCAGGCTGCCGCCGACAAGGCCGCCGCCGAGGCCGCCGCCAAGGCCGCGGCCGAGAAGAAGGCGGCCGAAGCCGCCGCCGCGAAGGCCACGACCACCACCAAGACGACCACGACCAAGACGACCACCACCTCGTCGTCCACCTCGTCGTCGTCCAGCACCGGGCTCGACCTGCGCCGCGCCTCGATGTGGGACCAGATCGCCGGCTGCGAGTCCGGCGGCAACTGGTCGATCAACACCGGCAACGGCTTCTACGGCGGCCTGCAGTTCACGATCTCGACCTGGCTGTCCTACGGCGGCGGCCAGTTCGCCTCCCGCGCCGACCTCGCCAGCCGCGGCGAGCAGATCACCATCGCCAACAAGGTCTACGACAACGCCGGCGGCGCGTCCCGCGACTGGGCCTGCGCACAGATCCTCGGCATCGACTGAGGCCGCAGCGCCGTCCGCTGACACCGCGACGTGGTGCCCCCCGAGTAGGGGGGCACCACGTCGTTGCTGTGCGCGCGGGCTGACCGGCTTCGGGTCCTGGCGGCCGAGCACGACAGGACAAGGAGTGTCGCGCCGATCGGTCCGCCAGCGCGTCCCGCCGCCGCGGGGTTACCGGAAGACGTCCAGCTTCCCGAACCGGTCGGCGAGCAGGTAGTAGACCGTCAGCCTGCTCTTGCGCTTGACCCCGGCGAGCTGTTGCCCCACGGCGGCGATGCCGGCGTCCAACTCGGCGTCGGGAAGGGTGAGTCCGAGCTTCTTCTTCAGGAAGTTCTCCCGGACGGTCGCCAGCTCGGCTTCGTCGCTGAACGCGACGCTGGCCGTGTCGGGCTTGCTCAGCACCAATCGGTAGGTGCTGAGCATCTTCGCCACGACGGCGTCGTCGGCGTCGGGGGCGTACTTCTTGAGGTCGGCTGCCCAATCGGTGGCCATGATGAGGTCCTCTCTGCTCCGCGACGGGGCACCGGAACCAGCTCCCCCGCCTGGTGTCAACTTAGGCGCGCGGACCGGTCACGCGGAAGAGGACACGTCCGACACCAGGACGCGCCCCGGCGCACCTTCGCCCGGACAGCGCGAACGCCCGCCGGATCACACCGGCGGGCGTTCGCTGCGAGGGTTCGTCGGTCAGGCTTCGTCGGGGGAGGGCGCCGACTCCGGCGACGAGACGGCGGGCGCCTCCTCGACCTTGACAGGCTTCTCGGCCTTGGCAGGCTTCGCGGCCTTCTCCGCCTTCGCGGGCTTCTCGGCCTTGGCGGCGGGCTTGGCGGGACGCCCCTTGGCCTTGGCCTTGCGGGACTCCTCGACGGTCTCGGTCACGATCTCGATGACCGCCATGGGGGCATTGTCGCCCTGCCGGTTGCCGATCTTGGTGATCCGGGTGTACCCGCCGTTGCGGTCGGCGAACTTCGGCGCGATCTCGGTGAACAGGGTGTGCACGACCGACTTGTTCCCGATGCGCGACAGGACCAGGCGCCGGGAGTGCAGGTCGCCGCGCTTGGCCTTCGTGATGAGGGTCTCGGCGAGGGGCTGCACCCGCTTGGCCTTGGTCTCCGTCGTGGTGATCTTGCCGTGCTCGAACAGCTGGCTGGCCAGGTTGTTGAGGATGATCCGCTGGTGGGTCGGCGTGCCGCCCAGGCGGGGACCCTTGGTGGGCTTGGGCATGATGTGTGTCTTTCTCCTGGTGTCAGAACTGGTCGGTGTCGTCGCCGAAGGCGTCGTCGGCGTCGTAGCGGTTCAGCGCCGCCAGCGGGTCGAAGCCCGGGGCGCTGTCCTTCAGCGACAGGCCCATTTCGTGCAGGCGGAGCTTGACCTCCTCGATCGACTTCGACCCGAAGTTGCGGATGTCCAGCAGGTCCTGCTCGGAGCGGGAGACCAGCTCGGACACCGTGTGGATGCCCTCACGCTTGAGGCAGTTGTAGCTGCGCATGGTGAGCTTGAGTTCCTCGACCGGCAGGGCCAGGTCGGCGGCGAGCTGCTCGTCGACCGGGGAGGGGCCGATCTCGATGCCCTCGGCGTCCACGTTGAGTTCGCGGGCCAGCCCGAACAGCTCGACGAGCGTGCGCCCAGCCGACGCCATGGCGTCCCGCGGCCGGATCGCCGGCTTGGTTTCGACGTCCACGATCAGGCGATCGAAGTCGGTGCGCTGCTCGACCCGGGTCGCCTCCACCTTGTAGGTGACCTTCAGCACAGGGCTGTAGATCGAGTCGACCGGGATCCGGCCGATCTCGGCGTCCGCGCTCTTGTTCTGCGCCGCGGAGACGTAGCCGCGGCCGCGCTCGACGACGAGCTCCATGTCGATCCTGCCGTCGTCGTTCAGCGTGGCGATGTGCAGGCCGGGGTTGTGGATCTCGACGCCGGCCGGCAGCGCGATGTCCGCGGCGGTGACGGCGCCCGCGCCGGCCTTGCGCAGGTACATGACGACCGGCTCGTCCTCCTCCGAGCTGAGGACGAGCTGCTTGAGGTTGAGGATGATCTCGGTGACGTCCTCGACCACGCCCGGCAGGGTCGAGAACTCGTGCGCGTTGCCGTCGATCTTGATGGACGTCACGGCCGCGCCCGGGATGGACGACAGGAGCGTGCGCCGCAGCGAGTTGCCGAGCGTGTAGCCGAAGCCGGGCTCGAGGGGCTCGATGACGAACCGCGACCGGTAGTCGGCGACGGGTTCCTCGGTCAGCGTGGGCCGCTGTGCGATGAGCATGAGTGTCGGGTTCCTTTCCACCGCCCGCTATTTGACGGTGAACAACTGAGGCCGCGGCCGGACGGCCGCGACACGACGTTCTCGGCCGGGGACCGGCCACGGGAGGGATGCCGCATGCCCCGAGCGGAGACCGCTCGGGGCACGGGTGGCTACTTGGAGTAGAGCTCGACGATGAGCTGCTCGGTCACGTCGACCACGATCTGGTCGCGGGTCGGCAGCTGGTGCACGAGGATCCGCCCCTTGTTGGGCTTCACCGTGAGCCACGCCGGCACGGAGCGCTCGTGGTGCAGTTCCCGGGCGATGACGAACACGTCGAGGTTCTGCGACTTCGGCTTGATGTCGATGATGTCGTACTGGCTGACGCGGAACGACGGCACGTTCACCTTGCGGCCGTTGACCAGGAAGTGGCCGTGCACAACCAGCTGACGCGCCTGGCGGCGGGTCTGGGCGAAACCGGCGCGGTACACGACGTTGTCGAGACGCGACTCCAGGATCTGGAGCAGAATCTCGCCGGTCTTGCCGCTCTTGCGGACCGCCTCCTCGTAGTAGCGGCGGAACTGCTTCTCGAGGACGCCGTAGGCGTAACGCGCCTTCTGCTTCTCGCGCAGCTGGAGCAGGTACTCCGACTCCTTGATGCGGCCGCGGCCGTGCATGCCCGGCGGGTAGGCGCGGCGCTCGAAGGCCTTGTCGTTGCCCACCAGGTCGGTTCCGAGCCGGCGGGACTTCTTCGTGATGGGTCCGGTGTAACGGGCCATGGGTCTCTTGTCGTCCTTTCTGGGCTCGGTTAGACGCGGCGGCGCTTCGGGGGGCGGCAGCCGTTGTGGGGCACCGGGGTGACGTCGGAGATCGGCCCGATCTCCAGCCCGATGGCCCCCAGCGAACGGATGGCGGTCTCCCGGCCCGAGCCGGGTCCCTTCACGAAGACGTCCACGCGCTTCATGCCGTGCTCCATCGCCCGGCGTCCGGCGGCCTCGGCGGCCATCTGGGCGGCGAACGGGGTCGACTTACGGGAGCCCTTGAACCCGACGGTGCCGGCGGACGCCCACGAGATCACGGCGCCCGTGGGATCCGTGATGGAGATGATGGTGTTGTTGAACGTGCTCTTGATGTGGGCCTGCCCGGTGGTGACGTTCTTCTTCTCCTTGCGGCGAAGCTTCGTCTTCTGGGCGGCCTGAGCCTTGGTGCGGCCTGCGGTAGCCATGCGCTTGTCGATTCTCCCTGTCTCTGTCGTGCCTGGGGGGCTCCGCGGTCAGCGGGCCTTCTTCTTGCCGGCGACCGCCTTCTTCTTCCCCTTGCGGGTGCGGGCGTTCGTGCGGGTGCGCTGACCACGAACCGGCAGGCCCATGCGGTGCCGCCGGCCCTGGTACGAGCCGATCTCGATCTTGCGCCGGATGTCGGCGGCGACCGTGCGACGAAGATCGCCCTCGGTCTCGTAGCTGGCCTCGATGTGGTCGCGCAGCTGAACCAACTGCTCGTCGGTGAGGTCCTTGACACGGATGTCGCCACTGACTCCAGTGGCGGCCAGGGTCTCGGCAGCGCGGGTCTTGCCGATGCCGTAGATGTAGGTGAGTGCGACCTCGAGGCGCTTGTCGCGCGGGAGATCGACGCCAATGAGACGTGCCATTCGGGCGGTTACCTTTCTTCGATGTCGAGGGCCCCGTGGGGCCCCGCGAAGGTGTCTGGCGTGACGCGTCCAGTGCCGCCTCCGGCCGCTCGCACGGCCTGTTGCGCGGGCCCCGGCCTTCGTCCGGGGGTGTTCCGGGGGAGTTGGCGCTCACCCGGGCTTGCTGTCACGTTGTTGTTGGGTGTCGGAGGGGTCCGACGGATGACCTGTGCCCCCTCCACGCAGCCCGGGCTAGCCCTGGCGCTGCTTGTGGCGAGGGTTCTCGCAGATCACCATCACGCGACCGTGCCGGCGGATCACCTTGCACTTGTCGCAGATCCTCTTGACGCTCGGCTGAACCTTCATCGAGCAACTTTCTGACTCATCGCCAGGGCGCGGACGTGCCGCATCGTGGCTGGTGGTGGATGCTTCGAACCTTCCCGATCACTTGTGCCGGTAGACGATCCGCCCACGCGTGAGGTCGTAGGGAGAGAGTTCGACGACGACCCGGTCCGCGGGGAGGATGCGGATGTAGTGCTGCCGCATCTTGCCGCTGATGGTCGCGAGAACCCGGTGGCCGTTGCTCAGTTCCACCCGGAACATCGCGTTCGGCAGCGCCTCGACGACGGTCCCCTCGAGCTCGAGGGCTCCTTCTTTCTTGGCCATAATCCCTAACTGCTGCGTGATTGACGACGAATCGCCGGCGCCCGGACACAGGCGACCGACGACCTAGTCTAGCCCGCCCCACCAGGGGCCTCAAAATCGCCGGACGCCCCCTCGTCGGGGCGCCCTCACAGCAGGACGGCCAGCAGCAGCACCAGCAGCACGATGGCGGCGACGACCACGCCGCCCAGCAGCGCGATGGTCCGTCCGCCCGGTTGCCGCGCCTCGGACAACTCCCCCGGCCGGACCGACGCCGGCTCGATGTTGCCCGGGGTCGCGTGGGGCGCCACGGCGGGCAGCCGTTCCACCACGGGACGCAACTCGCCCAGGGTCCGCGCCCGGAAGGCGATGTCGAGATACCGCCGGTAGTCGAGGTCGTCGAGTTGCCCGGCTTCGAAGGCGGCGTTCACGCGCGCCACGACGCTCTCGCGTTCGCGCTCGTCCACCGGCTTGCCGGGCGTCGAGACGTACTTGCTCGAGATCGGCAGGTTGCTCACGCCCCCAGGGTAGCGCGGGCGTCCGGCGGCTCAGCGCGCCCAGCGCTTCGGCTTGCCCTTGTCCTTGCTGTTGGTCGGCCGCTTGCCCGCCTTGCCGATCGGGCGAGGCGTGGTGGACCGCCGGGGTGCGGAGGCTTCGGCCCGGGGATCGCGCTCGGGTCGCTGCGCGCGCCCGACCGCCCGGTCGGCCCGCCCCGGCCGCGGACGCCGATCCTCACGCCGGGCGACCGGTGCCGGCCCCCCATCGGTCTCCCAGGGCTCGGGACCCCACCAGGCGGCCGTGAACGCGCGCTCCTCCGGCCGATTCCGGTCGGTGCGCCCCTGATCGGTGCGCCCCTGGTCGGTGCGGGCGCGCCCCGGCCGCGGCCGCGGTTCGCCACGTTCGGGGCGCGTCGCGTGGCGGCCCGGCGGGTGTCCGCGGGGCTCCCGTCGCGGGCGCGCCACCGGGCGGGGGGCGGCGTCCTCCTCGGCGACGTCCTCGGGGTCCGGCTCGAAGATCGACGTCCCGGACGCCGCAGGCTCGACCCGCGCCGCGCGCACCTCGGTGAGGATCGCGTCGCCGGGCGCCACCACGCGTTGCGCGGGCTTGATCCCCGCCTGGCCCATGAGGTGTCGCACGGCCTTGTTCTGGTTCTTGGTGGCGAGGGTCACGACGGTCCCGGCGCTGCCGGCCCGAGCGGTTCGGCCCGAACGGTGCAGGAAGGCCTTCGGGTCGTTCGGGGGGTCGACGTGCACGACGAGTCCGATGTCGTCGACGTGGAGGCCCCGGGCCGCGATGTCCGTGGCGACCAGCACCGCCACGGTCCCGTCGGCGAACGCCGCCAGGTGCCGTTGCCGGGCCCCCTGCCGGAGGTTGCCGTGGAGGTCGACGGCCGGGACGCCGGCCTCGGTCAGCGTGCGCGCCAGCCGCTCGGCGGCGAACTTCGTCCGTGTGAAGGCGAGCGCCCGGCCACCGCCGGTCAGCAGCTCGCGCACCACGGCGGGCTTGTTGTCGTGCCGGACCAGGAACAGGTGGTGTTGGGCGTCGACGGTCCCGCCGGCCTCGTCGACCTCGTGGACGAGCGGGTCGTTCAGGAAGGTCTCGACGAGCCGGGCCACGTCGGCGTCCAGGGTCGCCGAGAAGAGCATCCGCTGGCCCGGGGGCGTCCGCTCGAGGATCCGCGTGACCGGCGGCAGGAAGCCCATGTCGGCCATCAGGTCCGCCTCGTCGAGCACGACCACCGCCACGGCGTCCAGGCTCAGCGCACCCTGCTCGATGAGGTCCTCCAACCGGCCGGGGGTGGCGACGACGACGTCGACCCCCCGCTCGAGGCGACGGAGTTGCCCGGTGTACCGGACGCCGCCGTAGACGGTCATGGTCTTCACCTTGAGCGCCTGCGCCAGGAACTCCACGGTCTCGTGCACCTGCACCGCGAGTTCCCGGGTCGGGACCAGCACGAGGGCCCGCGGCCGGCCGGGCTCGCGGCGTCCGGGGACGGCGAGCACCCGCTCCAGGAGGGGCAGCGCGAAGGCGACCGTCTTGCCGGAGCCGGTGCGCCCCCGGCCGAGCACGTCGCGCCCCGCGAGCGAGTCGGGGAGGGAGGCCGCCTGGATCGGGAACGGTTCCACGATGCCCCGGGCGGCCAGCGCCTCGGCCAGCACCGGGCGGACGCCGAGGTCGTAGAAGGAGTGGGGACGGCGGGCAGCGGCAGCCAAGGGAATCCTCGCGGGTGATGGGTCGGGCGGACGCGGGCGCCCACCGGGCGGCCCCCGCACGAGGGCCGACGCACCAGTCTACGCCAGGACGCCGCGCGGTTGCGCACCCGGCCAAGCCGACGCCCGCCGTGCCGTCAGCTCAGCCCCACGATCTCCCCGGTAGCGGTGAGGTCCATGCGGACGGCCCCGGGGGTCCGGCCCAGCCCGGGCATCGTGGTGATCTCCCCGGTCAGCGCATACACGTACCCCGCCCCGGCGGCCAGCCGCACCTCCCGGATCGGAAGCACCCAGTCACGATGGTCGATGTCGGCGCGGTCCCGGGGGTCGGCCGTGGTCGACAGGTGCGTCTTGGCCACCAGGACCGGCAGCCCGCCGAAGCCGAGCCGCTCGAAGCGGGCCAGATCCCGGGCGGCCGCCGGAGCGAGGTCTACCCCCCGTGCGCCGTACACGCGGGTGGCCAATGCCTCGAACTTCGCGATCAGGGGGTCCGTGAGGTCGTAGCTGAACTCCAGTTCGTCGTCCGCCCCGCTGGCGGTGCAGGCGTCCAACACCGCCTCGGCCAGGTCCACGGCGCCGCCGCCGCCGTCCGCGACGTGGGTCGACACCGCCGCCCGGACGCCGCGCCCGCGAGCGAAGTCGGCGATCACCGCGTACTCCGAGGGGTGGTCCCCGGGAAAGGCATTGATCGCGATCACCGGCGTCACCCCCATCGCCTCGACGATGTCCAGGTGGTGCGCGAGGTTGGGCAGGCCCTCGGCGACGTCGCCCGGGTTCTCCTCGGTGAGCGCCTCGGGCAGCGGCCGTCCGGCCACGATCGCGTAGCGGCCGGAGTGGGCCTTCAGCGCCCGCACCGTGACCACGACCACCGCGGCGTCCGGGCGCAGCCCCGAAGTTCGGCACTTGACGTTGACGAACCGCTCGAAGCCCAGGTCGGCGCCGAACCCGGCCTCGGTGACGACGACGTCGCTGCCCGCCAGCGCCACCTGGTCGGCGACGATCGAGCTGTTGCCCGTGGCGATGTTGCCGAACGGGCCGGTGTGCACGAGCGCCGGCTGACCCTCCGTGGTCTGCAGCAGGTTGGGCCGGAAGGCGTCCCGCAGCAGCACCGCCATCGCGCCCGCCGCCCGCAGTTCCTCGGCGGTCACCGGCCGGCCGTCGACGTCGAAGCCGACGACGATCCGCCCCAGCCTCGCCCGCAGGTCGGCCAACGAGGTGGCCAGGGCGAGGATCGCCATCAGCTCCGACGCGGCGGTGATGTCGAACCGGGTCTGCCGGGGGACGCCATCGGCCCGCGTGCCCAACCCGATCACGATGTCCCGCAGGGCCCGGTCGTTGACGTCGAGGACCCGCCCCCACGTGATCGAGTGCGGCTCGATGCGCAACTCGTTGCCCAGGTGGAGGTGGTTGTCGACCATGGCGGCCAACAGGTTGTGGGCGGCCGTGACGGCGTGGAAGTCCCCGGTCAGGTGGAGGTTCATCGTCTCCATGGGCAGCACCTGCGACAGCCCCGCGCCGGCCGCGCCGCCCTTGATGCCGAAGACCGGCCCGAGCGACGGCTGCCGGACCACCACGGTCGCACGGCGGCCGAGCCGCCCGAGCCCCTGCACGAGCCCCACGGCGGTGGTGGTCTTGCCCTCGCCCAGCGGGGTCGGGGTGATGGCGGTCACGACCACGTAGTGGCCCGGCGACCGGGTGGCGACGCCGCCGGCGGCGGCCACCGCGCCCAACTCGATCTTGGCGACCCGGTGCCCGTACGGTTCCAGCTGGTCCGCCGTCAGCCCGAGCCGCAGGCCGATCTCGGGGACGGGTCGCAGGACGGCGCGTTGCGCGATCTCCAGGTCGGTGGGCATGGGGAGATTCAAGCACCGGACGCCGACGCGGCACCTCCGGCGTCCACAACTGGACGCCGGCTCAGTCGGCGAGCGGACCGAACCGCAGCCCCAGCCGGCCGAGCAGCTCCTCCCCGCCGTCGGGGGCGGTCAGGACCCACAGGCCGTTCCGCGTCACGGCGATCGTGTGCTCCCAGTGGGCGGCGTCGGAGCCGTCCCGGGTGACCACCGTCCACCGGTCCTCGAGGACGGCGGTCTCCGGCGATCCGATCGTCACCATCGGCTCGATGGCCAGACAGAGCCCCGGGACGATCTTCGGGCCGCGGCCCGGCCGGCCCACGTTGGGCACGTCCGGCTCCTGGTGCATGGCTGAGCCGATGCCGTGCCCGGTGTACTCGGCCACGATGCCGTACGGGTGCGGCTGCGCGCGGATCGAGCGTTCGATGGCGTGGGAGATGTCGCTGACCCGACCGCCCGTACGAATCGCGCCGATTCCGGCCCACAGGCTCTCACGGGTGACGTCGGAGAGCGCCTGTCGCTCCGGGGAGAGCGTCCCCACCCCGAAGGTGACGGCGCCGTCCCCGTGCCACCCCGCCACGATGGCTCCGAAGTCCATCGACACCAGGTCGCCCTCGACCAGGACGCGGTCGGACGGGATGCCGTGCACGATCTCGTGGTTCACCGAGATGCAGGTGACCGCGGGATAGGGCGGCAACCCGAACGACGCCCCGTAGTGCAGGAAGGACGAGCCGGCGCCGGCGGAAGCCAGCACCTCGCGCGCCACGGCGTCCAGTTCGGCGGTCGTCACCCCGGGCCGGGCGGCGGCCCGGACGGCGTCGTGCGCCTGGGCCACGAGCAGACCCGCCCGCCGCATGGCCCGCAGCTGGGCGGGCGTCTTCAGTTCGACGCCGCGCCGCCCCCTCACCGGGCCGCGAGCTTCGCGTCCAGGCTGCCGGTGATGCGGTCGAACACCTCGTCCACGGTGCCGAGCGCGTCGATCTCGACGACCAGGTCGCGCTCGCGGTAGACGTCCAGCACCGGCTTGGTCTCGGCGTCGTAGACCTCGATCCGGCGCCGGATCGTCGCCTCGTTGTCGTCGGCCCTGCCCTCGAGTTCGGCCCGCTTCAGCATGCGCCCCACCACCTCGTTGGGATCGGCCACGAGCGAGATCACCCCGTCGAGGCGGGTGCCGAGTTCCGCCTGCGCGATGTCGAGGGCCTCGACCTGCCCCAGGGTGCGGGGGTAGCCGTCCAGCAGCCAGCCCACGCCCTTGATGTCGGGCTTCAGCAGCCGCCGGAACACCATCGAGGTGGTGATGCAGTCGGGCACGAACTCGCCACGGGCGATCAGGGCCGACACCTTCTGCCCCAGTGCGTCCTGCGCCTTGATGTGCGCGCGGAACAGGTCCCCGCTCGAGACGGTGGGAATGCCGTAGTGGGCGGACAGCCTGGCGGCCTGCGTGCCCTTGCCCGCCCCTGGCGGGCCCATGATCAGGAGTCGCATCGCGGATCCTCTCGTCGAGCGCGTTCGCGGTCTAGCGCAGGAAGCCCTCGTAGTTGCGTTGCTGCAACTGGCTTTCGATCTGCTTGACCGTATCCAACCCCACGCCGACGATGATGAGAATGCTCGTCCCGCCGAACGGGAACTTGCGGGACGCCTGCTCGCCCAGCACGAACCAGGCCAGCGCCGGCAGCAAGGAGATCAGCGCGAGGTAGAGCGAGCCCGGAGCGGTCAGCCGCGACAGGACGTGGGCGAGGTACTTCTCGGTGGGACGCCCGGCCCGGATGCCCGGGATGAAGCCGCCGTACCGCTTCATGTTGTCGGCCACCTCGACGGGATCGAAGGTGATCGACACGTAGAAGTACGCGAAGAAGATGATCATCACGAAGTAGATGCCGTTGTACCAGGGTGAGCCGCTGCTCGAGAGGTTGGCGTTGATCCAGCCGGAGACCGGGTTTTCCGGCTGGAACTGCGCGTACAGCATCGGCAGGTAGAGCATCGACGAGGCGAAGATGATCGGGATGACGCCGGCCTGGTTCACCTTGAGCGGGATGTAGGTGGTGGTCCCGCCGACGAGGCGCCGCCCCACCATGCGCTTGGCGTACTGCACCGGGATGCGTCGTTGCGCCTGCTCCATGAAGATGACGCCCGCCATCACCAGCAGGCCGACGATCATCACCAGCGCGAAGGCCAGCCAGCCGGAGGCGTTGGGCAGGCTCGGGTTGTTCGGGTCGACGCCCTTGTCGAGGGCGATGCCCCACATCTGGGTCGGGAACTGGGCCGCGATCTGGGTGAAGATCATGATCGACATGCCGTTGCCGACCCCCCGATCGGTGATCAACTCACCCATCCACATGATGATCCCGGTGCCGGCGGTCATCGTGAGGATCATGACGATGATCGGGAAGATCCCCGTGTCGTAGACGACCGGCATCGGGCCGCCGGTGACCGGGTCGGTGCACCCCTGGAAGAGCTGGCCGTTCACCGCCAGCGTGACGAACGCCGTCGACTGCATGACCGCCAGCACGATCGTGAGGTAGCGGGTGTACTGGGTGATCTTCTGCTGACCGGCCCCGCCCTCCTTCTTCAGCTTCTCCAACCGGGGGATGACCACCACCAGGAGTTGCAGGATGATCGAGCTGGTGATGTAGGGCATGATGCCGAGCGCGAAGATCGCAAGCTGCAGCAACGCCCCGCCGGAGAACAGGTTGATCATGGAGTAGAGGCCGGCGGAGGCGCCCGCGCTGGCCTGCACCTGGCAGGCGTTGATGTTCTGCAGGTTGACGTTGGGGGTCGGGATCGTCGAGCCGAGCCGGAAGACGGCGAGGATGAACAGCGTGAACAGGATCTTCTTGCGCAGATCCGGGGTTCTGAACGCATTGCCGAAGGCAGCCAGCATTCCTCGTCCAACTTCCGATGGGGGTCAACGTCAACGGTGCCGCCGCAGCGGGCAGCCCGCTCACTCTACCAAGCCCACACTCCAAACGCCGCTCCGGGTCCGGCCGGCGCTTCCCACCGTCGTCACGGGGCGGCCTCCGGGCCATCCTGCAGCGGCAATACCAGTTCGGGTGAGTCGTTGGCGATCGAGTTGACCAGGGTCGCCACCGGGTACACCTCGAGATTCGGAGCCGCCGCCAGCAGCGCGACGGCCGCGGCGGCGTCCCGTCTGGACGGGTCGAGCCAGGCGGCCCAGTCCTCGGGCCGGACGCTCAGCGGCATGCGGTCGTGCACGTGGCCGACGGCGTCGGTGGCCGCGGTGGTGATGATGGTGCAGGTGGTGAGCCACTCCCCCGCCGGTGGCCGCCAGAACTCGTACAGCCCGGCCATCACCAGGAGACCGCCGCCCGTCGGCCGGATGAAGTAGGGCTGCTTGCGCGTCGGTCGGCGCCCCGACCCGCTCCGGGCGTCGGGTTGCTCCAGCGTCCGCCACTCGTAGAAGCCGTCGGCGGGGATGAGGCAGCGGCGCTCCGCACACGCCTTCCGGAACGCCGGTTTGACGGTCACCGTCTCGACCCGGGCGTTGATCAGGCGGGCGGCGCCCGCGGCGTCCCTGCTCCAGGAGGGGACGAGCCCCCACCGCGGCGTCACGAGTTTGCGCACCACCGCCCCCGACGCCCGGTCGACGCGATCGACGACGGCCGGGACGGGGTCGGTCGGGGCCAGGTTGAAGCTGGGCCGGGGCTCCTCGACGACCTCCTGGATCCCGAAGATCTCCACGTAGTCGTCGGTGGACGCCGACGCGGCGAAACGTCCGCACATGGGCCCCAATCTAGGCGGCGCGCCGACGGGTCGCCGAAAGGGGCGGCCCCAACCGGGACCGCCCCTTTCGGCGTCGGAGCGAGGCTCAGCCGGCGGTGCCGCCCGCCGCCTCGATCTTCTCCTTCGCGGACGCCGTGTAGGCGTCCGCGGTGACCTTCAGGGCCACCTTGAGCTCGCCGTTGCCGAGCACCTTGACCGGCTGGCCCTTGCGGACCAGGCCCGCCGCGACCATGTCGGCCACAGTCACGGCGCCGCCCTCCGGGAAGGCCTCGCCCAGCTTCGCCACGTTGACGACCTGGTAGCTGACCTTGAACGGGTTGCGGAAGCCGCGCAGCTTGGGCAGCCGCATGTGCATCGGCATCTGGCCGCCCTCGAAGTTGGCGCCCACGCTCTTCCGCGCGCCGGTGCCCTTGGTGCCCCGGCCCGCGGTCTTGCCCTTGGAGCCCTCACCGCGGCCCACCCGGGTCTTCTCGGTCTTGGCGCCCGGGGCCGGACGCAGGTGATGAACCTTGATCGGCATGATCAGTCAACCTCCTCGACGGTCACGAGGTGGGCGACGGCGTTGATCATCCCGCGGTACTCGGGACGATCCTCCTTCTCCACCACATCACCGATGCGCTTGAGTCCCAGCGACCGCAGGGAGTCCCGCTGGTTCTTCTTGGCGCCCACGACGCCCTTGATCTGAGTGACCTTCAGCGTGGCCATCAGGCGTGCACCTCCTTACGCGCCCTGAGCAGCGCGGCCGGGGTGACGTCCTCGACGGACATCCCGCGACGCTTCGCGACCTGCTCGGGCTCCTCCAGCTGCTGCAGCGCCGCAACCGTGGCGTGCACCACGTTGATGGCGTTGGAGCTGCCCAGCGACTTCGCGAGCACGTCGCTGACGCCGGCGCACTCCAGCACCGCGCGCGCCGAGCCACCGGCGATCACGCCGGTACCCGGGGACGCCGGGCGCAGCATGACGATACCGGCCGCCTTCTCGCCCTGGACGGGGTGCGGGATCGTCCCCTGGACACGGGGGACGCGGAAGAAGTGCTTCTTGGCCTCCTCCACGCCCTTCGCGATCGCCGCGGGGACCTCCTTGGCCTTGCCGTAGCCGACGCCCACAGTGCCGTCACCGTCGCCCACCACGACGAGCGCGGTGAAGCTGAACCGACGGCCACCCTGGACCACCTTGGCCACGCGGTTGATCGCAACCACGCGCTCGAGGTACTGACTCTTCTCCTCGCGGGCGCCGCCGTCCCGGCCACGACGATCTTCGCGGCCGCGACGCTCGCCGCCGCCCTGGCCGCCACGGCCACGGGCAGACGCGTTCTCGTTCGCCATTGTTTTCCTTTCCGCTCTGATCAGAATCCGAGGCCGGCTTCGCGCGCCGCATCAGCGAGCGCGGCGATCCGTCCGTGGTACTTGTTGCCGGCCCGGTCGAAGACGACCTGCTCGACGCCGGCCTTCTTCGCACGCTCGGCGACGAGCGCGCCGACCCGCTTGGCCCGGGCGCTCTTGTCGCCGGCCGCGGCCCGCACCTCGGCCTCGAGCGAGGACGCCGACGCGAGGGTGATCCCCCGGGTGTCGTCGACGACCTGGGCGAGGATGTGCCGGGCGGACCGGGTGATGACGAGGCGGGGACGCTCCGGCGAACCGAAGATCGTCTTGCGCCCGCGGTTCTGGCGACGGAGGCGGGCCTTGGCCCGGGCCGCCATGCCCTTGTTGTTCGACAGCGAAATAGCCATGACTACTTACCGGCCTTTCCGACCTTGCGGCGAACGCGCTCGCCGGAGTAACGCACACCCTTGCCCTTGTACGGTTCGGGCTTGCGGAGTTTGCGAATGTTCGCGGCGACCTCGCCGACCACCTGCTTGTCGATGCCCGACACCCTGAAGACGGTCGGCTTCTCGACCGTGAACGTGATGCCCTCCGGGGCGTCCACGATCACCGGGTGGCTGTAGCCGAGGTTGAACTCGAGCTGCTGCGGCCCCTTCGCGATGACGCGGTAACCCACGCCCACGATCTCGAGCTTCTTCTCGAAGCCCTGGGTGACGCCGGTCACCATGTTGGCGACCAGGGTCCGGGTCAGCCCATGGAGGGAGCGCGAGCTGCGCTCGTCGTCCGGCCGGGTGACCTCGAGCTCGCCGGCATCGTTCTTCGCGACCCGGATGGGTTCGGCCACCGTCAGGCTCAGGGAGCCCTTGGGGCCCTTCACCGACACGTCCTGGCCGTCGATCGTGACCTCGACGCCGCCGGGCAGCGCGATGGGAAGCTTGCCAATTCGAGACATGGTTCAGCTCCTCCCGATCACCAGACGTACGCGAGGACTTCGCCGCCCACGCTCTTGGAGTTGGCCTGCTTGTCGGTCATCAGCCCCTGCGAGGTGGAGATGATGGCCACGCCCAGGCCGCCCAGCACGCGCGGCAGCGCGTTGCTCTTCGCGTAGACGCGCAGGCCCGGCTTGGAGATCCGGCGGAGGCCGGCGATGGAGCGCTCACGGTTCGCGCCGTACTTGAGCGTGATCGTGAGGGTCTTCCCCACCTCGCCCTCGGCGGGTTCGCTGACCTGGTAGCCGGCGATGTAGCCCTGCTCCTTGAGGATCTGGGCGATGCCCACCTTGATCTTGCTGTGCGGCATCGACGTGGACTCGTGGTACGCCTGGTTGGCGTTCCGCAGCCGCGTCAGCATGTCCGCGATCGGATCGGTCATTGTCATGGCTTGTTGGGCCTCTTTCTCGTGGCGGTTTCAGCATCGAGTCCGTCGCTGCCGACCTACCCCGCTTGGTGTTGGTGTCCCACGTCCGACGGGCGGAGCGGCGTCCGGCCGGGGCCGGGAGGTCTCAGGGTGGGCCGTCGGGGCGAGGCGGCTCCGGTCACCGAAAGGTGCCGCCGGCGCCGCCGCGCCCGGAAGGCTCACCAGGAGGACTTGATGACGCCCGGCAGCTCGCCGCGGTGGGCGAGCTCGCGCAGGCAGATGCGGCACAGGCCGAACTTGCGGTAGACGGACTTCGGACGCCCACAGCGGTTGCAGCGGGTGTAGGCCCGCACCTCGAACTTCGGCTTGCGGCTCTGCTTGACCTTCAGCGCGGTCTTGGCCATCGGCTAGCCCTTCCTGCTCTTCTTGATCTGGCTCTTCGAGCCGGTGAACGCGCGCTTGCGGCGCACGACCTTCTTGGGGTCGTTCTCCGGCGCCTTGAACGGGAAGCCCAGCAGCTTCAACAGCTCGCGGGCCTCGTCGTCGTTGGTGGCCGAGGTGACGAACGTGATGTCCATGCCCCGCAGGCGATCGATCCGGTCCTGGTCGATCTCGTGGAACATGACCTGTTCGGTGAGGCCGAAGGTGTAGTTGCCCTTGCCGTCGAACTGGCGCGCCGAGAGCCCGCGGAAGTCGCGGATGCGGGGCAGGGCCAGCGTCAGCAAGCGGTCGGCGAACTCCCACATGCGGTCACCGCGCAGGGTGACGTGGCAGCCGATCGGCATGCCCTCGCGCAGCTTGAACTGCGCGATCGACTTGCGGGCCTTGGTGACGACGGGCTTCTGGCCGGTGATCGCGGTGAGGTCGCGCACGGCCCCGTCCATCACCTTCGAGTCGCGGGCCGCGTCTCCGACGCCCATGTTCACCACGATCTTCACCAGACCGGGGATCTGCATGACGTTGGCGTAGCCGAACTTCTCGTTCAGTGCCGGCCGAATCTCCTCGCGGTACTTCTTCTTGAGGCGCGGCAGCTCCCGGGCGGGGACCTGCGCGACGGCGTCCTTGGTGGCGACGTCGGTCATGTCAGATCTCCTTCCCGGTCTTCTTGGCGATGCGCACGCTGCGCTCCGCGTCGTAGGTGCTGCCGTCGGGGCGACGCTTCGTCACGGCGCGGCGCTCGTAGCCCACCCGGGTCACGACCTCCTTGCCGTCGACCTTCGTGACCAACTGAACGTTGGACACGTGGATCGGGGCCTCGGTGGTGATGATGCCGCCGGTGGTCTTGCCCTGGGCGTTCGGCCGGTTGGGGGTGTGCTTCTTGACGAGGTTCACGCCCTGGACGACGACCTTCTGGTCCTTGGGGTAGACGGCGATGATCTCGCCGACGGTGCCCTTGTCGTCGCCGGCGATGACCTTGACCAGGTCACCCTTCTTCACGTGGAGGGAGTTCGCCATGTCAGATCACCTCCGGGGCCAACGAGATGATGCGCATGAACTTCTTGTCGCGCAGCTCCCGGCCGACGGGGCCGAAGATGCGGGTGCCGCGGGGCTCCCCGTCGTTCTTCAGGATCACGGCGGCGTTCTCGTCGAACTTGATGTAGGACCCGTCCGGGCGGCGGGTCTCCTTCACGGTGCGGACGACCACGGCCTTGACCACGTCGCCCTTCTTCACGTTGCCGCCGGGGATGGCGTCCTTGACCGTGGCGACGATCTTGTCGCCCAGGCCCGCGTAGCGGCGCTTGGAGCCACCGAGGACCCGGATGCAGAGGAGTTCCTTCGCACCCGTGTTGTCGGCGACCTTGAGCCGCGTCTCCTGCTGGATCATTGCTTCTCCTGTTGTTTCGCCGGTTCCCGGGGGGCCTGGCGGAACTGTTGGGGGTTCTCGCCCCGGAGGGCGACCGTCCCATTCGTCGGTGTGCACTGGTCGGGTTTCCAAGCCGGGGTCAGCTGGCCGACGATGGGCGGGTGGCAGGGGTCCGCCCCCTGCCGGGGTTGGGGGCCGGAGCCCCGGGGTGGTTACTTGGCCTTCTCGACGATCTCGAGGACGCGCCAGTTCTTCGTGGCGGCCAGCGGCCGGGTCTCCATGATGCGGACGCGGTCGCCCACGTGGCACTCGTTGTTCTCGTCGTGCGCCTTGTAGCGGGCGGTCTTGGTCATGACCTTTCCGTACAGCGGGTGCTTGACCCGCGACTCGACGGCCACGACCACGGTCTTGTCCATCTTGTCGGACACCACGACGCCCTCGCGCACCTTGCGCGCGCTGGTGCGCACGTTCTTGTTCTCTTCGGACATGCCTTACGACCTACTTCTTCTCGTCGTCGGGATCGGGGACGATCCCCAGGTTGCGTTCCTGCAGGACGGTGTAGACCCGCGCGATGTCCTTGCGGACCTCGCGGAGGCGTCCGTGCGACTCCAGCTGACCGGTGGCAGCCTGGAAGCGCAGCGAGAACAGCTCCTCCTTCAGTTCCACGACCTTCTTGTTGAGCTCGTCCCGGCTCAGGCCGCGCAGATCGGCGGCGGTGACAGCCTTGGCCATCAGATCTCACCTGCTTCCCGCTTGATGAAGCGCGCCTTGAACGGCAGCTTGTGGATGGCCAGGCGCATGGCCTCACGCGCGGTCTCCTCCGGGACGCCGGAGAGCTCGAAGAGCACCCGTCCGGGCTTGATGTTCGCGATCCACCACTCGGGGGAACCCTTGCCGGACCCCATGCGGGACTCGGCGGGGTGCTTGGTCATCGGGCGATCGGGGTACACGTTGATCCACACCTTGCCGCCACGCTTGATGTGGCGGGTCATGGCGATACGCGCGCTCTCGATCTGGCGGTTGGTGAGGTACGAGCTCTCCAGCGCCTGGATCCCGTACTCGCCGAAGGCCAGCTTGGAGCCGCCCTTCGCCATCCCGTCACGCTTCGGGTGGTGCTGCTTGCGGTGCTTGACGCGACGCGGAATCAGCATGGTCACGCTCCTTCGGTCTGCGCGCCCTCGGCCACGGGGGCGTCGGCGGCGGCTTCGGCGCGGCGGCGTCCGCCACGCTCCGGACGGTCGCTCCGGGGGGCGCCCTCACGGCGCGGCCCGCGGGCGGGACGGCGGGCACCGGTCGCGGCCTGGCGGGCGGCCTTCTGGGCGGCGCGCTCCGCGCGGCTCCCGGACACGTCACCCTTGTAGATCCAGACCTTCACGCCGATCCGGCCGAACGTCGTCTTGGCCTCGTAGAAGCCGTAGTCGATGTCGGCCCGGAGCGTGTGCAGCGGCACCCGACCCTCGCGGTAGAACTCCGAACGGCTCATCTCGGCGCCACCGAGACGGCCGGAGCACTGGATCCGGATGCCGAGGGCACCGGACCGGATCGCCGTCTGCTGCGCCTTGCGCATGGCGCGGCGGAAGGCCACGCGGGCGCCGAGCTGCTCGGCGATGCCCTGGGCGACCAGCTGGGCGTCCGTCTCGGGGTTCTTGACCTCGAGGATGTTGAGCTGAACCTGCTTGCCGGTGAGCTTCTCGAGCTCGGCGCGCACGCGCTCGGCTTCGGCGCCGTTGCGGCCGATGACGATGCCCGGACGCGCGGCGTACAGGAAGATCGTCACCCGCTCGCTGCGCCGCTCGATCTCGACCGAGCTGATGCCGGCGCGCTCGAGCTTCTTGTGCAGGTACTCGCGGATCTTGACGTCCTCCGCCACCAGGTCGGCGTAGTTCTTGTCGGCGTACCAGCGGGTCTTGTGGTCGGTGGTGATGCCCAGCCGGAAGCCGTTGGGGTTGATCTTCTGACCCATGCTCAGGC
The DNA here is from genome assembly GCA_012517965.1 of Propionibacterium sp. Classification (GTDB taxonomy): domain Bacteria; phylum Actinomycetota; class Actinomycetes; order Propionibacteriales; family Propionibacteriaceae; genus Propioniciclava. The sequence continues at coordinate 28,865 of JAAYTZ010000010.1, read as the reverse complement.
CTCCTTCGCCTTGGGCTCGACGACGACGGTGATGTGACTGGCGCGCTTGAGGATCCGGCTTGCGGAGCCCTTGGCCCGCGGACGGATCCGGCGCAGGGTCACGCCCTCGTCGACGAACGCCTGGGAGATGTACAGCTGGTCGCTGCGCAGGTTCTCGGTCTGCTCAGCGTTCGCGGCGGCCGAGGCCACCACCTTGTAGACGGGGCCCGAAGCGGCCTGCGGGGCGAACTTCAGCACCGCGAGGGCTTCGGTGACGTCCAGGCCGCGGACGATGTCCACGACGCGACGAACCTTCATCGGAGACATCCGGACGTGACGCGCGATGGCGTACGAGCCGGGACGGTCGCCGAGCAGGGCCTGCCGGCGGCTGGGCCGGTTCTCCTTGTTGCTCATTTCCATTCCTCTTCTCGTCCGCTCAGCGGCGGCGTGACTTCTTGTCTTCCTTGACGTGACCGCGGTAGGTACGCGTGGGCGCGAACTCGCCCAGCTTGTGCCCGATCATCGACTCGGTGACGAAGACCGGGACGTGCTTGCGCCCGTCGTGCACCGCGATGGTGTGCCCGATCATGTCGGGGACGATCATCGACCGGCGCGACCACGTCTTGATGACGGCGTGGGTCTTCTTCTCGTTCTGGGCATCGACCTTCTTGGCCAAGTGCTCGTCGACGAAGGGACCCTTCTTCAGACTGCGAGGCATCTTCTATCTTCTCCCTTCCTCGATCAGCGCTTCTTGCCGGCCTTGCGGCGACGCACGATGAGGGCGTTGCTCGCCTTGTTCTTCTTGCGGGTGCGGCCCTCCGGCTTGCCCCACGGGGTCACCGGGTGCCGGCCACCGGAGGTGCGACCCTCGCCACCGCCGTGCGGGTGGTCGATCGGGTTCATCACGACACCGCGGACGGTCGGGCGGATGCCCTTCCAGCGGTTCCGGCCGGCCTTGCCCCAGTTGATGTTGCTCTGCTCGGCGTTGCCGACCTCGCCCACCGTGGCCCGGCAACGGACGTCGACCATGCGCATCTCGCCCGAGGGGAGCCGCAGGGTGGCCATCCGGCCCTCGCGGGCCACGAGCTGGATGCGCGCCCCGGCGGAGCGGCCCATCTTGGCGCCGCCACCCGGCCGCAGCTCCACGGCGTGGACCGTGGTGCCGACGGGGATGTTGCGCAGCGGGAGGTTGTTGCCCGGCTTGATGTCGGCGCCCTCGCCCGCCTCGACCTTGGCGCCCTGGTTCAGGCCCAGCGGCGCGATGATGTACCGCTTCTCGCCGTCGGCGTAGTGGAGCAGCGCGATGCGGGCGGTGCGGTTCGGGTCGTACTCGATGTGCGCGACCTTGGCCGGGACGCCGTCCTTGTCGTAGCGCTTGAAGTCGATGATGCGGTAGGCCTGCTTGTGTCCACCGCCGATGTGACGCGTGGTCACCCGGCCCTGGTTGTTGCGGCCGCCGGTCTTCTTGATCGGCACCAGCAGCGACTTCTCCGGCGTGGAGCGGGTGAGCTCGGCGAAGTCCGCCACGGACGAGCCGCGACGGCCCGGCGTGGTCGGCTTGTACTTACGAATACCCATGGTTCGATTCCCTCTCGTGCCCGGCGACTCAGTTGGCCTGGCCGAAGATGTCGATGTGCTGGCCCTCGGCGACCGTCACGATCGCGCGCTTGGTGTCGGGCCGCTTCCCCAGGCCGGCCCGGGTGCGGCGCACCTTGCCGATCCGGTTGATGGTGTTGACCGCGATCACCTTCACGCCGAAGACCTTCTCGACGGCGATCTTGATCTCGGTCTTGTTGGCGCCCTTGGGGACGAGGAACGTGTACTTGTTCTCGTCCAGCAGGGAGTAGCTCTTCTCGCTCACGACGGGCGCGAGCAGCACGTCGCGATGGTCGCGGATCTTCAGGGCGTCGCTCACTTCTCAGCCTCCTCGGCCTCGGCTTCGGACTGGGTCGCCACGGCCTTGACGGACTTGCCCCGGGCGGGACCCGCCACGAACGCCTCGAGCGCCGCGGAGCTGAAGACCACGTCGTCGGCCACGAGGACGTCGTACGCGTTCAGCTGGTCGTAGGCCAGGATGTGCAGGGCCGGGACGTTGCGCAGGCTCAGCCACGCGATGTCCTCGTCGCGCGTCAGCACCACGAGAATGCGGCCACCGGGAATGGTGGCGAGCTTCCGCAGGGCCGCCTTGGTGGACGGCTTCTCGGTGCCGAAGTCGTCGACGACGTGAACGCGGCCCTCGCGAGCGCGGTCGGACAGCGCCCCGCGGAGCGCGGCCGCGATCATCTTCTTGGGCGTGCGCTGCGCGTAGCCGTGCGGCTGCGGGCCGTGGACGGTGCCACCGCCGGTCCACTGCGGCGCGCGGCGGGAGCCCTGCCGGGCCCGGCCGGTGCCCTTCTGGCGCCAGGGCTTGGCGCCGCCGCCGGACACCATGCCGCGGGTCTTGGTCGCGTGCGTGCCCTGCCGAGCGGCGGCCTGCTGCGCGACGACGACCTGGTGCATGAGCGGAATGTTGGCCTGGACGTTGAACAGCTCGGCCGGCAGTTCGGCCTGGCCCTCGCCCCCGATGACGTCGACGCGGATCGACTCGGTCATGCCTGGGCTCCCTTCTTGGCGGCGCTGCGGAGCACCACGAGCGCACCCTTGGGACCGGGCACGGAGCCCTTGACCAGGATGAGTCCGCGCTCGGCGTCCACGGCGTGGATCGTCAGGTTCTGGACGGTGACCTTCTCGACGCCCATCCGACCGGCCATGCGCATGCCGGGGAAGATGCGCGACGGGGTCGAGGACTGGCCGATCGAGCCGGGCGAGCGGTGCTTGCGGTGCACGCCGTGGGCGGCGCCGAGGCCCCGGAAGCCGTGGCGCTTCATCACGCCGGCCGTGCCCTTGCCCTTGGAGACCCCGGTCACGTCGATGACCTCGCCGGCGGCGAAGGCGTCGGCGGTCACCTCCTGGCCGAGGGTGTAGGTGGCGGCGTCGGCGGTGCGCAGCTCGACCAGGTGGCGACGGGGGGTGACCCCGGCGGCCTCGAAGTGACCGGCCATCGGCTTGGTGACGTTCTTGCCCTTCACGGCGCCGAAGCCGAGCTGGATGGCGGAGTAGCCGTCCTTCTCGGGGGTCCGCACCTGCGTCACGACGCAGGGACCCGCCTGGATGACGGTGACGGGGACGACGCGGTTGTTCTCGTCCCAGAGCTGGGTCATGCCGAGCTTGCTGCCCAGCAGGCCCTTGACGTTACGGTTCGTGTTCATCGCAGCGGCCTCACGGAAGCTTGATCTCGATGTCGACACCGGCCGGAAGATCGAGCCGCATCAGCGAGTCGACCGTCTTCGGCGTCGGATCCAGGATGTCGATGAGCCGCTTGTGGGTGCGCATCTCGAAGTGCTCGCGGCTGTCCTTGTACTTGTGGGGAGAACGAATCACGCAGTAGACGTTCTTCTCGGTCGGCAGCGGCACCGGCCCCGCAACCTTGGCGCCGGTGCGGGTGACCGTGTCGACGATCTTCTTCGCCGACGAGTCGATGACCTCATGGTCGTAAGCCCGGAGTCGGATCCGGATCTTCTGTCCCGCCATGTCTTCCTTCGGTTCGTTGGGGCCGCCTTCTGCCCCAAACCAGAGGCCTCTCGGTTGAGAAACCCGTTGTCGCAACGACCCCCGCACCTGGGCGTGTCGCGCCTCACCTGGGCCGCGCGAGATCGAATCGATCCTGGTAGGGCCCGGCGGGACCGCCTGGCATGCCGAGTGGGCTCTCTCGCGGTGGTCTGGACGCGCGTACCCGCCCAGCCTCGCCGCAGCCCGCGTCAAAGCAACCGGGATATCTTTTCACGCATGGTAAGACCGCGCAAATCCTTCTGGTTCGGTTCGCCGGGGCCGGCCGCCGGGGCCCCCGGGGTGCCGTCCCGGGTGAATACTGGGGCCACGCCCAGCGAAGGGGACACCATGAGCTCACCGTCGGTCCACCTCCGGCGCGGCCTCGCGGTCGCGGCGGTCGCCCTCGCCCTCGTCGGCTGCACTCTGCCCGGCGGCACGCGCACGCCCGGGCGGTCCGGCTCCCCCACCATCACGGTGGACGCCCCCAGCCCGGACACCGGCCCGTCGACCGGCGTGGACGCCCCCAGCGCCGAGCCGACGACGGCCGTGCCGCTGCCCGGCCCCTCCGGTGCGACCACCGGCACGGCGCCCACCCCGCCCCCGACGTCTCCGTCCTCTCCGGCGCCCACCATGGGCGCGTCGGCGACGTCTCCCGGCGTCGTCTCCCCCACCGTCATCACCGTCGCAGCCGGGCAGGTCCGGCACCTCAACCGCGACGACGCGGTCCAGGCGAACCTGTGGGTGCAGGGGCCCGCCCAGCCGGTGGGCAGCACCGGGTGGATCTACGCGCTGGCCAACACGGTCGGCTGCCAGGCCACCTCGAGCCCGCTGGAGTTCCGGTTCGCGCAGACCCAGGGCACGCTCACGCTGGGCGTCGCCCAGTCGGCGGGGTCGCGCTCCTCGACCGAGAAGCTCGACTGGATCGTGCTGGTCGACGGGCGCCAGGCCCAGACCCGCACCATCGGGTTCACCGAGGCCGCCGAGCTGGTCATCCCCCTCGCGGGGGTGTCCTCGGTCCAGATCGTCCTGACCAACCCCAGCCCCTGCCAGGGCATGGCGACCGGCCTCGTCACGAAGGCCGTCGTCGCCGGCTGATCCCCGAGGAGAATGGGAGACTCCGATGTCCCTGCCCCGCACCGCCCGGCTGACCCTCGCCTGCGGCGCCCTGGCGCTGGTGGCCGCGGGCTGCACCGCGGCCCCCGCCCCGACGAGCGCCCCGGCGACGCCGCCGTCCGTCGCGCAGACGGCCAGCCCCACCCCGACCGCGACCCCAACCCAAACCGCGACGCCAATCCCGACCGCGGGTGGGCCCATCACCCTGGGGGCGCCGGCCCCCTCCCCCACCACACCCCTGCCGCCCCCGGGCGCCCAGACCCCCTCGGTGCTGACCGTGCCTCCGGGGAGCACGCTGAACCTGGACCTGACCAACGCCTTCCGGTCCGACGGCTGGGCGGCTGGCCTCCACCAGCCGGCCGGGGCGGCGTCCAAGATCCCGGCCCTGGCCGCGACCGTGAACTGCGGGCAACCCGGCCCCGAACTCGAGTATCGGTTCACGCAGACGGGCGGCACCCTGCGGGTCACGGCCGCCCAGGACCTGCTCTCGGTCTCCTCCGACAACACGGTGCTGGTGCAGCTCGTCGCCGACGGCCGGATCGTCAACGAGAAGGCGCTGACCTTCAAGCAGACGGCCGAACTGACCGCCCCGCTCAACGGGGTGACGGTCGTGAAGATCGTCGCCGCCCCGCAGGGCGCCTGCCGTGCGAGCAGCACCGCGCTCATCACGGGGGCCGTCGTCCAGGGCTGACGGCCGGGCGCCGTCACAGGGCGGCGCGCAACCCCCGCAGCCGCCGCAAGGTCGACTCCCGGCCCAGCAGTTCCAGCGACTCGAACAGCGGCGGGGACACCTTCGCCCCGGTCACGGCGACCCGGACCGGACTGAAGGCCACCCTCGGCTTGAGCCCCAGACCCTCCACCAGGGCGCCACGCAGGGCCTCCTCGATCGCCGCGACCTCCCACGCCGGCAGCGCCGCCAGGGCCGCGGCGGCGGCGTCCAGCACCGCGGGGGCGGCCGCGTCGAGACCCGCTCGGGCGTCGGCGGAAACCGTCAGGTCGGCGTCCGGGGTGAACAGGAAGTTCAGCTTGTCCATGGCCTCCGACAGCAGCACCAGGCGCTCCTGGATCAGCGGTGTGGCGCGCCGCAGCAGCGCCGCCCCGTCGGCGTCCAACGGGGGCTGGCCGGTGTAGTCCAGGTGCTCGATGATGCGGTCGGCGAGCTGCTCGGCGGTGAGGCTGCGGAGGTAGTGCCCGTTGAGCCAGTCGAGCTTCTTGAGGTCGAAGATCGGCCCGACGGTGTTGACCCGGTCCCACGCGAAGCGCGCCGTGAAGTCGGCGAACGACTCCACCTCCTGCTCGTCGTCGGCCGGCGGATAGCCCAGGAGCTGGAGGAAGTTCAGCAGGGCCTCCGGTAGGTAGCCCTGCTCGCGGAACCACAGCAGCCGCGCCGCGGGGTTCTTGCGCTTGGAGATCTTGGAGCGGTCCGGGTTGCGCAGCAGCGGCATGTGCGCGAACGCGGGGGCCTCCCAGCCCAGCCAGCGGTACAGCAGCAGGTGCTTGGGCGTGGAGGAGATCCACTCCTCCCCGCGCACGACGTGCGTGATCCCCATGAGGTGGTCGTCGACCACGACGGCCAGGTGGTAGGTCGGGAAACCATCGGCCTTGAGGATCACCTGGTCGTCGGGCCGCGGCGCGGCCACCTCGCCTCGGATGAGGTCGGTGAACGTCAGGTCGACGTCGTCGGGAATCAGCATGCGCACGACGGGGGTCTCGGAGAACCCGGGCAGCTGGGCGCGCTCCTCCCGCGTCAGTCCGTGGCACAGCCGGTCGTAGCCCGTCACGGCCTGCTTGGACGCCTCCTGCTCGGCCCGCATGGCTGCGAGCCGCTCCGCCGAGCACCAGCATCGGTAGGCCCGCCCCTCGGCGATGAGCCGCTCCACGTGCGGGCGGTAGGTGTCCAGGCGCTCCGACTGCCGGTAGGGCCCGAACGCGCCGTCCTTGTCGGGGCCCTCGTCGTACTCCAGGCCCAGCCAGCGCAGCGACTCGAAGATCTGGCGTTCGGAGTCCGCCACGTAGCGGGCCCGGTCGGTGTCCTCGATCCGCAGGACGAACCGCCCGCCCTGCTGGCGCGCGTAGGCGAGATTGAACAGGGACATGTAGGCGGTGCCGACGTGCGGGTCGCCCGTGGGCGACGGGGCGACGCGGAGGCGCACTGGCGAGAGGGCAGTCATAGCGGGCCGACAGCTTACCGGGCGCACCCGACGGCCCCGACAGCCCGGCCGCGGCGGCGCGATAGCCTGTCCCGGTGACCGATTCCCCCACTGTGAACAACGACTTCATCCGCGACATCGTCCGGGCCGACCTTGCGGCTGGACGGTACGGCGGCCGGGTGCAGACGCGGTTCCCGCCCGAGCCGAACGGGTACCTGCACATCGGTCACGCGAAGGCGATCGTCCAGGACTTCGGGGTCGCGCGGGATTTCGGCGGCGTCTGCAACCTGCGGCTCGACGACACGAACCCGGGCACCGAGGAGGCCGAGTTCGTCGAGTCCATCAAGGAGGACATCGCCTGGCTGGGCTACACCCCCGGCAGGGTGGTGCACGCGTCCGACTATTTCTTCCAGCTGTACGAATGGGCCGAGTACCTCGTCGAGCGCGGCCTGGCGTACGTCGACGACCAGGACGGCGAGACGATCTCCGCGCAGCGCGGTGGCTTCGGCTCCCCGGGGGTCGAATCGCCCTTCAGGGACCGGCCCGCCGCAGAAAGCCTCGACCTGCTGCGCCGCATGCGAGCCGGCGAGTTCCCCGACGGGTCGCGCTGCCTGCGGGCCCGGATCGACATGCAGGCCGAGAACATGTGGCTGCGCGACCCCGTGATGTACCGCATCCGGCACGCCCACCACCACAACACCGGCGACGCCTGGTGTCTCTACCCCACCTACGACTGGGCGCACGGGCAGAGCGACGCCATCGAGGGCGTCACCCACTCGCTGTGCACGCTGGAGTTCGACAGCCACCGGCCCCTCTACGACTGGTTCCTGGCGCACCTTCCGGTGGCCGAACCGCCGCGGCAGTACGAGTTCGCGCGGCTGGAACTCACCCACACGATCACCTCGAAGCGGCGCCTCAAGGCGCTGGTCGATCAGGGCATCGTCGACGGCTGGGACGACCCCCGCATGCCCACGCTGCGCGGCATGCGCCGGCGCGGCTATCCGGCGGCCGCCGTGCGCGACTTCTGCACCGCCATCGGGACCACCCGCAACAACTCGGTCAAGGCGATCGAGGAGTTCGAGTCGTTCGTGCGGCGCGAACTCAACCGCACGGCCCAGCGCCGGATGGCGGTGCTGCGGCCCATCAGGCTGGTGCTCACCAACTGGCCGGCGGGCACGGTGGAGTACGTCGAACTCGCCAACAACCCCGAGAACCCCGCCGACGGGACCCGCAGCGTGCCGTTCAGCGGCGAGTTGTACATCGAGGCCGACGACTTCGCCGAGGTGCCGCCGCCGAAGTTCTTCCGGCTGTCCCCCGGCCGCGAGGTCCGCCTGCGGGGCGCCTACTTCGTCACGGCCACCGACGTCATCAAGGACGCCGACGGTGCGGTCGTCCAGGTCAACGCCACCTACGACCCGGCCACCCGCGGCGGGGACGCCCCGGATGGGCGCAAGGTCAAGTCCACGATGCACTGGGTGTCGGTGCCGCACGCGACGCCCATCGACGTCGCCCTGTACGAGCGGCTGTTCGTCACCGCCGCGCCCGGCGAGGCCACCGGCGAGGCCCTCGACGACCTCAACCCGAACAGCCGCGAACTACTGCTCGGCTGCCGCGGGGAGCCTGCCCTGGCCGACTGTGCGCCCGGCCAGGTCGTGCAGTTCGAGCGGCTCGGCTACTTCGCGGCCGATGCCGACCGCCCCGGCCTGTTCCACCGCACGGTCGGGCTGAAGGACGAGTGGGCGGCGGTGCAGCGCCGACAGGGCTGAACCCAACCCGAGTCCGCAGCGGCGGGGGCTGAGGGCTGACGCGCTCAGGCGTCCAGCCCGGGCGTCCAGTGGCCGTAGCGGCCACGAAGGTGGGCCAACGGCGTCCGGTCGTCGAGCGCGACGGACTCGATGGTGCCGACGACCAGGGCCGACCAGCCGAGTTCGGAGATGGACTCCAGCCGGACCCCGGCCCACGTGCCCACGGTGACCGCCCGCGGCCCCCACGCGGTCTGCTCCCAGTCGGTGAGCGCGAACGGGCCGCCGGGGGCCGGGTCGAGCCCCCCGAAGGCGTCCGACAGCCGCCGCTCGGCGACCGACAGGACGCCGACGACCCAGGTCCCGCGCCGGCGGACGAGGTCGAGCACCCCCGACAGCGGGTCGATCAGGCCGAGCAGCCGGCCCGGCTCGCCGCGGACGACCTCGGTGGAGCTCACGGTGATCCCGGCGCGCTCGACGGTGTCGCCGGTCGTCCACAGGGTGACCGGCGAGACGAGGCGTCCGCGCAACTGGCGGGCGGGGTCGCGCGGCCCCTCGGCGAACGGGTGGGTGCTGTGGATGGTCACGGGGCTCGCTTCCGGCGTCAGGACAGCGAATGGCCCCCACGCGGGCGTGGGGGCCATTGCGCGTCAGAGACGCAAGGTCACTTGATGATCTTGGTCACGTTGCCGGCGCCGACAGTGCGGCCGCCCTCGCGGATGGCGAACTTCAGCGACTCCTCCATGGCGATCGGCTTGTTGAGGTGAACCGTCATGTGGGTGTTGTCGCCGGGCATGACCATCTCGGTGCCCTCGGGCAGCTGAACGACACCGGTCACGTCCGTGGTGCGGAAGTAGAACTGCGGCGAGTAGTTCGAGAAGAACGGCTTGTGGCGGCCGCCCTCCTCCTTGGTCAGCACGTAGACGTTGGCCTCGAAGTCGGTGTGCGGGGTGACCGAACCCGGCTTGCAGAGGACCATGCCGCGCTCGACGTCGTCCTTCTTGGTGCCGCGCAGCAGGATGCCGCAGTTCTCGCCCGCCCGGCCCTCGTCGAGGATCTTGCGGAACATCTCGACACCGGTGACGGTCGTGGTCTGCTTCTTGTCGCGGATGCCGATGATGTCGACCTGCTCGCCGGTCTTGACGACGCCGCGCTCGATGCGGCCGGTCACGACGGTGCCGCGGCCGGTGATCGTGAAGACGTCCTCGATCGGCATCAGGAACGGCTTGTCGGTCGCACGCTCGGGCTGCGGGATGTACTCGTCCACCGCGTCCATGAGCTCGAGGATCGACTCCGACCACTTCGGGTCGCCGTTCATGGCCGGGAAGGCGGCCACGCGCACGACCGGGCAGTTGTCGCCGTCGAACTCCTGCTGGGACAGCAGCTCGCGCACCTCCATCTCGACGAGCTCGATGAGCTCCTCGTCGTCGACCATGTCGCACTTGTTGAGGGCGACGACGATCGCCGGGACGCCGACCTGGCGGGCCAGCAGCACGTGCTCGCGGGTCTGCGGCATCGGGCCGTCGGTGGCCGCCACGACCAGGATCGCGCCGTCCATCTGGGCGGCACCGGTGATCATGTTCTTGACGTAGTCAGCGTGGCCGGGGCAGTCGACGTGCGCGTAGTGGCGCTTCTCCGTCTGGTACTCGACGTGGGCGATCGAGATCGTGATGCCGCGCTGACGCTCCTCGGGCGCCTTGTCGATCTGGTCGAACGCGGAGACCGCGTTGAGGTCCGGGTACTTGTCGTGCAGCACCTTGGTGATCGCCGCGGTCAGCGTCGTCTTGCCGTGGTCGATGTGACCGATGGTGCCGATGTTGCAGTGCGGCTTGGTCCGCTCGAACTTGGCCTTTGCCACGTGGGCTCCTTCATGTGTCGCGCACGCACGGATTGCGTGGCGCTGGATTCTTTCTCTGACTACTTGGTCGGTTCGCCCGAAGACGTACCCGCCAAGTTTCCTGTACCCCGGCGGGGAGAGTCAAACTCGCGCAGCGCGCCGAGCCGACCGGTCTCCCCACCGGTCACGGGAGAGGTCGGGGGCCTCAGGAGGCCCCGCGGCCTTTGGCGATGATCTCGTCGGCTACCGACTTCGGGCACTCGCCGTAGGAGTCGAACTCCATGGAGTACGACGCCTGACCCGAGGTCTTGCTCCGCAGGTCGCCCACGTAGCCGAACATCTCCGACAGCGGCACGAGCGCGCGCACCACCTGGTTGCCGTGCTGCTCCTCCATCCCCTGGACGTGGCCGCGCCGGGAGTTGATGTCGCCGATGACGGTGCCCAGGTACTCGTCCGGGGTGGTCACCTCGACGCGCATCAGCGGCTCGAGCAGGGCCGGGTCCGCCTTGCGGGCGGCCTCCTTGAAGACCATGGAGCCAGCGATCTTGAAGGCCAGTTCGCTGGAGTCGACGTCGTGGTAGGCGCCGTCGAGCAGCGTGACCTTGATGTCCTCGACCGGGTACCCGGCGAGCGGGCCGAACTGCATGGCCTCGCGGATGCCCTGGTCGACGGCGGGGATGTACTCGCGCGGGATGCGGCCACCCGTGACCGCGTTGACGAACTCGTACCCCTTGCCGGCCGCCTGCGGTTCCAGCGCGATGATGACCTTGCCGTACTGGCCGGAGCCACCCGACTGCTTCTTGTGCGTGTACTCGACCTTGTCGACGGGCCGGCGCAGCGTCTCCCGGTAGGCCACCTGCGGCTTGCCGATGTTCGCCTCGACCTTGAACTCCCGCTTCATGCGGTCGATCAGGATCTCCAGGTGCAGCTCGCCCATGCCGGCGATGATCGTCTGCCCGGTCTCTTCGTCGGTGTGCACCTGGAAGGTCGGGTCCTCTTCGGCCAGCCGCTGGATGGCGACGGACAGCTTCTCCTGGTCCGACTTGGTCTTCGGTTCGATCGCCTGCTCGATGACGGGCTTCGGGAACTCCATCGATTCGAGGATGATCGGGTGCTGCGGGTCGCAGAGCGTCTCGCCGGTCGTGGTGTCCTTGAGCCCCATGACCGCGCAGATCATGCCCGCGCCGATCGCCTCGATCTCCTCACGCTTGTTGGCGTGCATCTGGTAGATCTTGCCGATCCGTTCCTTCTTGCCCTTGGTGGCGTTGAGCACCTGCATGCCCGAACGAAGCACACCGGAGTAGATCCGGACGTAGGTCAGCCGGCCGAGGTGGGGGTCGGCGGCGATCTTGAAGGCGAGCACGCTCAGCGGCTCCTCCGTGGACGCCGCCCTGGTCTCCACGACCTCCTCCTTGCCGGGGCGGAAGCCCTCGGTGGGCGGGATGTCGAGCGGTGACGGCAGGTAGTCGATGACGGCGTCGAGCATGGGTTGGACGCCCTTGTTCTTGAACGACGTGCCGCAGACGACGGCCGTGATCTTGTTGGCGATGACAGCGCGGCGGATGGCGGCCTTGATGGAGGCCACCGGCAGCTCCTCGCCGCCTTCCTCCGCCAGCAGCCACTCCTCGCCGAACTCGTCGTCGTTCTCGGCGAGCAGATGGATGAGTTCCTCGCGGGCCTGCGCGGCGGCGTCCGCCATGTCGGCCGGGATCTCCTCGACGGTGTAGTCCTCGCCGATCTTCGTCTCGCCGCGCCACATGAGCGCGCGCATCTCGACGAGATCGACCACACCCTGGAACCTGGCCTCGGCGCCCACCGGAAGCTGGATGACCGCGGCCGTCGCGTTCAGCCGCTCACGGATCGTCTTCACGCAGTAGTCGAAGGACGCCCCGGTGCGGTCGAGCTTGTTCACGTAGCAGATCCGGGGGACGCCGTACCGGGTCGCCTGCCGCCACACGGTCTGGCTCTGCGGCTCGACGCCGGCGACCCCGTCGAACACGGCGACGGCCCCGTCGAGGACGCGCAGGGAGCGCTCGACCTCGACCGTGAAGTCGACGTGTCCGGGGGTGTCGATGATGTTGATCTGGTAGCCCTTCCAGAAACAGGTCGTCGCGGCCGACGTGATCGTGATGCCGCGCTCCTGCTCCTGCTCCATCCAGTCCATCGTCGCGGCGCCGTCGTGCACCTCGCCGAGCTTGTAGTTGATGCCCGTGTAGAACAGGATGCGTTCGGTGGTGGTGGTCTTGCCCGCGTCGATGTGGGCCATGATGCCGATGTTGCGGACCTTGTGCAGGTCGGTCTTGATGTCGATCGCCACGCTTGGCTTCTCCTACGTATCTCTTCTTGTGTCGACGGCGGGACGGACGAAGCTCTCCCCCCGCGGTGCGCGGAAGGAGAGCTTCGACGTAGATCACCAGCGGTAGTGCGCGAAGGCGCGGTTCGCCTCGGCCATCTTGTGGGTGTCCTCGCGCTTCTTCACGGAGGCGCCCAGGCCGTTGCTCGCGTCCAGCAGTTCGTTCATCAGCCGCTCGGTCATGGTCTTCTCGCGGCGCTGCCGGCTGTAGCCGACCAGCCAGCGCATGGCCAGCGTGGTGGCGCGGGCCGGCTTGACCTCGACCGGAACCTGGTAGGTGGCGCCACCGACGCGGCGGCTCTTCACCTCGACGGCGGGGCGGATGTTGTCCAGGGCCTTCTTGAGAGTCTGCACGGGATCAACGCCGGTCTTGGCCCGCGTCCCCTCGAGTGCGCCGTAGACGATGTTCTGGGCGACCGTCTTCTTGCCGTCGAGCAGGATCTTGCTCACGAGCTGGGAGACCAGCGGGGAGCCGTAGACGGGATCGACGACGATCGGTCGCTTCGGGGCGGGACCCTTGCGCGGCATTACTTCTCCTTCTTCGCGCCGTAGCGGCTGCGAGCCTGCTTGCGGTTCTTGACGCCCTGGGTGTCGAGCGAGCCGCGGATGATCTTGTACCGGACGCCGGGGAGGTCCTTCACGCGGCCGCCACGAACGAGCACCATCGAGTGCTCCTGCAGGTTGTGGCCGACGCCGGGGATGTAGGCGGTGACCTCGACGCCCGAGGAGAGCCGCACGCGGGCCACCTTCCGCAGGGCCGAGTTCGGCTTCTTCGGGGTGGTGGTGTAGACGCGCGTGCACACGCCGCGCCGCTGCGGGGAACCCTTCAGCGCGGGCGTCTTGTTCGTGCTGACCTTGTCCGTGCGGCCCTTGCGGACCAACTGCTGGATAGTAGGCACCGGCTGGTATCTCTTTCGTTGATGGTTCGGTGGACGCCCTTGCGGACGCCGGTCTTGACTGGGTGCGGCGTCCCGGCCAGGCACAGCCGAGGGGCTGCGGTGCGTCGGATCGTCGCGGTTCGTCCACGCCCGCGCATCTCGGTGGAAGGCGCGGTTGCGTGCACGTGCTCGGTCGCCCGAACACAACGAACAAGACTAGTGCTAGGCCCGAGCCCGGTCAAAGTGGGCCCGTTCCATTACCAGCCGAAACGTCGACGCCCATCCTAGCCCGTGCGCGGACCGTCCACCGAATCGACCAGAGCCGCCCCGCTGCCCCGCTGCGGGAGCGCGCAAGGCCCCGCCCGTGGTGGGCGGGGCCTTGCGCGAGGGTGCGGCGTCAGCGCAGATCGCCGATGTCGAACTCGTCCAGCGTCACCGACGGGCCGGTGCCCGCGATGTCGTAGTCGTACGGGTCGTAGGACAGGTCGTACGCGGCGGCCCGGGCCTCGGCGGTGGGCTCCACCCGGATGTTGCGGTACCGCTCGAGGCCGGTCCCCGCCGGGATCAGCTTGCCGAGGATCACGTTCTCCTTGAGGCCCAGCAGCGAGTCCGACTTGGCGTGGATCGCCGCATCCGTCAGCACCTTCGTGGTCTCCTGGAAGGACGCCGCCGACAGCCACGACTCGGTGGCCAGCGACGCCTTGGTGATCCCCATGAGCACCGGACGGCCCTGCGCCGGCGTCCGCCCCTCGGTGACCGCCCGCCGGTTCTCCGCCTCGAAGAGGCGCCGATCGACGAGGTCGCCCGGCAGGATCGTCGTGTCCCCCGACTCGATGACCGTCACCCGCCGCAGCATCTGCCGGATGATGATCTCGATGTGCTTGTCGTGGATCGGCGCGCCCTGCGTGCGGTACACGGCCTGCACCTCTTCGACCAGGTGCTCCTGGACCTTCCGCAGGCCGTTGACGCGCAGGATGTCCTGCGGATCGAGCGTGCCCGCGTACAGCTGCTGGCCCGCTTCGACGTGGTCGCCGTCGGCGATCGAGTGCCGGACCATGTTGGCGTCCTCCCACTCGAGGCGGACGCGCCGCGGCAACGCGTACTCCAGATCCTCCTCGCCGTCGTCCCGCGTGATGATCAGCTTGCGGGAGCGATCGCCCTCCTCGATCCGCACGCGTCCGGCGGCCTCGGCGATCGGGGCCTTGCCCTTGGGCGTCCGGGCTTCGAAGAGCTCGACGACACGCGGCAGGCCCTGGGTGATGTCGTCGCCGGCCACACCACCGGTGTGGAAGGTCCGCATCGTGAGCTGGGTGCCAGGCTCACCGATCGACTGGGCCGCCACGATCCCGACGGCCTCGCCCACGTCGACGAGCTTGCCGGACGCCAGCGAACGGCCGTAGCACATCGCGCACGTGCCGGTTGCCGCCTCACAGGTGAACACAGAGCGCACCTTGATCTCGCGCACGCCGGCGGCCACGAACTTCCGGATCAGCTCGTCGCCGAGGTCGACCCCGGCCGGCGCCAGCACCTCCCCCTGTGCGTCGACCACGTCGGCGGCCAGCGTCCGCGCGTAGACCGAGGTCTCGACGTTGTGCGCCGGCACCAGCCGGCCGTCGCGCTCGGCGGCGATCACCTTGGTCAGGCCACGCTCGGTGCCGCAGTCCTCCTCGCGGATGATCACGTCCTGCGAGACGTCCACCAGGCGCCGGGTGAGGTAGCCGGAGTCGGCCGTCCGCAGGGCGGTGTCCGCCTGCCCCTTGCGGCCGCCGTGGGTGGAGATGAAGTACTCCAGGACGGACAGGCCCTCGCGGAAGTTCGACTTGATCGGGCGGGCGATGATCTCGCCCTTCGGGTTGGCCACGAGGCCTCGCATGGCGGCGATCTGGCGCATCTGGGTCATGTTCCCTCGGGCGCCGGAGTGCACCATCATGAAGATGGGGTTGTCCTTCGTGAAGTTGGCCTCCATCGCCGCGGTCAGGTCGTTGGTGGCGTCCGTCCAGAGCTGGACGAGTTCCTGCTGGCGCTCCTCCTCGGTGACCTTGCCCCGCTCGAACTGGCGGGTGATCTTGGCCGCCCGGGCGTCGTAGGCCGCCAGGATCTCCGGCTTGTCGGGCGGGGTCTGCACGTCGCCGATGGAGACCGTGACGCCGGACCGGGTGGCCCACTTGAAGCCGATGTCCTTGAGCCGGTCGAGCGTGCGGGCGACCACGACCTTCGGGTACCGCTCGGCCAGCTCGTTGACGATCTGACCGAGCTTCTTCTTGCCGACCTCGGTGTTGATGAACGCGAAGTCCGGCGGCATGGCCTCGTTGAACAGGGCGCGGCCCAGCGTGGTCTCGATGATGAACGAGCCGTCCGGACGGGTCTCGACACCCGCCGGCGGGATCATGCCCTTCATGCGCACCGTGATCCGAGAGCCGATCTCGATCTCCCCGGCGTCGAAGGCCATGTGCGCCTCATCCTTCGACGAGAACGCCCGGCCCTCGCCCTTGGCACCCTCCTTCATCAGCGTGAGGAAGTAGTGACCGATGATCATGTCCTGCGTGGGCAGGGTGACCGGACGCCCGTCGGCGGGCTTGAGGATGTTGTTCGTGCTCAGCATCAGGATGCGGGCCTCGGCCTGCGCCTCGGCGCTCAGCGGCAGGTGCACGGCCATCTGGTCGCCGTCGAAGTCGGCGTTGAACGCCGTGCAGACCAGCGGGTGGAGCTGGATGGCCTTGCCCTCGATGAGCTGCGGCTCGAACGCCTGGATGCCGAGGCGGTGCAGCGTGGGGGCGCGGTTGAGCAGCACGGGATGCTCGGCGATGACCTCCTCGAGGACGTCCCACACCACCGGACGCTGGCGCTCCACCATCCGCTTGGCGGACTTGATGTTCTGAGCGAGGTTGAGGTCGTCGAGCCGCTTCATGACGAACGGCTTGAACAGCTCCAGCGCCATCGTCTTCGGCAGGCCGCACTGGTGCAGCTTCAACTGCGGGCCGACCACGATGACCGACCGGCCCGAGTAGTCGACGCGCTTGCCCAGCAGGTTCTGGCGGAACCGGCCCTGCTTGCCCTTCAGCATGTCCGAGATCGACTTCAGCGGCCGGTTGCCCGGGCCGGTGACCGGACGCCCACGGCGTCCGTTGTCGAACAGCGAGTCGACGGCCTCCTGGAGCATCCGCTTCTCGTTGTTCACGATGATCTCGGGCGCGCCGAGGTCGAGGAGCCGCTTGAGACGGTTGTTCCGGTTGATCACCCGGCGGTACAGGTCGTTGAGGTCCGAGGTCGCGAACCGGCCACCGTCCAGCTGCACCATGGGCCGCAGGTCCGGCGGGATGACGGGGACGGCGTCCAGCACCATCCCGGTGGGGCTGTTCGTGGTGTTGAGGAACGCCGCGACCACCTTCAACCGCTTGAGCGCCCGCGTCTTCCGCTGGCCCTTGCCGGTCTGGATGGTCTCACGGAGCCGGTCGGCCTCGGCCTGGAGGTCGAAGTCGTGCAGGCGACGCTTGATCGCCTCCGCCCCCATGAACCCCTCGAAGTACTTCCCGAAGCGGCTCTTCATCTCGCGGTAGAGGATCTCGTCACCCTCGAGGTCCTGAACCTTCAGCGACTTGAAGCGGGTCCACACGGCGTCCAGCCGGTCCAGATCGCGCTGCGCCCGGTCGCGCAGGAGCCGGACCTCCTTCTCGCCGGCGTCGCGGACCTTCTTCTTGATGTCGGCCTTGGCACCCTCGGCCTCCAGGGCGGCGAGGTCCTCCTCGATCTTCTGCATCCGGGCCTCGATCTCGGCGTCCCGACGCGCCGCGAGCTGGCGGCGCTCGACCTCGACCTTGGCCTCCAGGGAGGGCAGGTCACGGTGACGGGCCTCCTCGTCGACCGAGGTGATCATGTAGGCGGCGAAGTAGATGACCTTCTCGAGGTCCTTGGGGGCGACGTCCAGCAGGTAACCGAGGCGGCTGGGCACCCCCTTGAAGTACCAGATGTGGGTCACGGGTGCGGCCAGTTCGATGTGGCCCATGCGCTCCCGGCGCACGTTGCTCCGGGTGACCTCGACGCCGCAGCGCTCACAGATGATGCCCTTGAACCGCACCCGCTTGTACTTGCCGCAGTAGCACTCCCAGTCGCGGGTGGGGCCGAAGATCTTCTCGCAGAACAGGCCGTCACGCTCGGGCTTCAGCGTGCGGTAGTTGATGGTCTCCGGCTTCTTGACCTCGCCGTGCGACCACTCGCGGATCTGGTCCGCGGTCGCCAGGCCGATGCGCAGCTCGTCGTAGAAGTTGACGTCCAGCACGTTGCTTCACTTTCTCCCCCGACCCGGGGGCTCCGCCCCCGAGTGCCCCCGGCGGTGGTTTCGTCTGAGTTCCAGTGGTGTGGCTGCCCGTTCGCCCGGACAGCGTGGTGGGCTGGACGCGGGGCCGAGGCCCCGCGTCTCAGACTTCGTCGATCGCGGTGAAGGAGTCGGCGCCCGGCCGACGGGACAGGTCGATCCCGAATTCCTCGGCCCGGTGGTAGTCGTCCTCGGAGTCGCGCAGTTCCACGACCTCGCCGTCGGAGGAGAGGACCTCCACGTTCAGGCAGAGGGACTTCATCTCCTTGACGAGGACCTTGAACGACTCCGGGATGCCCGGCTCGGGGATGTTCTCGCCCTTGACGATGGCCTCGTAGACCTTGACCCGGCCCGGCACATCGTCGGACTTGATCGTCAGCAGCTCCTGCAGGGCCCAGGCGGCGCCGTACGCCTCCATGGCCCACACCTCCATCTCGCCGAACCGCTGGCCGCCGAACTGGGCCTTCCCGCCCAGCGGTTGCTGGGTGATCATCGAGTAGGGGCCGGTCGACCGCGCGTGGATCTTGTCGTCCACGAGGTGGTGCAGCTTCAGCATGTACACGTAGCCGACGCCGACCTTCTCGGGGTAGGGCTCTCCGGAGCGGCCGTCGAACAGCTGCGCCTTGCCGTCGGTGTCCACCAGCTGCAGGCCATCGCGCTGGGGCAGCCCGTACTTGAGCAGCCCCGCGATCTCGGCCTCGTTGGCGCCGTCGAAGACCGGGGTGGCGACGCGGGCGTCCGGGCCGACCTGGCCGAGGCCGAGCTCCTTGAGGCGGCGGGCCCACGGCTCGTCGCACGCGCTGATGTCCCAGCCCGAGTGCGCGATCCAGCCGAGATGCATCTCGAGCACCTGGCCGACGTTCATCCGGGACGGGACGCCGAGCGGGTTGAGCACGATGTCGACCGGCGTGCCGTCCTCCAGGAACGGCATGTCCTCCACCGGGAGGATCTTGGAGATGACGCCCTTGTTGCCGTGCCGGCCAGCGAGCTTGTCGCCCTCGGAGATCTTGCGCTTCTGGGCGACGTACACCCGCACGAGCTGGTTCACGCCGGGCGGCAGTTCGTCGCCGGCCTCCCGGTCGAACACGCGGACGCCGATGACCGTGCCGGACTCGCCGTGCGGCACCTTCATCGAGGTGTCGCGCACCTCACGGGCCTTCTCGCCGAAGATCGCCCGCAGCAGCCGCTCCTCGGGCGTGAGCTCGGTCTCGCCCTTCGGCGTGACCTTGCCCACCAGGATGTCGCCGGTGCCCACCTCGGCGCCGATGCGGACGATGCCGCGCTCGTCGAGGTCGGCCAGCATGTCGTCCCCGATGTTGGGGATGTCGCGCGTGATCTCCTCCGCCCCGAGCTTCGTGTCACGGGCGTCGATCTCGTGCTCCTCGATGTGGATCGAGGTGAGGATGTCCTCCTGCACGATGCGCTGGGACAGGATGATCGCGTCCTCGTAGTTCAGGCCGTTCCAGGGCATGAACGCCACCAGCAGGTTGCGGCCCAGCGCCATCTCGCCGTGGTCGGTGCAGGCGCCGTCGGCCAGTGGCTGGCCCACTTCGACACGCTCCCCGGCGGCCACCAGCGGGCGCTGGTTGATGCAGGTCGTCTGGTTGGACCGGACGAACTTCTCCAGCCGGTAGGTGCGGGTCGTCCCGTCGTCGTTCATCACGTCGATGAGGTCGCCGGACACCGACGTCACCACGCCGGACTTCTCCGCGATCGTCACCTCACCGGCGTCGACCGCGCCGCGGTACTCCATGCCGGTGCCGACGAGGGGGGCCTCGTTGCGGATCAGCGGAACAGCCTGGCGCTGCATGTTCGCGCCCATGAGCGCCCGGGAGGCGTCGTCGTGCTCGAGGAACGGGATGAGGGCGGTCGCGACCGAGACCATCTGGCGTGGCGAGACGTCCATGTACTGCACCAGGGCCGGCGGCACTTCGTCCGCCTCACCGTGCTTCTGGCGGACCAGGACGTTCTCCTCGACGAAGCGACCCTTGTCGTCGAGCTTCGCGTTGGCCTGCGCGATGACGAAGCGGTCCTCCTCATCGGCGGTGAGGTAGTCGATCTGGTCGGTGACGTGGCCGTCGACGACCTTGCGGTACGGCGTCTCGATGAAACCGAACGCGTTGACCCGGGCGAAGGACGCCAACGACCCGATGAGTCCGATGTTCGGGCCTTCGGGGGTCTCGATCGGGCACATGCGCCCGTAGTGCGACGGGTGGACGTCACGGACCTCCATCCCGGCCCGGTCGCGGGAGAGACCACCCGGGCCCAGCGCCGACAGCCGGCGCTTGTGGGTGAGCCCCGCGAGCGGGTTGTTCTGGTCCATGAACTGCGACAGCTGCGAAGTGCCGAAGAACTCCTTGAGCGCCGCCACCACGGGCCGGATGTTGATGAGCGTCTGCGGCGTGATCGCCTCGATGTCCTGCGTCGTCATCCGGTCGCGCACGGTGCGCTCGAGGCGCCCGAGGCCGATGCGCAACTGGTTCTGGATGAGTTCGCCGACGGTGCGCAGGCGGCGGTTGCCGAAGTGGTCGATGTCGTCGGTCTCGATCGGGAGGTCGTTGAGTTCCTCCCGCCCCTCGTGGAGCGCGACGATGTAGCGGATGGCGGAGACGATGTCGTCCATCGTCAGCACCTGCTTGTCGAACGGCAGGTCCAGCCCGAGCTTCTTGTTGATCTTGTACCGACCGACCTTGGCGAGGTCGTAGCGCTTGGGGTTGAAGTAGTAGTTCTCCAGCATCGCCTGCGCGGCTTCGCGCGTCGGCGGCTCACCCGGGCGCAGCTTGCGGTAGATGTCGAGCAACGCGTCGTCGGTGCCGGAGGTGTGATCCTTCTCGAGCGTGAGTCGCATCGACTCGTAGTCGCCGAACTCCTCGAGGATCTGCTCGTTGGTCCAGCCCAGCGCCTTCAACAGCACGGTCACGTTCTGCTTGCGCTTACGATCAAGGCGGACACCGACCATGTCCCGCTTGTCGACCTCGAACTCGAGCCAGGCGCCGCGGCTGGGGATGATCTTGCAGGTGAAGATGTCCTTGTCCGACGTCTTGTCGGGGGTCTGCTCGAAGTAGACGCCCGGCGAGCGGACCAACTGGCTCACCACCACGCGCTCGGTGCCGTTGATGACGAAGGTCCCCTTGGGGGTCATCAGCGGGAAGTCGCCCATGAACACGGTCTGGCTCTTGATCTCGCCCGTGTCGTTGTTCATGAACTCGGCGGTCACGAAGAGCGGGGCCGCGTAGGTGACGTCGCGATCCTTGCACTCTTCGACCGAGTACTTCGGGTCCTCGAACCGGTGGTCGCGGAAACTCAACGACATGGTCTGGGAGAGGTCCTCGATCGGGGAGATCTCCTCGAAGATCTCCTCCAGCCCGGACTTCGTGTTGATGTCGGTCCGGCCCTCGGACTGAGCGGCGGCGACGCGGTTGCGCCACACGTCGTTGCCGATCAGCCAATCGAAGGAGTCGACCTGCAGATCCAGCAGGTTCGGGACTTCCAGCGGCTCCGCGATCTTCGCAAACGAGATGCGTCCGCTGGGGGAGACGACATTGGTGTTCTTCGACGCAGCGCGCGAGACGGCCAAGGTTCGGTGTCCTTCCTCAAGACCCGGGCAAAGCGGTTCTTTGCATGCGAAACGGCCCGTGTCAAGTGCCACGGGTCGTCAAGAGGGGCAAAGCCTGAGCATAGTCCCGGCCACCGGCCCCGCGCAAACCGAACCTGCCGGTCCCGGACGCGGTCGGACACGCCCCGGGATGCGAGCGACTCCGGTCGCGTCCCTAGCCTCGGTGCGTTGGGCCGAGCATAGCGCCACCGCGGGGCGTTTTCACCACTCGAGCGCCGAAGCCGCAGCCCGCGAACGGCCGGTCCCGACGTCGCCGCCGGGACCGGCCGTGAAGATCGCAGGCTCACCCGCGCGGGCCGCCCAGGCTCCCGGGGCCACGCATCCCGCCGCCGGTGACCGTTCCCGCCGCGACGGTCGTCGCCTGCCCGTTCACCGCCACGGTGTACTGCTGGCCCCTGGTGATCTCGGGGGAGGAGTACACGAGGTTCGCGAAGTCCTTCCCCGCCGTGTACTCGGCGATGACCGTCGATCCCGCCAGGACCTCGATCCTGCTTCCGGCGGCACCGGTGACGCTGGCCTGCAGCCAGCCCTGGGGGGATGAGGCGTCCGGGGTCTCGGCCATGCCCGCCGAACCCACCGCCAGCAGGGTCCCGCCGCTGATCGTGAAGGCCCCGTTCACGTCGAGGGCGCCGTTGCCGTTGCTGAGGGGTCCGTCGACGATCACGGTGCCGCCGGTGATGACCGCGTCCCCGTTCGAATCGAAGCCGTCACCGCCGGCATGGATCGTCAGCGTGCCGCCGCTCACGCTGACCAGGCCGTCGATCACCTGGCTCATTCCGCCTCCCCCGCGGCCTTGAGCCGTGGCGGCCGCGGCGGCCGCGGAGACGTTGAGCCCGTCGTCGGTGGCGGTCACGTCGGTGGTGCCGCCCGCCACAGTGATGTTCTGCGCCTCGAGCCCTTCGTACGATCGAGTGATGGTGACCCGGGCGTCGCCGAGGGTGAGGCTCGACTCGGCGTGGATGCCATCGTCGCCGCTGGCGAGGGTGAGAGTGCCGCCGGCCACCGAGACGACCGAATTGGAGTGCACGGCGTCGTCGGCGGCGTCGACCGAGATGGTCCCTCCGCCGAGGACGACGTTGCTTCCGCCCTTGATCCCCTTCGCCGAGGCGTCCGAGCCGACCTTGGCCGCCGCGCCGCCACCGGACCGCACGGTGACCGTGCCGCCGGAGACGATGACGTCGGTGAAGGCGTCCAGCCCATCGGTGCCCGAGGTCAGGGTCAGTGTCCCCCCGGAGATGTCGATGTAGCCGGAGTCCGCGTCCGCCTCGTTGGTGGACTTCAGTGCGTCGCCGCCCGCCTCGACGGTCACGTTGCCCCCGGTGACGACCAGGTGGTCCTTGCCTCGGATTCCGTCGTCGGCCGCCGTGACGGCGATCGTCCCGCCCGTGATGACCAGCCCGTCGGCGCCGGCGATGCCGTCGTTGGCGCGTCCGTTGACGGTGAGCGAGCCGGCCCCTCCGATCGTCAGGTCGGCCTTCGAGTAGAGGGCTGCGTTCGGGGCGTCGTCGGCCGTGTCGGTGTAGGTGGTGGCATCCGTGAGGGCGTTGGTCGTCCCCTCCGCGAGGACGACGACCGCCTCGCCGGCGTCCGCGAAGGTCAGAGCGGGTCCGGTGCTCGACGCGATCGTGGCCCCCTCGAGCACGATCTTGACTTCGTCCGCGGATCCGGACTCGACCACGACCTGCCCGTTCAGCGTGCCGGTGAGGACGTACGTTCCGCCTGCGGTGATGGTGACGGTGCCGCCGTCGACGGTCACCCCGGGGCCGGACGCCGTCGCGCCGCTCCCGCTGAGCGTGATCGTCGTGGCTGCCGACGAGTCCCACGCGGTGTCGGCCGCATCCGGGGCGGCGTTCTCGGCGCGAGCAGCAGCCACCGAGATGCCGGCGGTGCCGGCCAGCGAGGTGGCGCTGCCGGGGGTGGCGCCCGCGCTCGTGGTGGAGTTGTGGGTGCTCGTGCCCGGCAGCGTCACCCCGACCGAGGTGCAGCCGGTGAGGATGGCGCCGGTGGCCACGGCGGCCAGCGAGGCGATGAGTCGGTTTCGCAACATGTCGGTCTCCTACGAATGTGGTGAGGTTGTCGGGGGGTCAGCCGGGGCCGAGGAACGGCGCGCTGCGAAGAAGCCGGTGCCACCTGTTCCTGGGCAGTTCTGGTCGGAGGGCGGCAAGGCCGGTGGCGTACTTCGACACCGCGGCGGGCCGGTGCCCGGACTGCCACAGGAGCCGATCGGCCGCGGACGGGCCGGATCCGGACTTGGTCTCCACGATGGACAGGCCGGGGACTGCGAACTCGACCCCGCTGCGCAGGTCCACCCAGCGGAGCCCGCTGTCGATGGTCGCCCGGCCGCTCCCCTGGGGGAGCAGGAAGGTCGACCGCACGTAGGTGACGCGGAGCGTGGGGCGGAGGGCGCCCGTCAGCCGGATCCGGTCCTCGGCGAGGGTGTCACCGATGAAGGACATCCCGGCGGCAGCAAGGCCCGGGCCCGAGTCGGGCCACGGCGTCCGCCGCTTGACCGTCGCGCTGCCGCGCCGCGTCTTGACCTCGAGGAAACGCGCCCCGCTGTCCAGGTAGGTCCGCGAACGCACCTTGAAGCGCTTCCGTCGCCGGTGGGCGGTGTCGAGGTAACAAGTCAACCTCTCCGTGTCGAAGTACGTGGAGGCATAGCGGAACGTCCGGCGACCGTCGATCTCGAGAATCCGGACGCCCGCGGGCAGCCCTGCGGCGAAGGCGTCGGCGGCCGGTGTGGTGAGGACGTACTTCCGGTCGACGCGGGTCAGCAGGGCGGCGACGGCGTTGAGGTCGGCGAGCGTCACCGGCTCGCAGGCGTCCAGGTCCAGCTGCGGGCTGCCGATCATCGGGCGGACTCGATCCGCTCGGACTGGTCGCCGGCCACCGCAGGGGCGGTCTCGCGGTAGCGGACGTCGACCCAGGTGGTGTCGTTCACGAGGTCGAGTTTCTGCACGCTGATGTGGTGGACCCGGCCGCCCAGCCGCTGCTCCAGGTGTGCTGTGATGGCCGCCCGGTCCGACATCGCGCGATCGATGACGACCACCTCGCGGCGGTAGCCGCGCAGCAGAAGCGGGTGGTCGGCCACGAACATGCCCGCGACGACGACGGCCATCAGGCTGAGGGCCATCACC
This sequence comes from Propionibacterium sp., assembly GCA_012517965.1. Classification (GTDB taxonomy): domain Bacteria; phylum Actinomycetota; class Actinomycetes; order Propionibacteriales; family Propionibacteriaceae; genus Propioniciclava. The sequence continues at coordinate 4,160 of JAAYTZ010000010.1, read as the reverse complement.
GGCTCGGCCCCCAGCCCGCTCAGGAGGCCCAGGGCCAAGGCGCTGAAGTAGTAGGCGATCTCGTGCTGCGCCAACTCGTCGGACCGGAGGCGGATGATCGAGAGCACCCCGAACAGGCCGAGCCCGAGCCCTGCCCCCACCGCCGTGGAGAGGAGGACGGAACTGACGGCCATGATGCCGATGTTCACTCCCAGGTAGGCGACCACGAGGTCACGCCGACGATGCCGCGGGAAGTACAGCCCCAAAGTCAGGAACAGGATCGACCCGACATTGGCCAGGTACAGCAGGGCGGTCGTGGTGAGCATGGCTGCTCCTCGGCTCGGCGGCTTTCGACGTCTCCATTCCCCCATCGGAGTCTGTGGGGTTCCTGTGTCGTCCCTGACCCGGCCCTGTGAGCCTGGGGCGTGTTCGGCCTAGCCACGTCATGGCCGTTGCGCAGACGATGCACAGCCCTTTCAAAGCCCCCATGGCTTGGCTGGAGCCATGACGAACAGAACCGCAACCGGGATGAGCGGCCGCCGGCTCAGCCGACGCGCCCTGCTCGGCGGGGCGGTCGGTGTGGTGGCCACTGGCGGCGCCGGCACCGCGTGGGCCCTCGACCGCTTCGTGATCGAGCACCCCGAGGTGACCAACGCCTCGACCCAGTGGCAGACGGATGCCTCCGCCGCCACCAAGGCAGCCGGCACAACCGCCACGGCCAACTCCGCCACTCCGCCCTCCTCGGGTGGCACCAGGGTCTCGGTGACGAAGGTCGTGACGGGCTCCGGCTCCTCGACCGTCACCTCCTTCGTGGCGGATCTCACCCTGGGTGCCGGCACGGACCTGAGGGCGGCCTTCGCCGCTGACACGTTCGGGCAGAACGTCATCGCCAACACCTCGACCATCGCGAAGCAGAACAACGCCCGGTGGGCGATCAACGGCGACTACTACGGGTTCCGGAACACGGGCATCGTGATCCGCAACGGAGCCGCCTTCCGCGACAAGGGGGCGCGCCAAGGCCTGGCCGTCGGCCGGGACGGCACGCTGCGGCTGTTCGACGAGACCGCCACCAGCGCCGCACGGCTGATCGCGGACGGGGTGTGGCACACCCTCTCCTTCGGCCCTGGCATCGTCGAGAACTCCTCGGTGATCGCCGGCATCGACGCGATCGAGATCGACACCAACATCGGCAACCACTCGATCCAGGGACTTCAGCCCCGCACCGGCATCGGGATGGTGGCCCCGAACCATCTGGTCGCGGTGGTCGTGGACGGACGCAGCCCCGGTTACAGCCGCGGCGTGACCATGACGGAGTTCGCCGGGATCTTCGTGGGGCTCGGTGCCCAGGTCGCCTACAACCTGGACGGCGGGGGTTCGTCGACCATGTTCTTCGACGGCTCCGTGGCCAACAAGCCGCTCGGCACCGGCCGGGAGCGCGGCACGAGCGACATCCTCTACGTGGGGAACTGACCGTGCTGATCCTCGTCCCCGCCTACGAACCCGACCTCCGGCTGGTCCAGTTGGTCCGAGAAATCGGCGCGGCCGCGCCCGAGGCGTCCATTCTCGTCGTGGACGACGGCTCCGGGGCGGCATTCGACGGGCTGTTCCAGGTCGCCACGGACGCGGGCGCGCACGTCCTCCGCTTCGCCACCAACCGCGGCAAGGGGGCTGCCCTCAAGAGCGGGTTCGCGTGGGCGTCCGAGCGTTGCCCGGGGGAGACTGTCGTCTGCGCCGATTGCGACGGCCAGCACACCCCGGTCGACATCCTGCGCGCAGCCGCAGAGGTCGCTCCCGGCACCATGGTCTTGGGCGGACGCCGTTTCACCGGCAACGTGCCGGCGCGGAGCCGGTTCGGCAACACGGTCAGCCGGTGGGTATTCCGGTTCGCCACCGGACTCGCGATCCATGACACCCAGACCGGCCTCCGCGCGTATCCTGCGGATCTGCTGGGGTGGCTCGGCCGGGTCGAAGGCACGCGGTTCGAGTACGAGGCGAACCTGCTGTTCGAGGCGAAGGCCGCAGGGGTGCGGGTGCACGAGATCCCCATCGAGACCATCTACCTCGACGACAACGCGTCGTCCCACTTCCGCCCCATCCGGGACGCCCTGCGCATCTACGCGCCACTGCTTCGGTTCGCGGGCGCCTCGCTGGCGTCCGCCGGGCTCGACTGGGCCGGGGTGCTGCTCCTTGATGCCCTCACTGGCAACCTCCTCCTGGCGGTCGTGTCGGCCCGGATCGCGAGTGCGGCGGCGAACTTCCGCCTCAATCGAGATCTGGTCTTCGCTGATCGAGGGAATGTCGGACAGGCGCTCCGACGCTACGCACTGCTGGCGACCGGCGTGATCGCCGCCAACTACACGCTGCTCACCCTCCTGGTCGACGTGGCTGGCGCGCCCCTGGTGCCGGCCAAGCTCGCGGTGGAGGCCTTGCTCTTCCTGGTCGGTTACGCGATCCAGCGCCGGTCCGTGTTCCGGAACCCCGCCTCTACCGTCGCCCCAGCGGCGTCAGACCCCATCCCCCCTCGCCGGGCGGCCGCGACAGGACGGAGTGCACCCTGACCCCACCCTTGTCCCCGCCCGTTCCTTCCCACGAGCGGCTGGACAGGCCTTCTCGTCCTCTCCGAGCACGGGGGAGGCTGGACGGCGCAGGGTGGCGGACGTGAAATGGGCGAAGGCGGGCCCGATCGGGCCCGCCTTCGCGGTGGTCAGCGCTCGGCGCTCGGGATCACTTGACCTCGACGGCCGCGCCGGCAGCTTCGAGCTGCTCCTTGGCCTTGGCGGCGGCCTCGCGGGTGACCTTCTCCAGGACGGCCTTGGGGGCGGCCTCGACGAGATCCTTGGCCTCCTTCAGGCCCAGGCTGGTCAGGGCGCGCACCTCCTTGATGACCTGGATCTTCTTGTCGCCGGCGGAGACGAGGATCACGTCCACCTCGTTGCTGACCTCTTCCTCCTCCTCGGCGGCAGCCGGGGCGCCGGGGGCAGCGGCGGCGACGGCCACCGGAGCGGCGGCGGTCACGCCGAAGGTGTCCTCGAACTGCTTCACGAACTCGGAGAGCTCGATCAGGGTCATCTCCTTGAAAGCCTCAAGGAGCTCTTCGTTGGTGAGCTTGGCCATTGTTGGCGTCCTTTCAGTTACTCTGCAGCGTCAGCCGCGGTGTCGGTGGCCTCCGCAGCGGGCGCTGCATCGGTTGCCGGGGCGTCGTCCTCGGCAGGGGTTGCCGAGGTGGCCTCGGCGGTCTCGGGCTTCTGGTCCTTGGCGGACGCCGCACCGGCGCCTCCGATGAGGGACGGGTTCTCCCCCGCCGCCTGCTCCAAGGCACCCAGGGCGCGAGCGGCCTGGGCGAGCGGAGCGGCGAACAGGTAGACGGCCTGCTGCAGGGTGCCCTGCAGCGCCCCGGCGAGCTTGGCGAGCAGCACCTCACGCGACTCGAGGTCGGCCAACTTCTTGACCGCCTCGGCGTCGAGGACGCGACCGTCCAGCACACCTCCCTTGATGACCAGAAGCGGATTGGCCTTCGCGAAGTCACGGATTCCCTTGGCCGCGGTGGCGACGTCACCGCGGATGAACGCGATGGCGGTCGGCCCGGCGAGCTGGTCATCCAGCCCGTCGATGCCGGCCTCCCGGGCCGCGATCTTGGTCAGCGTGTTCTTCGTGACGGCATAGGTGGCGTTCTCACCGAGAGCCCGACGAAACTCCTTCAGGCTCTTCACGGTGAGACCGCGGTACTCGGTCAGCACGGCGGCGTCGCAGGAAGCGAACTGCTCCCTGATCTCCGCGACCGCTGCGGCCTTGTCCGGCTTCGCCATGGGTCTCCTCCACTTCCTATTGCGTCAGCCCGAAGTCCCTGGCAAGAAAAAACCCCGGTCGCGCCGGCGAACGGGGAATCAAGAACTGCAGCGAGGTGCAGTGCTCTGAACCTTTCACCTGCGCGGGGTTTCTTCGATCCGGTCACCCGGACCGAAACCAGCGGTCTTCGGCCCGCTCACTCTACCGCCTCGGTGCGACTCGAACCAAATCGCCGCCCCAGGATCATCGGGCGCCGATGGCGTGGCCGGTGTTGCGGGTGGCTCCGGTGATCAGGGCGGTCGGGAGGGCTGGCTGGTGGTGGTGCATGGGGGTGATTGTGTCAACGTGTCGGCCGGGCGGGGGTTGGTTGGTCGCGGTTGGGGAGGGAATGGTGG
>JAAYTZ010000093.1 GCA_012517965.1 Propionibacterium sp. | reverse complement strand
TCCCGATCCTGCTCGTCTCAGCGGCCAGTCGGGGACGTCCGCCCTTGCGGCCGTGGCGTGCGGCGATGTCGCGGGCGATCGCGGCGGCGCGGGCTTCGGTGAGTCGCTCGCCTTCGAAGTACACGACCTCTTCGTCCAGGTTGATGTTTTCGATGCTGGTGATTTCGGCGCTGGTGCCGTTACCCAACTGGATCCGCATCGCGCTCACTTCCTCCTCAGGGCGGTCGGCATGGCATGAATGATCAGCATCGTCGGCTCACTGTCGGTGGCGACGATGACTCCGATGATCTCCAGTTCCAGTCCTCGGTCGTCGTCACCGATCCAGCAGTACTCGGGTTCGCCGCTGGGTCGGACGCCGACGGTGGGTTGACAGGTACTGATCACGTGAGCGATCCGGGCTGCGCCGAGACGGTGCTTGCGGACCGCTTGCGTCAGCTTCACCTCACACGTCTAGTGTGCAACGAAACCACGATTTGTTCAACAACACGGCGAGACTCGGTTTACCGGATCTGCCGCGAGCGGCGCGGAAGCCAGGCGCGGTTCTCGCGGCGCTATACGGTCAGCCAGTGGCCACTGACCGCTCTTGTATCCGGGTGAAGGCGATGCTGATCGCTCCGAACGCCGCCGGGACGGCGCATGCCGTCTCGGTGAACCAACCCACCATCGAGGACCCCGACGGCTACCACCGGCTCATCGGGGGCAGCGTCGAACTCGGCGAGACCCATCGCGACGCCGTCCTCCGCGAGGTGGGTGAGGAACTCGGAGCGACCGTGAACCGCCTGACCTATCTGGGGGTGGTGGAGAACATCTTCCGCATGAACGGTCGACTCGGCCACGAGATCGTCTTCCTCTACACGGGTCGCCTGGACCCCGAGCCGGCACCCGATGGTGCCGCGCTCATTGAGACGGACGGGTCCGTGGTCCCGGTCGTGTGGCGACCCTTCGACGATGCTGAGGCCGGCCTGCCGCTGTATCCCGCGAATGCCGCCAGCTGGCTTCGCCAGACACCCTGACAGCGCCGCCGATTGCGGTAGCGCGCTCACCTTCCCGCGCCACGGACGCTTACCTCCCGGCCAATCCGCGGGCTCTGGGTTCGATCCGCAGTGGACCCACCCGCCATGCCTCCTCGCCGCCCGCAGAACGATCGCGGACGCCGAGGGAGGACTCCGCGATGCCATGGAGGCCGCTCAAGACGCGGGCGACTCCCAGCGCCGCTCAACCCACCTCCCGATCAGCGCCGACCTCGTCGATGCGCGGCGTGGGCCCCTCCGCTGGGCTCATCACAGCAGGACCGCCTCGGCGGCGCGGGCACGGTCCGCGACCCATCCGGGTGGCTTGTGTCCAAGGTTTGTCTAATGTATGTTCCAGGAGTCATCAGTTGACTTCGGGGCAAGCACAGCACCAACAAACGTGAGGAGGGTCGGGTCATGAATCACTCCGCTGTCGAACCCACAAGCGAGGCACTGAGCAAGCGTCGCCTGTCGACGATCTTCGTCACCGTGTTCATCGATGTGCTGGGGTTCGGTCTCATCCTGCCGTTGTTGCCCTACTACGCAACGAGGTTCGGTGCGGACGCCGTGGCGATCGGCCTGCTCACGGCCGCCTATCCGGCCGACCCAGATCGTCGGCGGCCCGCTGTTGGGTCGGCTCTCCGACCGCTATGGCCGACGCCCGATTCTGATCGTCTCAATCCTTGGCACGTCCGCCAGTTCGGAAGATGTCAACCTTGTTGGGTCAGTTGATGCTCGGGTTGGTTGAGTTCGTGTCGTCTGGGGGTTTGTTGATCCAGGCGGCGATGGGTAGGGCGTGCGGGACGGGGTGCTGGTGGACGAACCGTTCGGGGTGGGCG
>JAAYTZ010000092.1 GCA_012517965.1 Propionibacterium sp. | reverse complement strand
GGCTCCACCGGCCAAAGCAGGTCCGGTGAGCGAAGGCGCCGCAGTGACGGCGTCAAGGTCGCCGAGGCCACCCACGTGGACTCCGCCATCCACAGCCTGCCGACACGCCAAATGGCGCCTTCTTCAGCAGCCTCCTAGGCCGCAAGGATTTGTGGTGCTTAAACCGTTGAACTATTCTCCTACTGACCGTTCGGTAGGTGGAGGAATCGTGGACGAGAAGCAGCGCAACCAGACGTTGGGGGTCCTGTTCGTCGGGGTGCTCATGGGGGCCCTGGACATCGCCATCATCGGCCCGGCCCTGCCGGCCATCCAGGCGGAGTTCGCCCTCAGCCCGCGGCAGCTGCCCTGGATCTTCAGCATCTACGTGCTGCTGCAGATGATCAGCACCCCGCTCATGGCCAAGTTGTCCGACTTCTACGGACGCCGCGCGATCTACGTCCTCGTCGTCGCGATCTTCGCGATCGGCTCGCTGGTGGTGGCCGCCTCGCACGGGTCGGGGCTGTGGCTCCTGCTGCTCGCGGGTCGAGCGATCCAGGGGTTCGGGGCCGGTGGGATCTTCCCCGTCGCCAGCGCGGTCATCGGCGACACGTTCCCGCCGGAGAAGCGCGGCGGTGCGCTCGGCCTGATCGGAGCGGTGTTCGGGCTGGCGTTCCTGATCGGTCCCGTCATCGGGGGCCTCCTGCTGGGGTTCGGCTGGCAGTGGCTGTTCCTCATCAACCTGCCGCTGGCGCTGGCGGTCATCGCCCTGGCCTGGCGGCTCCTCCCCCACCAGCGCCTGGCGACCTCCGGCCGGTTCGACGTGGCCGGGATGCTGGTCCTGGGCGTCGCGCTGGGCACCTTCACCTACGGGCTCAACGAGTTCGACCCCGCGGCCGCGGCGGCCAGCCTGAGCAACCCGACCGTGTGGCTGCCGCTGGTGGTCTCGCTGATCGCCTGGGTGGCGCTGGTGGGAATCGAACGGCGCGCCGAGAACCCGGTGTTCCCCGTCCGGCTGTTCCGCAACCGCCAGCTCGCGGTGGCGTTCACGTTGACCGCAGGGGCGGGCCTGGGCGAGGCGAGCGTCGTGTTCCTGCCCCTGCTGGCCGTGCTGTCGCTGGGCGTGACGCCGGCCACGGGCAGCTACCTGCTGCTGCCCCTGGTCCTCGCGATGGCGGTGGGGTCGCCGCTCATGGGGCGCCTCCTGGACCGCCTGGGCTCGCGCAGCGTGATCCTGGCGGGCCTCGTCGTCATGATGGTCGGCATGATCGGGATCAGCCAGGCGGGCGCGTCCCTGGCTCTGTTCATCGTCTTCAGCTCGCTGATCGGCCTGGGGCTGTCGGCGTTGCTGGGGGCCCCGATCCGCTACATCACGCTGAACGAGACCACGGCCGAGGACCGGTCGGCCGCTCAGGGGATGGTGACCACGCTCACCTCCGTCGGCCAGCTGGTGTCGGCCGCGCTGGTGGGCGCCGTGGCGGCGTCCTTCGGGGACACGGCCCACGGCTACGACCTGTCGTTCCTCGGCATCGGCCTCGTAACCGCCGCCCTGCTCGTCGTGGCGCTGCTGTTGAAGTCGCGCACGGTCGAGCAGGCCACCCGCGCCAGCTGAGGCCCCGGGGAAGACCATGGACCCGCTGCGCACCCGGCTGATCGCGGAGGCGACCCGGCAGTTCGTCGAGCGCGGCTTCGACGGCGCCTCGATGCGCGAGATCGCGGACGCCTGCGGCGTCACCAAGGCCGCCCTGTACTACCACTACGCCGGCAAGGCGGACCTGCTCCGCGACATCGTCGCGGGCTACCTCGACCAGGTGGCGGCCGTGGTGGCAGCGGGCCGCCGCGCGACGCCGAAGTTCGCCGACCAGCTCCGGGCGATCGTCCGCGGACTGTTCGCCCTGCCGGTCGAGAGCCGCGCCATCATGCGGCTCGCCCTGCACGATCTGCGGCACCTCGACGACGCCGACCGGGAGGCGTTCGCCGCCGACTACCAGACGCGCTTCCTGCAACCCCTGACCGACGTCGTCAGGGGCGGGATCGAGGCCAGGGAGTTCACCCCCCACCACCCGACGACCGTCGTCTGGCTGCTGCTCGGCATGCTCTACCCGTTCTTCTCGGCCACGCCCCGCGCCACGGACGAGAGCCAGATCGTCGCCGACCTCCTGGACGTGCTCCTGTCCGGCCTCACCGCCAGGCGCTGAGCGGACCGAGGAGCGCCGCCCGGTCGGAGTCGGTCAGGAGACGGGCCCGCGGGTGATGGCGGTGAGCTCGGGGTTCACGTCGAAGAACAGGGCGCGGATCCCCGACACGCCGAAGCTCTGGAGCCGCGCGGTGTGCATGTCGCAGTAGGAGCGGGCGGACGCCTCGTCGGCGAAGAGGTAGATGCCGCCGGCCGTCCGGTCGGACGCGTTCTCGGTCCAGATCTTCCACAGGAGGCCGGGCTCGTTGCTGATGCTGCGGGCGAGGTCCGCGTACGCCGCGGACATCTCGGCGCCGAAGGGCCCCTCGCTGGGGAAGTCGATCTGGAGCAGCGTGGCCATGAAGGCTCCTTCCGTACGGGACGCGGCACATTCTGTCACCTGCGCGGACGTCCTGCGGCGCAGGCAGCGGGGCGGGTGAGGTGGAGGTCCCGCGGTCTAGCCTGGGCTGGGGCGTCGCCCCGGTGGGGACGCCGCCGGACGCGTCGGCGTCCTGGTGTTGAGAGGGAGGAGCGAGGATGAGAGCCGTGGTCTACGACACCTTCGGAGGGGTGGAGCAGCTGCACGTCGCCGAGCGCCCGCTGCCCAAGGTGGGGCCGGGCGAGGTGCTCGTCGAGGTGCGGTCGGCGGGGGTCAACCCGGTCGACTGGAAGCTGATGAGCGGTGCCCTGGACGCCGTCTTGGAGTTCGTCTTCCCGGTGACGCCGGGGTGGGACGTGGCGGGCGTGGTCAGCGCCGTCGGGATCGACGTCCCCGAGTATGCGGTCGGCGATGAGGTCATCGGCTACGTCCGCAAGGATGTCGTGTCGGGTGGCACCTACGCGGAGTACGTCAGCGCTCCGGTCCGGACGCTCGCCCGCAAGCCGGCGTCGCTCGACTGGGACGCCGCGGCCGGGCTCCCCCTGGCCGGGCTGACCGCCTACCAGGTGGTGCGTCGGCTGGGCGTGGCCCCGGGTGAGACCGTCTTGATCCACGGCGGTGCCGGCGGGGTCGGCCAGATCGGCGTCCAGGTGGCCCGGCGCGCGGGGGCGCGCGTTCTGGCCACGGCGTCCCCGGCGAACCACGATCTGCTCCGGGGGCTGGGGGCCGAGCCGTTGGCGTACGGGGACGGCCTCGTGGAGCGGGTCCGGGCGTTGGCCCCCGCCGGCGTCGACGTGGTGGCGGACTTCGTGGGTGGCGTCCGGGAGGTCACGCTGGCCGTGCTCGCGGCGGGGGGACGCCATGCCTCCATCGCCGACCGCAGCGTGACCGAGGTGGGCGGGTCGTGGCTGTGGGTGCGTCCGGACGCCGCCGACCTGGCTCAGCTGGCCGGCCTGGTGGATGCGGGAGACCTCGTGGTGCGCGTCGCCCACTCCTTCGACCTCGCCGACGCCGCCGACGCCCTCCGACTGTCGAAGGGCGGCCACGCCGCGGGGAAGATCGCGCTGCGCGTGAGCCGCTGAACCGGCGGATCAGAGGCTGTCGAGGAACTCCAGGAGCACCCGGTTGAACTCCGCGGTGTGCGACACGTTGATGCCGTGCGGCCCGTCGGCGATCACGTGCAGCCGGGCGTGGGGCACGTAGGCCGGGACCCGGGCGGCCGACTTCGCGAACGGCACGTTCTGGTCCCCGTCGCCGTGGATCACCAGGAGCGGCACGTCGACGGCCCGCAGGTCGTCCTGGAAGTCGGTGCTCCAGATGCGGATGCAGGCCGGCAGCGCCGTGTCGGAGCCGAGGGACGCGATCGCCAGCGCCTCCTGCACGTCGGTCTCGGCCACCTTGAGCCCGCCCTCGGCGGAGCTGAAGAAGGTGTGCATGAACCCGTCCAGGAAGCCGGCCCGGTCGGCGGCGCACTGGTCGGCCAACCCGTCGAAGAACGACTGCGGGCCGGCACCGTCCGGGTTGGCCTCCGTGATGCCCAGCCCGGGAGGAATGGCCGCGGCCAGCACGGCGCCCGCCAGACGCCCGGTGCCGTAGGTGCCGATGTAGCGGGCGACCTCGCCGCCGCCCATCGAGAACCCGACCAGCACGGTGTCCGTGAGGTCGAGGCCGAGCATCAGTTCGTTGAGGTCGGAGGCCAGGGTGTCGTAGTCGTACCCCTCCTCGGGCTTGTCCGACCGCCCGAAGCCGCGCCGGTCGTAGGTGACGACGCGGTAGCCCGCCGCGGCGAGAACGGGCGTCTGCCGGACCCACGCGGCCTCCGACAGCGGCCACCCGTGGATGAGGACGACCGGCCGGCCCTCGCCGCCGGAGTCGGTGAAGTGCAGGGCGACCGGGGGTTCGCCGGGGACGGTCAGCTCGGGCATCGGGGCTCCTTCTCGTCGACGGACGGGACGCCTCGACCCTAGTTCGACCGATCGCCGGCGCTCAAGGGTTCCTCGGCGGCGACGGGGACGCCGGCGGCCAGCAGCGCGTACGACACCAGCCAGTGGGTCGCCATGAAGTCGCCGCCGGCGATCTCGGGGCCGGCCGCCGCCACCTGGACGGCGGTCTTCTCGGCGACGCGGGCGGCGCGGTCGGCGTCCAGGTGGGGGGCCAGGGCCCGCAGGTGCCAGGCACGGCTGAGCGCGAGGCCGACCAGGTGGACGAGCTTGCCGTCGGTCCGGTCGCCGACCTCCGGGACGTCGAGCAGCGGATCGCCGGACGCCCCGAGCCCGGGCAGGAACCCCGCCAGCCAGCCACGGAACTCCCCCGCGGGCAGCACCCGCCGCATCAGTTCGGCCTCGCACAGGGCCGCGGAGAGGAAGTCGTTGCCGCTGGGCTCCCAGCGCACGGGGTAGTCACAGTCCCGGCCGAACCAGGCGCGCGCCCGGGTCGCGACGGCGTCCCGAACCTCCGGACGCCCCAGGACGCCGGCGGCCGCGTGCACCAGCGCCAGCCCGAACGCGGTGTTGTCGTGCACGCCGGTGCGTACCGGCCGACGCAGCCGCGGCAGCCAGCCCAGCACCAGGTCGAACACCGCGTCGGCGAGCGGACGCGTCGCGGCGGCCCAGGCGGCGGCGTCCGGCTGCGGCGAACGGGACGCCGCGGCCGCCAGGGTCGCGGCCCACCCCCAACCGTAGGGCCGCTCGAAGGCGGGGTGCCGCCGCAGGTAGTCGGCCTCGACGGCCGCATGCGCGTCCGTCAGCCGCTCGGCCAGGACGCGGGAGAGGGCGTCCCGGGTGGCCGGGGTGAGGGCCGGGCCGGAGGCGTCCAGCAGGGTGAGCGCCGACCACTGCATGTGCACCGAGGAGTGCCAGTCGAGGCACCCCCAGAACGCCGGGTGCAGCGCCGACGGGGTGACGTCGCAGTCGTCCGGGCCGAGCGCCACGTGGCCGGCCGCCGACGGGTACTCCGTCGCCAGGGCCGCCAGCACGGCCGCCGCCCACTCCTCTGCGTGCTCACCCCAGTCGGCCACGTCACCTCCCCTCGGCCCGCGGACGCCCCCGCCCGGCCTCAGTCGACCAGCTCGGCGTCCACGATGTCGGGCTCGTCGGGCGTCGGGGCGCTCATCGCGCTCCGCGACACCGAGTGGACGATGTCGGCGACCCGCAGCCCCGAGGCGTCGGCGTCGAAGGTGACCGTGTCCCCATCGCGGATCTCGCCGGCGAGCAGGCGCCGCGCCAGGGCGTCCTCGACGGTCGACTGCACCAACCGCTTGAGCGGGCGTGCCCCGTAGACCGGGTCGAAGCCGGTCGTCGCCAGCCACTCCTTGCCCGCGGGGGTGACCTCGACGGCGATGCGGCGGTCGGCGAGCCGCGTGTTCAGCCGCCGCAGCTGGATGTCGACGATGCGGGTCAGGTCGGCCAGCGTGAGGGGGTCGAACAGCACCACCTCGTCGAGGCGGTTGAGGAACTCCGGCCGGAAGGCCTTCCGGACGACCTCCATGACCGCCGCCCGCTTGGTCTCGTCGTCCAGCGCCGGGTCCGCGAGGTACTGCGAGCCCAGGTTGGACGTCAGGATCAGCGTGGTGTTCTTGAAGTCGACCACCCGCCCCTGGCCGTCGGTGAGGCGTCCGTCGTCGAGCACCTGCAGCAGGATGTTGAAGACGTCCGGGTGCGCCTTCTCGACCTCGTCCAGCAGCACCACCGAGTACGGACGCCGGCGCACCGCCTCGGTCAGCTGGCCGCCCTCCTCGTAGCCGACGTACCCGGGGGGCGCGCCGACGAGCCGCGAGACCGTGTGCTTCTCGCCGTACTCGCTCATGTCGATGCGCACCATCGCGGCCTCGTCGTCGAACAGGAACTCCGCCAGCGAGCGTGCCAGCTCGGTCTTGCCGACGCCGGTGGGGCCGAGGAACAGGAACGAGCCGATCGGCCGGTTGGGGTCGGAGATGCCGGCCCGGCTGCGGCGCACGGCGTCCGCGACCGCCTCGACGGCCTTCGCCTGGCCGATCAGGCGCTGCCCGATGAGCGACTCCATCCGCAGCAGCTTCTCCGACTCCCCCGCCAGCATCTTGCCGACCGGGATGCCGGTCCACGCGCTGACGACCTCCGCGACGTCGTTGGCGTCCACCTCCTCGGAGACCATCGTGGTGGCCCGCCCGGCGGACGCCGCGGCGTCCATCTCCTTCTCCAGGGCGGGAATGCGCCCGTAGAGGATCTCGGACGCCGCCGCGAAGTTGCCCTCACGCTGGTGGCGCTCGGCGACGACGCGCAGCTCGTCGATCTCCTTCTTGAGCTCGCCCACCCGGTTGAGGCCGGCCTTCTCGGCCTCCCAGCGGTCCTCGAGGGCGCGCAGCCGCTCCTCGGTGTCGGCCAGTTCGGCCCGGAGCCGCTCGAGCCGCTCGAGCGAGGCCGGGTCCTCCTCCTTCTCGAGGGCGAACTGCTCCATCGTCAGCCGGTCGACCTGCCGGCGCAGGGTGTCGATCTCCTCCGGGGAGGAGTCGATCTCCATCCGCAGCCGGGACGCCGCCTCGTCGATCAGGTCGATGGCCTTGTCGGGGAGCTGCCGGCCGGTGATGTACCGGTTCGACAGGGTCGCCGCGGCGACCAGCGCCTGGTCGGTGATCCGCACCTTGTGGTGGGCCTCGTAGCGCTCCCGGATGCCGCGCAGGATCGCGACGGTGTCGGCCACGCTGGGCTCGCCGACGTAGACCTGCTGGAAGCGGCGCTCCAGCGCCGGGTCCTTCTCGATGCGCTCGCGGTACTCGTCGAGGGTGGTGGCGCCGATCATCCGGAGCTCGCCGCGGGCCAGCATGGGCTTGAGCATGTTCGAGGCGTCCATCGCCCCCTCGGACGCCCCGGCGCCCACGACGGTGTGCAGCTCGTCGATGAACGTGATGACCTGACCCTCGGCCTCCTTGATCTCGTTGAGGACGGCCTTGAGCCGCTCCTCGAACTCGCCGCGGTACTTGGCCCCGGCGACCATCGAGGCGAGGTCGAGGCTGACGACCCGGCGGCCGCGGAGCGAGTCGGGCACGTCGCCGGCCACCACCCGCTGGGCGAGGCCCTCGACGACGGCGGTCTTGCCGACACCCGGCTCGCCGATCAGGACGGGGTTGTTCTTCGTGCGGCGGGACAGCACCTGGATGACCCGGCGGATTTCCGCGTCGCGGCCGATCACGGGGTCGAGCTTGCCCTCCCGGGCCCGCTCGGTCAGGTCGACCGAGTACTTGTCGAGCGCCGATTCGCCGCCCTCGGCGGCCTCCGACGTCACCCGCTTGCCGCCGCGCCGCTCGTTGAAGGACGCCGTGAGCGCGTCCGGCGTCACCCCGGCCTTCACGAAGGCGGGCTTGATGTCGGAGTCCACGGACGCCAGCGCGATGAGCAGGTGCTCGGTGGCGACGAACTGGTCGCCCAGCGCGGCGGCGCGGGTCTCGGCGTCGGCCAGCACCCGGGCGAAGGCGCCGGAGAGCTGCGGCTGCGACACCGACGCACCGGTGGAGCTGGGCAGCTTCTTGATCGCGGCCTGGGCGGCGGCGTCCAGGGCCTGCGGGTCGGCGCCGACCGCCTGCAACAGGGCGCCGACGGTGTTGTCGGGCACGAGCAGCATGGCGTGCAGCAGGTGGCTCGGCTCGGCGGTGGGATTGCCGCTGGTGAGCGCGTTGCGCAGCGCGGTGGTGACCGCGTCGCGGCTCTTGGCGGTGAGCTTCGCAGTGTCCACGGGGGGCCCTCTCGGTCGTGTTGCCTAGCCGACAGGCTAGTTCGGGAAAGTTGAGTTCACCAGACTCAACCTGAGTTTCCATCGCCGTATTCCCCCACGACAGCAGATGGACCGCTCGGGATTGGCCGCCGCGTCGTCTAGTCTGCGCAGGGAGTCTGTCAGGGCGGAGATCAGCATGGCGAACACCACCGCGGCACCCCGCGAGGTGCGTCCGTTCGGGTGGTACGACAAGCTCGGTTACGCGGCGGGCGACATGGCGAACGACTTCACGTTCATCATGGTCAGCACGTTCTTCATGATCTACGCGACGAACGTGGCCGGCATCGACCCGATGCACCTCGGCTTCGTGCTGCTGCTGGCGCGCCTGGCCGACGCCTTCTACGACCTCCTCGTCGGGCGGCTCGTCGACATCCTGCCCGCGGCGCCGGCCGGCCGGTTCCGGCCCTGGATCCCGCGCCTCGCCCCCATCGTCGTCGTCACCTCCTCCCTCTGCTTCGCCCCCTTCATCACCGGCTGGGACTACCAGGCCCGCCTCAGCTGGGTCAGCGTCACCTACTTCGTGTTCGGGCTGGCGTTCTCCACGATCAGCATCCCCTACGGCTCGATGGTCACGGTGATCTCCCCGAAGCCGGCCCACCGCTCCCAGCTGTCGGTCTTCCGGTCAATGGGCGCCCTGATCGCCGTGCTGTCGGTGCTGGTGATCCCCCCGCTGTTCATCTACGACCGCAACGCGGCGGGCCACGCGTTCATCGTGCCCGAGCGGCTGTTCGGCGTGTCGATCGTGGGCGGCGTCCTGGCGCTGGGCCTGTACGCCGTCTGCTACGCGGGCGTCCGCGAGCGCATCGTCACCCACAAGCCGGCCGAGGGCCGCGCCAGCTTCGGCAAGACGCTCGCGTCGGTGCTCAGCAACCGGGCGCTGGCCGCGCTGATCGTCGGCGCGCTCGCCCAGGGCCTCGGCGTCGGCATGTCCCAGGCGCTGATCCCCTACGTGTGCCTCGACTACTTCCGGCTGCCGCAGTTGCAGTCGCTGGCGGGGCTGCTCATCGTCGCCCCGACGGTGCTGCTCGCCCCGTTCGCCACGCGGCTCGGCCTGCGCTACGGCAAGAAGGAGATCGTGGCGACGGGCGCCACGATCTCCGCCGCGGCCGGCTTCCTGCTCGCGGCCCTGCAGACCCACAACCCGGTGGTGTACCTCGTCGGGCTTTCGTTCGCCGGCCTCGGGCAGGGGCTGTTCGCCCTGCTGATCTGGGCGTTCATCGGCGACGTGGTCGACGACCACGAGGTGCAGACCCGGGAGCGCGACGACGGCGTCATCTTCGCCAGCTACTCCTGGTCGCGGAAGGTGGGCCAGGCCGTGTCCAGCGGCCTGAGCAGCTGGATCCTCGGCTGGCTCGACTACCGGGCCTCCGAGGGCCAGGGCGTCCAGCAGTCGGAAGCCACGACCACCGGCCTCTACACCTTCTCGACGGCCGCGACCGGCGTGCTGTTCCTGGTGCTGGCGCTCGTCCTCGCGTTCTGGTTCCCGCTCAACCGGCGCAAGGTCGCCGAGAACGCCGCCATCCTGGACGCCCGGCGCCGCGCCACCCTGTAGGCCCCCCGCCGGGCCGGCCGCGACCGCAGGTCAGGCGAACTGCCAGGACCGCTTCGACAGCCCGTACCAGAACCCGTCGACGACGCTCGCCCCCGCCACCCCGGACGCCGCCGCCGCGCCCAGCGCGACGTAGAGGGGCGCCCAGTGCTCGGTGCGGGGATGCGCCTCGCGCGCGGCGGGCGCCACCCGGGCGAAGTCGACGAGGGCGTCCAGGTCGCCCGCGGCCACCGTCTCCGCCGCCCAAGCGTCGAACTCGGCCGAGGCGGTCGGCGGGGCGGCGTCCGGGTCGGCGGCGAGGCCGCCGAACCAGCGCAGGTTGTGGGTCGTGAAGCCGGACCCGACGATCAGGACGCCGTCCTCGCGCAGCGGTGCCAGCCGTCGACCGAGCTCGACCAGGCGGGCCGGGTCCAGCGTCGGCAGGGAGAGCTGCAGCACCGGCACGTCGGCGTCCGGGAACAGCTCGGCGAGCGGCACGTAGGCGCCGTGGTCGAGGCCGCGGTGGGGGTCCTGGTGCACCTCGCCGCCGAGGGCGCCGGCGACCGCCCGGGCCAGCCCCGGGGCGGCCGGCGCGTCGTAGGTCACCTCGTAGTAGCGCTGCGGGAAGCCGTAGAAGTCGTAGAGCAGCGGGGTGTGCGGGGTGGTCGAACTCACCGTCACCGGCGCGTTCTCCCAGTGCGCCGACACCATGAGCACGCTCGCGGGCCGGCCCAGGCGGGCACCCCAGTCGCGCAACTCGCGCGTCCAGGTGGGGTGGTCGGCGAGCGGCGGGGCGCCGTGGCTGAGGAACAGGACGGGTGCGACGTCGGTCATACCTCCAGGGTACGCGCTTTACTTGAACTATCAACCACTCGCGCCGCGTGTTCCGGGAGTGTGGCCCGCGGCGTCACCCGCCGGGTCAGCGGGCAGAATGGCAGGCGTTCGACGACAGGGAGGACGTTGCCCGTGACCAGCCCCGCGGTCCCCAGCCCGACGCGCCAGGCCGACGCGGGCCGCAACCGCGGCGCCGGGACCGCCGCCCTCGCCGCCGCCGTCCTCGTGGGTGCCGTCTTCGTGTGGTGGGTCGCGGACCAGGTCGGCCGGCAGCCCCCGCTGCCGGGCCGCCTCCAGGGCGATCCGCTCACGACCACCCTGTCGGCCCTGGGCGACTACGCGGCCCGGGTGTCCGCCGTACTCACGCTGGCCTGCTTCACCGGCATCGTCTTCTTCGTGCGCCCGGACGCCGACGGTCGCCTCACCGCCGAGGGCCGTCGCCTGGCCCGGCTGGGCGCGCTCGCGGGCCAGGGCTGGCTGTGGGCGTCCCTGTTCGGCACCTTCGCCAACTCCGCCTACGTCAACGGCGTCCCGCTCCAGTACACGATGCACCCGCAGGCGTGGTGGGACTTCCAGCGCTCCACCCCGTCGGGCCTGGCCTGGCTGCTGTCGGCCGGCGTCGCGCTGGGCTGCGTCGCCGTGGCCTACGCCGCCCGGACGGTCGCCCCGTTCGTCCTGGCGCTCGCGAGCGGGGTGCTCGCCCTCGCGTTCGTCGGCGTCACCGGAACCGTCACCGTGGGGCTCGACCACGACTGGGCCACCGACGCCGCGACCTGGCTCACGCTCGCGATCGTCCCGCTGCTCTCCGCGGCCCTCGCCGTCCTCCTGCTGGGGGACGCCCCCGGTCCCGGCGGCGCGGCGCGCCGGGTCGGCCGCTACCACCGGGCGGTGCCCGGACTGCTGGCGGTCGCCGCGGCGGGCACCGCGGTGGTCGCCTGGCAGCAACTGGCCGGGGTGCCGGCCCCGGACGTTCCCTACGGACGGGTCGCGCTGGGGCTCGGGGCCTGCCTGGCGCTGCTGTTCACCAACTGGGCCGCCCGCGAGGTCGCGCACCGGGCCGGCCGGCCCTGGCGGCTCTGGACGGTCGTGCCCGACGGCGTCCTGGCCGTGGCCTACCTGGCGCTGGCGACGGCCGAGAACCACGTCCCCTCGCCGCGGTTCCTCGTGCCGCAGAGCATCCAGATCAACTACCTCGGCTACGAGGTCAACGACCCGGTGACCCTGGAGCGGCTGCTGGGGCCGGGGCGTCCGAACTGGCTCTGGGTGGGGCTGTCGGTGGCCGCGCTCGCCTGGTACGCCGTCGGCGTGATCCGGCTGCGGCGCCAGGGCCGGCCCTGGCCCGTGGCGCGCACCATCGCCTGGACCGCCGGCTGGCTGCTCACCCTGTACCTGGCCACCTCCGGGCTCTGGGAGTACTCCACCGCCGTCTACAGCTGGCACATGGTCGTGCACATGACGGTCAACATGCTGGTGCCGGCGCTGTGCGTGCTGGGCGGACCCTTCACCCTGCTGCGGCAAGCCGGCCGGGACCGTACCGGCGACCTGCCGGGCCCGCGCGAGGCGGCGGAGGCCGTCGGCGGGTTCCGGCCCTTCTGGCGGTTGCTGTCGCCGCCGCTGCTGTGGCTCAACTACGTGGGGTCGCTGTTCTTCATCTACTTCACGCCGCTGTTCCCGTGGCTCATGCGCTACCACTGGGCGCACCAGTTGATGCTGCTCTACTTCATGGTCACCGGCTACGCGTTCTTCAACCTGCTCATCGGCGTCGACCGGCCGCGCCCCGACCTGCCGCACCTGGTGCGGCTGGCCCTGGCGATCAGCATCATGCCGTTCCACGCGATCTTCGCCGTGGGCATCATGAGCAGCAAGACCCTCATCGGCGCCGACTTCTACCAGTCGATCGATGTGATCTGGGTGGGCGACCTGATGGCCGACCAGAGCGTCGCCGGGCAGGCCGCCTGGATCCTCGGCGAGGTCCCGCTGTTCATCGTCATGATCTCGCTGGCCGCCCAGTGGTTCGCCCACGACAAGGCCGAGAACAGGCGGTTCGACACCGCCGCCGACACCGGCGCGGACGACTCGCTCGACGCCTACAACGACATGTTGGCCCAACTGGCCGCCCGCGACCGGGACGCCAACCGGAGAAGGTACCTGTGACCACCCCCGACACCCGACCCGCGCCCGCGGTCGACCCGGCGGTCTTCGACGGCCTGGCCAACCGCGTCGAACTCGACATCAGCGGCATGACGTGTGCCGCCTGCGCCGCCCGCATCGAGAAGAAGCTCAACAAGATGCCCGGCGTCCGCGCCACCGTGAACTACGCCACCGAGCGCGCCGTCGTCCTGGGGCTGCCCCCCGCCCGGGCCGCGGACGCCGTCGGCGTCGTCGAGGCGGCCGGCTACGGCGCGACCCCCGTCGTCGAGGGCGAGGACTCCGAGGGGTACACCGACCGCGTCGGGATGCTGTGGAAGCGGCTGCTGGTCGCCGCCCTGCTGACGGTCCCGCTCGGCGACGTCGCGATCGTGCTCGCCCTGGCCCCCCAGATGCGGTTCCCGGGCTGGGAGTGGGTGCTGATCGTCTCGGCGCTGCCGGTCGTCTTCTGGTGCGCCTGGCCGTTCCACAAGGCGGCCTGGCGCAACCTGCGCCACGGGGCCACCTCGATGGACACCCTGGTGTCGCTCGGCATCCTGGCCGCCTTCACCTGGTCGGTGGCGTCCACGATCCTCGGCTCGCCTCCCGGCGAGACCACCTGGTTCGGCTACGGGCTGGCCCCCGCGGGCGCCGACACCCTCTACCTGGAGGTCGCCTCGGCCGTCACCACCTTCCTGCTGGCCGGGCGCTACGTCGAGGCGCGCAGCAAGGCGTCCGCGCGCGGCGTGCTGTCCGCGCTGGGCAAGCTGGCCCCCACCACCGCCTGCGTGATCCGCGACGGCCGCGAGCAGGTCGTCCCCATCGGCGAACTCGGCTGCGGGGAGCGCTTCCTGGTGCGCCCCGGGGAGACCGTCGCGACCGACGGGGTCGTGGTCGTCGGATCGTCGGCGATCGACACCTCGATGATGACCGGCGAGCCCGTGCCCCGCGAGGTCACCGAGGGCCAGGCCGTCTGGGGCGGCACCCTCAACACCACCGGCGCCCTGATCGTTGAGGCCACCCGCGTCGGCGCCCACACCCAGCTCGCCCAACTCGCCACGCTCGCGGAGCAGGCGCAGGCCCGCAAGGCCGCCGTGCAGACCCTCGTCGACAAGGTCGTCGGGGTCTTCGTGCCGGCGGTGCTGGCCCTCGCTGGGGTGACGCTGGCGGTCTGGCTGCTCAGCGGGGCGGGCCCGCGGCCCGCGTTCAGCGCGGCGCTGTCGGTGCTGATCATCGCCTGCCCGTGCGCGCTGGGCCTGGCGACCCCCACCGCCCTGATGGTCGGGGTGGGCCGCGGCGGTCAGTTGGGCATCCTGATCAAGGGCCCGGACGCGCTCGAGGCGTCCGGCACCATCGACACCGTCGTCCTCGACAAGACGGGCACCCTGACCACCGGCACGATGACGCTCGAGCGGGTGGTGCCGTTCGGCGAGATGGACGCCCTCGCGTACGCCGCCGCCGTCGAGCGGCACTCCGAGCACCCGATCGCCCGGGCCGTGGTGGCCGCCCTCCCCGCCGGCGCCGCCGAGTGGGATGTCCGCGACGTCCGGGCCGTGCCCGGCCAGGGGGCGATCGGCCTCGTCACGCCGCCGTCCGGCGCGCCGGCGCGGGTCGCGGTCGGCAACGCGGCACTGATCGCCGCCGAGGGCGTCCGGACGCCGCCGGAGGCGGAGGCGCTGCTGGAGGACGCCGCCGAGACGGCCCGCACCGCCGTCCTGGTCGCCGTCGACGGCCGCCTGGCCGGGGCGCTCGTCGTCGCGGACGCCCTGAAGGGCTCCGCCCCGGACGCCGTCGCGCGGCTGCGGGCGATGGGGCTCCGGACGATCCTGCTGACCGGCGACCGGCAGCGGGCCGCGGACGCCATCGGCGCCGAGGTGGGCGTCGACGAGGTGATCGCCGGCGTCCTGCCGACGGAGAAGGCGGCCGTGATCGAGCGGCTCCAGGCCGAGGGGCGGCGGGTCGCGATGGTGGGCGACGGCATCAACGACGCGGCGGCCCTGGCCACCGCCAACCTGGGGTTGGCCGTGCTGACGGGCACGGAGGTGGCGCTGAAGTCGGCCGACATCATCCTGGTGCGGCAGACCCTCGACGTCGTCCCGGACGCCCTCGCGCTCGCCCGGCGCACGCTGCGGACGATCCGCGGCAACCTGGTGTGGGCGTTCGCCTACAACGTGGCGGCCCTCCCGTTGGCCGCCCTCGGTCTGCTCAACCCGCTGATCTCGGGGTTCGCGATGTCGCTGTCGAGCGTGTTCGTGGTGACGAACTCGATGCGGCTGCGCCGGTTCACCCCTGGCGACCGCTGATCGGCGTGGGCCGAGCCCGCGGCGTCCCTCAGACCGCCCGCGCGTAGGCCGCGGCCAACGCGACGCGGTCGACGCGGTGACCCGACAGGTCGACCCGGCCGTCGGCGTGGGCGACCCCTTCGGCGTCCCAGTGGGCGGCCGCGCGGCCGGCGAGGGGTGCGGGGAGGGTGCCGGCCGCACTCACCACGCGCCACCAGGCGACCTGGTCGCCGTGCTCGCGCAGGATGGCGCCCACCTGCCGGGGGCCGACGCCCACGACGGCGCCGATGTCGCCGTAGGACGCCACCCATCCCGGCGGCACCTGGTCGACGGCCAGCAGGACCCGCTGGACGGCGAACTCGTCCACGGGCCGTCTCGACGCCGACCGGGGCTACTCGGCGGGCTTCTTCACCGCGGCCTTGCGCGGGGCCCGGGCGGGCTTCGCGGCGGCGGGCGCCGTCTCGGCCGTCGGCTTCGCGGCGGGCTTGGCGGCCGCCGGCCTGGTGGTCGTGGTCCGCTTCGCGGCCGCCTTGGGGGCGGTCGTCGCAACGGGCTCCGCGTCCGCGCCCTTCGGCTCGGCGGGCTTGGCGGCGGCCTTCCGGGCGGCCGGCTTCTTCTCCGCCGGGGGCATCAGCACGGACGCCCCGGCGTCCACATAGGAGGCCTCGGGCTCGTCGAACCAGAGCCCGCCCTCCCCGAGGTACCGGAAGACCGCGATGTAGTCGGCCGGTACGACCACGCTCGCGGACTGCGACGCGCCGCGCCGGGCGAGGACGGTGACGCCGGGCGTCCAGTCGTTGAAGTTGCCGACCACTGAGATCGTGCCGCCGGCGTGCTCGGCGGGCAGCGTGAACGTGATCTTGCGTCCGCCGGTCTTGGGGTCACGGGCGGTCTTCAGCATGGGAAATCCTTCGGTCGGGTGCTCGAGCAGGCGCGCCGGGCAGAATGCCAGCGGTGTCATTCTCCCAGGCTCCGCGCGGCACCCCCGCGCCCCGCCCACTGGTTGAGATGGCCGGCACCCCACCGGCGCGGCCGGCTCATACCCCAGGGGGTATGATGCGGAGTCCCGTCCGTCCGACCTCGAGGGAGCACCATGGCGAGCCTGATCCGCCTGTTGGGCCTGGCCCGCGAGCTGTGGCCCTACTACCTCGGCATCGCCCTGGCCGCCCTGGCCACGGCCGGCACCGCGCTGCTCACCCCGTTCATCATCAAGGCGGCCACCGACGAGATCGTGGCCCAGACCCGGGGCGGGGGCGGCGGCGTCGGCGTCCTGGTGTCGTTCGCGGTGGCCCTGCTCGTGGCCGAACTCGTCGCCACCGTGGTGTCGAACGTCGGGGGCTATCTCGGCGACGTGATGGCGGTGCGGCTCAGGGCCATCCTGTCGTCGCGCTACTACGCCCAGCTGCTGTCGCTGCCGCAGCGCTACTTCGACGGGCAACTGACCGGCACCGTGATCAACCGCCTGACCCGGTCGATCTCGGAGACCACGCAGTTCTTCCAGATGTTCTCGAATAACTTCCTGCCCCTGCTGCTGACGGTCTTCGCGGTGCTCGTCGTCACCGCCGCCTACTCGCCGTGGCTGACCCTGCTGCTGCTGGTCATCTACCCCGTGTTCACGTGGCTCACCGCGCTCACCTCGAAACGCTGGCAGCCGCTGGAGCGGCGCAAGAACGAGCAGTTCGACATCGCCGGCGGGCGCTTCGCCGAGGCGATCGCCCAGATCCGGGTCGTCAAGAGCTTCACGGCCGAGGCGCGCGAGCTCGCGGTGTTCAACGACCGCTACGCCCGCACCGTCGCCATCACCCACGGCCAGTCGCGCTTCTGGCACCTCATGGACGTCGCCCGGCGCGGCGCGCTGGCGCTGGTCTTCTTCGGCGTCTACGCGATCATCTTCACCTCCACCGCCTCCGGCGCGTTCACCCTGGGGGCGATGGTGCTGCTGGTCCAGCTGGTCGCGATGGCCAAGCAACCGGTCACCATGATGAGCTTCCTGGTCGACAGCTCCCAGCGGGCGATCGCGGGCTCGCGCAGCTACCTGGAGGCGCTCGACGAGCTTCCCGAGTCCCGGGCCGCCCTCGGCGCCGACGCCGCGCTCAGCTTCACCCGCCCCACGGACGCCGCAGCCCCCACCCCCGCCGTCCCGCCGCCCTGGCCCGCCGTCCCGGACGCCCCGGCCGTCGAGTTCGACCATGTCTCGTTCTCCTACGACGGCAGCGCCGAGGTGCTCCGCGACGTGTCCTTCACGATCGCCCCGGGCGAACGCGTGGCGTTCGTCGGGGAGTCCGGCGGCGGGAAGACCACGCTGGTCAACCTGCTGCTCGGGTTGTACCGGCCGGACGCCGGCGCCATCCGCGTCCGGGGCGTCGACGTCGGCGACCTGCCGCTGGAGCGGTTGCGCGCCGAGATCGGCGTGGTCTTCCAGGACGCCGCGCTGTTCTCCGGGTCGGTCCGCGAGAACATCGCGTACGGACGGCCGGGAGCGACGGCGTCCGAGATCGAGCAGGCGGCCCGGCGGGCCAACGCCCACGAGTTCGTGGCCAGGCTGGCCGACGGCTACGACGCCGAGATCGGCGAGCGGGGCATCAAGCTCTCCGGGGGCCAGAAGCAGCGCATCGCGGTGGCCCGGGCGATGCTGAAGGACGCGCCGATCCTGGTGCTGGACGAGGCCACCTCCGCGCTCGACTCCAAGGCGGAGCGGCTGGTGCAGGCCGGGTTGGAGCAGCTGATGGCCGATCGGACCACCCTGATCATCGCCCACCGGCTGTCGACGATCTCGACGGTCGACCGCATCGTGACGCTCCGCGACGGGCGCGTCGACGAGGTCGGCACCCCCGAGGAGCTGGCCCGCACCGGCGGCATCTACGCTGAGCTGCTGGCGCTGCAGGCGTCGGCGTCCAAGGCGGACCGCAGGCGGCTGCAGGCCTACGACATCACGGGCTGACCCACCGGGCGGACGCCGTCCCGCCGCGCCGGCGCGCGCGGTTAGCCTGAGCCGGTGTTCGCCGCCCTCGCCACCGGCCTCGGGGTCGGGCTGGCCGCGGGCGTCAGCCCGGGCCCGCTGCTCTTCCTCGTGATCACCGCGACGCTGTCCGGCCGGCTGGCCAACGGGCTGGCGGTGGCCGCCGCCCCGTTGCTGTCGGACGTCATCGTCGTGGGGGTGACGCTCGCCACCCTGGGCACCCTGCCGAGCGGCTGGCTGACGTGGCTCGAGTTGGTGGGCGCCGGGGTGGTGGCGGCGATCGGCGTCCAGACCATCCGGGAGGGGCGGACCGCGGCCCTGCCCGGCTCCGGCGACCCCGCCCCCCAGCCGCTCGGGCCGGCGTTGCGGCGGGCCGTCCTGGTGAACCTGACGTCGCCCCACCCGTGGCTGACCTGGGCGGCGGTGCTCGGGCCGCTGACCGTGTCGGCGTGGCGCGAGGAGCCCGCGGCGGCGGTGGCCCTGGTCGCGGGCTTCTACGCGACGCTCGTGGGCTCCAAGGCGGCGCTGGCCGCGGCCGTCCATCGCGGACGCCGCCGGCTCGCCCCGGCCGCCTACCGGCGGATCGTCGTCGGGGCGGGCGCGGCCCTGGTGGCCCTGGCCGCGGCGATGGGCGTGCGCTGGCTGCTGGGACCCCACTGAGCGCTGGCCGACGCCGGTGCGGCGTCCCGACCGAGGGCCGGGTGCTGTGGGAGGCTCGGACGCGGAGGAGGTGCGTCATGACCGGTCGAGCCCTGCGCGTCGCGGTCGGCGCCGTCCTGCTCGCGCTGACCTGCACCGGCTGCGGCTCCGGCGGGGCGAAGCCGCCCACCTCGGTCCCCTCGGCCGCCCCCTCGCCCAGCGCCACCTACACGTGCACACCCCCCGGGGGGACGCCGACGCCCTGCTCGCCGGAGCAGTACACCCAGGAGCAGGGTCAGGCCCAGCTCGCCGAGGAGGCGCAGCGCGTCTACCGCCGGCTGGTCTCGGAACTGGCCGCCCTCCAGCGGGCCGGCGGCGCCAGCACCCCCAGCCCGGAACTGGCCGCCGTGGCGGGCGGGCCCTATCTCGCCGCCCAGCAGGCGACGCTGACCCGGCTCGCCCAGTACCAGGCGAAGGTGACCGGGGAGGTGCGGATCGCCACCCTGGCCGCCGCCACCGGCGCCCAGGCCAAGGGTTTCGAGACGGCGCTGCTGGCCTGCGTCGACTCCACCAAGGCCACGGTGGTGCAGGAGGGGAAGCCCCTCACCAAGGGCCAACTCGTCGCCGAGGTGGTCTACTTCCGTCGCGAGGGCACCGCCCTCAAGGCCTGGGACGCCGAGAAGGCAGACCCGAAGCGCTGCTGATCCGCCGGGCCGGGCGTCCGAGGAGTTCGCCGCGCGGGCGAGTTGCCCGTCGACGATCTGCGCGCGAATCACGCGCGACCCGCTCGGCCGTCGTAGATTCGCTTGGTCCGCAGTCGCGGACGATTCCCCCCTGCCTGATGGGAGATCCCGTGGCCGAACTGCCACCACCCCAGACCAAAGCCCTCGGCTCCTCGAGCCGCCGCGCCGCGATCCTCGGCGCCATGTTCCTCATGGCCACGTCGGCCATCGGCCCGGGCTTCATCACCCAGACCACCACCTTCACCGTCCAGCTCGGCGCGGCCTTCGCCTTTGCGATCCTCGCCTCGATCCTCGTCGACATCGCCGTCCAGCTGAACGTGTGGCGGGTGATCGGCGTCTCCGGCCTGCGCGCCAACGAACTCGGCAACAAGGTGCTCCCGGGCATCGGCTGGGCGCTGTCCGCGCTCGTCGTGCTCGGCGGCATGGTCTTCAACATCGGCAACGTGGCCGGCACGGGCCTCGGCGTCAAGGCGATGAGCGTCAACCAGATCGACCCGCGGATCGGGGCCGCCGTCTCGGCGGCGCTCGCCATCGTCATCTTCATGGTCAAGCGCGCCGGCGCCATCGTCGACCGCATCGTCGTCTTCCTCGGCGTCCTGATGATCCTGCTCACGCTGTACATCGCGATCACCACCAACCCGCCCGTCGGTGCCGTGCTCGTCAACACCGTGCTGCCGGAGAAGGTCGACTTCGTGGTCATCACGACCCTGATCGGCGGCACGGTCGGCGGCTACATCACCTACGCCGGCGCCCACCGCCTGCTCGACTCGGGCACCACCGGCCCCGAGAACGCCCAGAACGTCAGCCGCAGTTCGATCAGCGGCGTCATCATCACCGGCATCATGCGCGTGCTGCTGTTCCTCGCGATCCTCGGCGTCGTCGCGTCCGGCAAGACCCTCGACAAGGCCAACCCCGCCGCGTCGGCGTTCGAGCAAGCCGCCGGCACGGCCGGCCTGGTGATCTTCGGGGTGATCTTCTGGGCCGCGGCCGTCACGTCCGTCATCGGCGCCTCCTACACCTCGGTGTCCTTCCTGACGACGTCGAAGACCTCCGAGCGCACCCGCAACCTGCTCACCGTCGGCTTCATCGTGATCGCCACGATCGTGTTCGTCACCGCAGGCGCGGCCCCCGCCCAACTGCTGGTGTTCGCCGGCGCCTTCAACGGCCTGATCCTGCCGATCGGTTTCACGCTGATCCTGTGGGTCGCGTGGAAGCGGCGCGACCTGCTGGCCGGCTACGCCTACCCGGCCTGGCTGCTGATCATCGGCGTCCTGGCGTGGCTGCTGACGCTCTACCTGGGCTACCAGACCTTCACCAGCAACATCCTGAAGCTGCTGGCATGAGCATCGACCTGAACGCGGATCTCGGGGAGGCCCTGGGCCAGTGGCCCATGGGCGACGACGAGGCGATGCTGGCGATCGTCACCTCCGCCAACGTCGCCTGCGGATTCCACGCCGGCGACCCCGTCACCACCCGGCGCACCGTCGCCTCGGCGGTCGGCCGCGGCATCGCCGTCGGCGCACACCCGGCGTACCGCGACCTGGTGGGCTTCGGACGCCGACGCATGGACTACGCCCCCGACGAACTGGCGGCCGACATCGTCTACCAACTCGGCGCCCTGGACGCCTTCTGCCGACTCGCCGGCACGAGCGTGGCCTACGTCAAGCCGCACGGCGCGCTCTACAACACGATCGTCGCCGACGAGGGCCAGGCCCGGGCGGTCGTGGCGGCGATCGCCGACTACGCACCCGGGCTCGCCGTGCTGGGGCTGCCCGGGTCGGCGTTCCTCCGGCTGGCGGCGGACGCCGGCCTGCGGCCCGTCCGTGAGGCGTTCGCCGACCGGGCCTACAACCCGGACGGCACGCTCGTGTCGCGCCGGCTGCCCGGCAGCGTCCTGCACGACGCGGACGCCGTGGCGGCCCGCATGGTCCGCCTGGCCACCGAGAGGATCATGACGGCGATCGACGGCACCGAGTTCGAGCTGGAGGCCGACTCGATCTGCATCCACGGGGACAGCCCGGGCGCGGTGACGCTCGCGGCCACCGTCCGTCGCGAGCTCGAAGCGGCGGGCGTCGTCCTGCGGCCGTTCGCGTCCTGATGCCGGACCAGGGGATCCCCGGGGCCCGGCTCCTCCGCTGCGGGGAGCTCGGCATCCTGGTCGAGGTCACCGACCTCGACCAGGTGCTCGCCCTGAACGACCTGGTCACCGGGCTCATCGCGCAGGGGCACGGCGCCTGGCACCGCGTCGTCGATGTCGTGCCGGCGGCCCGGACCCTGCTGGTCACCACCAGCAGCTCGACCGCCGTGCCGGCCCTCCGGACCGACCTGGCCGCCCTGCTGCGGGCGCAGGCGGTGCAGGGCAACCTGACGATCCGGGGCGGTCGCGGCCCGGGCGCCACGACGGTCGAGATCCCCGTGCACTACGACGGCCCGGATCTCGAGGACGTCGCCGAGCTGACGGGCCTGACCGTCGACGAGGTCGTCGCCGCGCACACCGGCCGGCCGTGGCGGGTCGCGTTCGGCGGGTTCGCCCCGGGCTTCGCCTACCTCGTCGACGGGGACCCCCGCCTCAACGTGCCCCGCCGCAGCTCGCCGCGCACCGTAGTCCCGTCGGGCGCCGTCGGGCTCGCGGGGCCGTTCTCGGGCATCTACCCGCGGCCCTCGCCGGGCGGCTGGCAGCTCATCGGGCACACCGACCTGGCGCTGTGGGAAACCGACCGGACGCCGCCGGCCCTGCTGCAGCCCGGGTTCTTCGTCCGCTTCGTCGTGGCAGGTGAGGCATGAGCCGTTTCGTCGAGGTCATCCGGACCGGCCCGTTGGCCCTCCTCCAGGACCTGGGCCGGCCGGGCTACGCCGCCGTCGGGGTGGGCCGGTCCGGGGCGGCCGACCGCGCCTCGTTCACCCTGGCCAACCGGCTGGTCGGCAACCAGCCGGAGGTCGGCGCCATCGAGATCACGCTCGGCGGCTTCGCGCTCGGCACCAACGCCCCGATCATCGTCGCCCTCACCGGGGCGCCGGCGCCGGCCGAGGTGAGCGGGCGCTCGGTCCCGCACAACTCGCCGGTCTACCTGCGCGCCGGCCAGGTGCTGACCCTCGGGTTCGCCCCGGTCGGGTTGCGCACCTACCTGGCGATCGCGGGGGGGTTCGACGTCCCTCCCGTGCTCGGCTCCGTCGCCACCGACACGATGTCGGGCCTCGGGCCCGCACCGCTGGCGCCGGGGCGCGTCCTGAAGCTCGGGCACCTGCCGGTCGAGCCCGGCTCGATCGACGTCGCCCCCGTGGCCCCGCTCGGCGAGGGGCCGGTCACGCTGCGCGTCCTGCGCGGGCCCCGCGACGAGTGGCTCGACGACTACAGCCGTCTCGGCAAGACCCGCTGGACGGCGTCCAGCCAATCCGACCGGGTCGGCGTCCGGCTCGAAGGGCAGCCCCTCGACCGCGCCCCCGAGTACGCCGACCGCGAACTGCAGTCCGAGGGGGTCGTGCGCGGGTCCATCCAGGTGCCCGGCAGCGGGCTCCCGGTGCTGTTCCTCGCCGACCATCCCGTCACCGGCGGCTACCCGGTGGCCGGCGTCATCCGGGACGCCGACACCGACCGGCTCGCCCAGGTGCGACCGGGCCAACAGATCCGATTCCAGCTCGAAGACTAGGAGCGCCATGCAGATCCCCCACGACCCCGGCTCGCTGTCGGCCGCGGACGCCCGCGCGCTGTTCCGCGACGGCCTCGCCGTGCCCACCACGGGCTGGTGCGCCGGCTCGACCCAGGCCAACACCATCACCCTGCCGAAGGAGTACGCCTTCGACTTCCTGCTCTTCGCGCAGCGCAACCCGAAGCCGTGCCCGGTGCTCGACGTGCTGGACGCCGGCGAGGTCTCCGGGGCGCTCCTGGCCGGCGACCTCCGCACCGACATCCCGCGGTACCGGGTGTATCGCGACGGGGAGCTCGTCGACGAGCCGACCGACGTGCTCGCGTACTGGCGCGACGACCTGGTCACGTTCCTGCTCGGCTGCTCGTTCACCTTCGAGCACCCGCTGTTGGCGGCGGGCATCCCCGTGCGGCACCTCGGCTGCGGGCGCAACGTGCCGATGTACGTCACGGGACGCCGCTGCCGCTCCGCCGGACGCCTCGCCGGCCCGCTGGTCGTGTCGATGCGGCCGATCCCGGCCGACCGGGTGGCGGACGCCGTGCGGATCTCTTCGCGCTACCCGGCGGTGCACGGGGCGCCGGTGCACGTGGGCGACCCGCGCTCGCTGGGCATCGCCGACCTCGACCGGCCCGAGTTCGGCGAGCCACCCGTCATCGAGGAGGGCGACGTGCCGGTGTTCTGGGCGTGCGGGGTGACCCCGCAGGCGATGGTCATGGAGGCGCGCCCGCCGCTGGCCATCACCCACGCCCCCGGCTACATGCTCATCACGGACGCCCGGGACACCCAGTACCAGATCCCCTGACCCCCGGGAGCGGAGCGTCCGCGGCTACGGCCCCGTGGTCAGCGCACGGAGACGCACGTCCCCGCGACCCAGGTGCACGAATCCGGTGGTGCCCGCCGTGAACGTCCGGGACGCCGACGCCGGCGGCTCCGTGCGCCGCAGCAGCTTCATCAGCCGCAGCGTCTGCTCCTGCAACTGGTCGACCTGCTCCTCCAGGGCCAGGATCCGGCGGACGCCCTCGAGGTTGATGCCCTCGGCGGAGAGCTGCTGCACGCGCCGCAGTCGCTGCACGTCGCGCAGCGTGTAGCGGCGTCCGCGGCCCTTCGTGCGGGTCGGCACCACCAGCCCCAGCCGGTCGTAACCCCGCAGCGTCTGCGGGTGCAGGTCGGCCAGCCGGGCCGCCACCGTCACGGTGAGCAGCGGGGCGTCCGGGTCGAAGGGCTGCGGCAGGAAGTCGCGCTCGGTCACCGAACTCACCCCCGCTCGAAGAGCCCGGCCCGCGGGTCGGGCGCGCGGACGGCGTCCCGGTACGCCTCGAGCGTGGCCTTCGCTTCCGCGCCGAGGTGGTGGGGCACCTGCACGTCGACCGTCACCAGGAGATCGCCACGGGTGCCGTCCTTGCGCGCCACGCCCTTGCCCCGGACGCGGAAGGTGCGCCCGTTCTGGGTGCCGGCGGGCAGGCGCAGCCGCACCCGCTGACCCTGGAGCGTCGGGACCTCGATCTCGGCCCCCAGCGCCGCCTCCGTGAACAGGACCGGCACCGTCAGGGTGAGGTTGTCGCCGGCGCGGCCGAACAGCGGGTGCGGACGCACGTGGACGAGCACGTAGAGGTCGCCGGCGGGGCCGCCGTTCTCGCCCGCTCCGCCTCGACCCTTGATCCGGATGCGCTGCCCGTCGGTGACCCCGGCCGGGATCCGCACCTGCATGCTCTTGGTGGACATCTCGCGGCCGGAGCCCCCGCACACTGGGCACGGGTCCTCGACGACCAGGCCACGCCCGTGGCACTGGGGGCACGGCTCGGTGATGCCGAACACGCCACCGGCGGTGCCGGTCACCATGCCGGAGCCCTGGCAGCGCGGGCACATCTGCGGCATCGAGCCGGCCTTCGCTCCGGTGCCCCGGCAGATCGAGCACGGGGCGTCCGATGCGGTCTGCAGCGAGACCGTGGTGCCCTCGACGGCTGCCGAGAAGTCGATCGTGGCCTCGCCCTCGATGTCCTGGCCGCGGCGCGGGCCGCGCTGCGGGGCACGGCGCCCGGCGGCCTGGCCGAACAGTCCGCCCAGCAGGTCGCCGATGTCGGTGGAGCCGCCCGTGGCGTTGCGGAACAGGTCCTCCACGCTGGGGCCGCCGGACGCGAACCCGCCGGGCTGGCCGCCCCGCGGGAACCGGAAGCCGCCGCCGGCGAACAGCGACCGCTGCTCGTCGTACTCGGCGCGCTTCTTCGGGTCGGACAGCACCGAGTTGGCCTCGGAGGCCTCCTTGAACCGCGCCTCGGCCCTGGCGTCCCCCGGGTGCTGGTCGGGATGGTTGTCCCGGGCGATCTTGCGGAACGCCTTCTTGATCTCCTCCGGCTTCGCGTCCTTGGAGACGCCGAGGATCTTGTAGTAGTCCTTCTCGAGCCAGTCCTTGGTGCTCATCGCGTCCTTCTCGGATCAGTGGGGGGAGTGGTCGCGGGCTCCGGCCCGCTGGGTCGGGACCGCCGAAGCGGCCCCGACCGGGCTAGTCGGGGTCCGCGACGCCGACCCGGGCGGGCCGGATCACACGGTCGTTGAGCTTGACGCCCTTCTGCATGACGGCGCTGACGACCGTCACGTCGTGGTCGCCCTCGTAGGGCAGGTGCATGAGCGCCTCGTGGACCTGCGGGTCGAACGGGTCGCCGGGTTCGCCGTAGGTGACCAGGCCGTACTTGGCCGCCACCTTCTCCAGCTCGTCGGCGACGAGCTTGAAGCCGCCCTCGACCTCGCCGTGCTGGCGGGCCGCCTCGATGGCGTCCAGCACGGGCAGCAGGTCGTTGACGACGGCCTCCACCCCCGCGGCGCGGGCGTGGCTGCGGTCGCGGTCGACCCGCTTCTTGTAGTTGGCGTACTCGGCCTGGAGGCGCTGCAGGTCGGCGGTGCGCTCGTTCGCCAGTTCCTCCAGTTCCGCGATCTTGGCGCCGTAGATCGGGTCGGACGCCGCGGCGTCCGCCTCGTCGGCCAGGAACGGGTCGACGGGCCCGTCCTCGGCCAGGGGGAACTCCGCGCCGTCGCCGACGGCCTCGCCGTCCGGAACGAACTCGGACTTGTCCTGCATGGTCTCTCCTGTGGGTGTGCGGGTCACCGGCCGCGGGTGCCGCGGCCGGTGACCCTGGGTCGTTGCGACGAGGGCGTCACTTCCTGTCGTCGTCGTCCACGATCTCGGCGTCGACGATGCCGTCGTCGTCGGTGCCCCGGCCCGAGCCGGGCTGCTCGCCGGCCGGGGCCTGCTGCTGCTGGGCCTGGGCGGCGGCGTACATGGCCTGGCCCATCGCGGACGCCTTCTCGTTGAGGTCGTTCATCGCGGCCTTCACCTCGTCGTCGTTGCCGGTGCCCTTCAGGGCCTCCTTCAGCTTGTCGAGGGCCGCGACGACCGGGGCCTTGACGTCCTCGCCGATCGAGTCGGCGTTGTCCTTGAGCAGCTTCTCGGTGCGGAACGCCAGGGAGTCGGCCTCGTTGCGCATCTCGACGGCCTCCCGACGCTTGCGGTCCTCCTCGGCGTGCGCCTCGGCGTCCCGGGTCATGCGGTCGATGTCCTCCTTGCCGAGGGCCGAGCCGCCGGTGACGGTCATCGACTGCTGCTTGCCGGTCGCCATGTCCTTGGCGCTGACGTGCACGATGCCGTTGGCGTCGATGTCGAAGGTGACCTCGATCTGCGGGACGCCGCGAGGCGCCGGCATCAGCCCGGTGAGCTCGAAGTTGCCGAGGCTCTTGTTGTCGCGGGCGAAGTCGCGCTCGCCCTGGTAGACCTGGATCATCACCGACGGCTGGTTGTCCTCGGCCGTGGTGAACACCTCGGAGCGCTTGGTCGGGATCGTCGTGTTCCGCTCGATGATCTTCGTCATGATGCCGCCCTTGGTCTCGATGCCCAGCGACAGCGGGGTCACGTCGAGGAGCAACACGTCCTTGACCTCACCCTTGAGGACGCCGGCCTGCAGCGACGCTCCCAGGGCCACGACCTCGTCGGGGTTGACGCCCTTGTTGGGCTCCTTGCCGCCGGTGAGCTCCTTGACCAGGTCGACGACGGCGGGCATGCGGGTCGAGCCGCCGACCAGGATGACCTGGTCGATCTTGTCGACGCTAGTGCCGGCGTCCTTGATGACCGAGTTGAAGGGGGCGCGGCAGCGGTCGAGGAGGTCCTGCGTCATCCGCTGGAACTCGGCGCGGGTGAGCTTGGCGTCCAGGTGCAGCGGGCCCTCGGCGCCGGCGGTGATGTAGGGCAGGTTGATCTGGGTCTCGGCCGCCGAGCTGAGCTCGATCTTGGCGCGCTCGGCCGCCTCCTGGAGGCGCTGGCGGGCCATCTTGTCCTTGGACAAGTCGATGCCGTTGGCGTTCTTGAACTGCGTGACGAGCCAGTCGACGATCCGCTGGTCCCAGTCGTCGCCGCCGAGGCGGTTGTCGCCCTTGGTGGCCTTCACCTCGAAGACGCCGCTGTCGATGTCGAGCAGCGAGACGTCGAAGGTGCCGCCGCCGAGGTCGAAGACCAGGACGGTCTGCTCGCGGCCGGTCTTGTCGAGGCCGTAGGCCAGGGCGGCGGCGGTGGGCTCGTTGACGATGCGGTCGACGGTGAGGCCCGCGATCTCGCCGGCCTCCTTGGTGGCCTGACGCTCGGCGTCGCCGAAGTAGGCCGGCACGGTGATGACCGCGTTGGTGACCGACTCACCCAGGTAGGCCTCGGCGTCCCGCTTGAGCTTCATCAGGATGCGGGCGCTGATCTCCTGCGCGGTGTACTTCTTGCCGTCGATTTCGTGCGTCCAGTTGGTGCCCATGTGGCGCTTGACGGACCGGATGGTGCGGTCGACGTTGGTGACGGCCTGACGCTTCGCCACCTCGCCGACGAGCACCTCGCCGCCCTTCGCGAACGCCACCACGGACGGGGTGGTGCGGGCACCTTCGGCGTTGGGGATGACCGTGGGCTCGCCACCCTCGAGGACGGCGACGACAGAGTTGGTGGTGCCGAGGTCGATACCGACTGCACGGGCCATGGGGGTTACCTCCAGTAAGAGTTCTCTTGAACACTCGTTCGTGGTTGAGCCTAACAGACTCAACCGAGGTGGTTGAGTTCACCCGACTCAACCCCGGGGGCGCCCCGGGTATTCCCCGGCCCGCACAGGCTCGCACGCACCCCCGAACCGGACGTCATGGGCCCGCGCATGAAAGAGGTGGGCGGCCGCGGTCAACGCCGCCTCGGCACCGTCCGGGGCGCTCATCCCGCCGTCGAACACCTTCATCGTGTACTCGCTGGTCAGCTCGACCTCGATCGCGGCGCTGTTCATGGCCGGCGTCGGCCCCGGCCTGGTGTGGGTGGGTGCCTGCATGATCGTCGTCGCCATCTACGCCGCCCGGCACCCCGAACTCAAGGGGAAGAAGGGCCCCGGCCTCAAGCAGGACCTCATCATCCTGTGGCGGGCGATCCCGAGCCTGCTGACGATGGTCATCGTGATCGGCGGCATCCTGATCGGCTGGTTCACCGCCACCGAGTCGTCCGCCATCGCGGTCGTGTACTGCCTCATCCTGGGCTTCGCCTACAAGGCCATCAAGGTCGCCGACCTGCCGCGCATCATCCTCGAGGCGTCGCGGACCACCGCGATCGTCATGCTGCTGGTCGGTGTCTCCTCGGCGCTGTCCTGGGTCATGGCGTTCGCGCGCATCCCGCAGATGGTGTCGAACCTGATGCTGGGCATCTCGAACAACGGCACCGTGATCCTCATCATCATGATGCTGATCCTGCTGGTCGTCGGCACCTTCATGGACCCGACCCCGGCGATCCTGATCTTCGTCCCGATCTTCTTGCCGATCGTGATGACCTTCGGGATCCACCCGGTGCATTTCGGCACGATGGTCGTCTACAACCTGTGCGTCGGCCTGCTGACCCCGCCGGTCGGCAACGTGCTGTTCATCGCCTCCCGGGTGGCCGGCCTGCGCATCGAGCCGGTCGTGGCCAAGCTGGTCTGGTTCCTGCTCGCCCTCGTCGTCGGCCTGTTCGTCGTGGTCTTCACCCCGGCGATCTCGCTGGCGATTCCCACCGCGATGGGCCTGATCACGTAGTCGCGGTCAACCCCGCAGGAGGGGGGCCGGGGATCACCCGGCCCCCCTCCTGCGCGTCCGCCCGCCCCGGTGCGCCGGCGGGGGGCGGGCGCTAGGAGCCTGCTGAACAATCCGTCCGCGAGTCCGCCGCGTTGATCGGTTCTGGGCTGGAATTGTTGGGTTGTGCAGGGTGAGTCGAGTCCGCAGCGGGATGTGTTGGACGTGGAGTCGCTGGCGGGGCATTT
>JAAYTZ010000091.1 GCA_012517965.1 Propionibacterium sp. | reverse complement strand
CCCCGCCACGAGCTTGAACACCAAACCACACGGGTCCACCACGACCCTCAGACAAGCGCGACGACCCCGCTGACGCACACAACCGCGCTGACTCACCCTCACCGCTCGACAGCCGCGACGGCGACCCACCCGCCACCCACGGCCAACCCGCCGTCAGATAGACGCCTTGTTCAGCAGGCTCCTAGGTTGGGGCGCGTGAGTGCAGAGACCGTCCGGGCGCGGCACGCCCGCCTGGCCCAGGAGATCGAGGACGCCCGGTTCCGGTACTACGTGCTCGCCCAACCCACGATCAGCGACGCCGCGTTCGACGCGCTCATGTTCGAGCTGGAGGAGTTGGAGGAGCGGCATCCCGAACTGCGGACGCCGGACTCGCCGACCCAACAGGTGGGCGCGCCGATCGGGGCCACGTTCGAGCCGGTGACCCACCTGGAGCCGCTGCTCAGCCTGGACAACGCCTTCACCGTCGCGGAGGTGCGCCGCTGGGCGGCCCGCCTGGGCGAGCCCCTGCCGGCGCTGCTCTGCGAGGTCAAGATCGACGGGCTGGCCCTCGACCTGGTGTACCGCGACGGCCGCCTCGTCAGCGCCGCCACCCGCGGCGACGGCCGGGTCGGGGAGGACGTGACCGCCAACGTGCGCACGATCGCGGCGGTTCCGCAGCGGCTCGCCGGCGACCGCGTCCCCGCCCTGCTGGAGGTGCGTGGGGAGGTCTTCATGCGACCGGCGGACTTCGAGCGGCTCAACGAGTCGCTCGTGGCGGCGGGGCGTCCGCCGTTCGCCAACCCGCGCAACTCGGCGGCCGGCTCGCTGCGGCAGAAGGACCCGCGGGTCACGGCGTCCCGGCGGCTGTCCTTCCTCTGCCACGGGGTCGGTGCGATCGACGGCACGCCGCCGGCGTTGCTGTCGGAGACCTACGAGCTGCTGCGCGGCCTCGGCCTGCCCGTCAGCCCGCACAACCGGGTCGTCGGCGACCTCGACGCCGCCCTGGCCTACATCGACGAGATGGGCCGCCGCCGGCACACGTTCGAGCACGAGATCGACGGAGTGGTGCTCAAGGTCGACGACCGCGCCCGGCAGCGGGCGCTGGGGTCCACCTCGCGGGCGCCGCGATGGGCGCTCGCCTACAAGTACCCGCCGGAGGAGGTCAACACCCGGCTGCTGCGCATCGAGGTGAACACCGGACGCACCGGCCGGGTCACCCCCTTCGGGGTGATGGAACCGGTGCGGGTGGCCGGCTCGACGGTCGAGATGGCGACGCTGCACAACGCCCACGAGGTAGCCCGCAAGGACGTCCGCCCCGGCGACACCGTCGTGGTGCGCAAGGCCGGCGACGTGATCCCGGAGATCGTCGGCCCGGTGGTGGCACTGCGGCCGCCGGGGCTGCCGCGCTGGGTGATGCCGACGCACTGTCCCGCCTGCGGCAGCGAACTGCGCCCCGAGAAGGAGGGCGACAAGGATCTCCGCTGCCCCAACGCCCGCGCCTGTCCCGCGCAGATCCGGGAGCGGATCTTCGGGCTGGCGTCCCGGGGCGCCCTCGACATCGAGGCCCTCGGCTGGGAGGCGGCCATCGCCCTGACCGACCCGGAGTACGGGCGTCCGGAGGGTGCCACCGAGCCCCCGCAGACGCCGGTCCTGGAGAACGAGGCCGGCCTGTTCGAGCTGCGGCCCGAGGACCTGGCGGAGGTCCGGGTGTGGCGCCGCCGGAAGAAGAACGGGGTCGAGCAGCCCGCGGCCCTCGAGCCCTTCTTCTACACGAAGGCCACCCCGACGAAGCCGGCG
Source organism: Propionibacterium sp. (assembly GCA_012517965.1). Taxonomy (GTDB): domain Bacteria; phylum Actinomycetota; class Actinomycetes; order Propionibacteriales; family Propionibacteriaceae; genus Propioniciclava. The sequence continues at coordinate 6,336 of JAAYTZ010000091.1, read as the reverse complement.
GTGCCGAAGGAGACCACCCGCACGCTGTTCGCCGAGCTGGAGAAGGCCAAGCACCGTCCGCTGTGGCGGGTGCTGGTGGCCCTGTCGATCCGGCACGTCGGCCCGACGGCCGCGCGGGCGCTCGCGGAGCGGTTCCGGTCGGTGGACGCCGTCGCCGCCGCCTCGATCGAGGAGCTCTCGGCGGTCGAGGGCGTGGGGGAGACGATCGCCGCCGCCATCCGGGACTGGTTCGACGGTCCGGACGCCGACTGGCACCGCGACATCGTGGAGCGGTGGCGCCGCGCCGGCGTCCGGCTGGCCACCGAGGAGGCCCGCGAGGGGCCCCCGCAGACGCTGGCCGGCCTGACCGTCGTCATCACCGGCGCGGTCCCGGGCTACACCCGCGAGACCGCCCAGGAGGCGGTCGTCGCGCGGGGCGGCCGGGCCGCCGGCTCCGTGTCGAAGAACACCTCGGTCCTGGTGGCCGGGGAGAGCGGTGGCTCCAAGTACGCCAAGGCCGAGGCCCTCGGGATCCCGATCCTGGACGCCGACGCGTTCGCCGACCTGCTCGAGCGGGGCCGCGACGCCCTGCCCGGGGCCGGCGGGTAGCCTGGCCGGCGTGGACGGGCTGAACAGCAACCTGAACCTCAACGGGGACGCCGCTCCCAGCGTCATCCCGGGGCTGGGGGAGTGGTCGCCGGCCGGCGTGCCCAGCACCCGGGCCAAGAAGCGGATGCGCTGGATCGTGCCGCTGCTGCTGGTCGTCGTCGCCACCGTCGTCACCCTGTTCGGCTGGTGGGTCTGGACGGTCCTCCAGGGCGGCTGACCCGATCCGGGCCGGCCGGGCCGTGGCGACCCGGGCCGCTAGGATCGGGTCCGCCTGTGACGAGGAGGACAGAACGTGGCACTGAGCCCATCCGAGGTCGCGCGGTTGGCCGCGCTGGCCCGCATCGACCTCACCGAGGAGGAGTTGGCCGAGCTGGCGCCGCAGTTGGACGTGATCCTGGACGCCGTCGCCGAGGTTTCGCGGGTGGCCGGCCCCGACGTCGTGCCCATGTCGCACGCGCTGCCGCTGACCAACGTGTTCCGGCCGGACGTGGTGCGGCCCAGCCTGCCGGTCGAGGCCGTCCTGGCCGGTGCCCCCGCGGCGGAGGACGGGCGGTTCCGGGTGCCGCGCGTCCTGGATGAGGAGGCGTGATGACGCCCTCCGTCCTGCGGCTGACGGCCGCCGAACTGGGCGCGCGGATCGCGGCCGGTGAACTGACCGCCGTCGAGGCCGCCCAAGCGCACCTCGACCAGATCGGGCGCGTCGACGGCGACGTGCGGGCCTTCCTGCACACGGACGCCGAGTGGTCGCTGGCGCAGGCCCGGGCCGTGGACGCCCGGCTCGCGGCCGGCGAGCAGCTGGGGCCGCTGGCCGGCGTCCCGATCGCGGTGAAGGACATCTTCTGCACCGCGGGCGTCCCGACGACGTGCGCGTCGCGGATCCTGGAGGGTTGGCGTCCGCCGTACGACGCGACGGTGATCGAGCGGGTGCGCGCGGCGGGGCTCGTGATGATCGGCAAGACGAACATGGACGAGTTCGCGATGGGCAGCTCCACCGAGAACTCGGCCTTCCAGACCACCGGGAACCCCTGGGCGCTGGACCGGATCCCCGGCGGCTCGGGCGGCGGCTCGGCCGCCGCGCTGGCCGCGTTCGAGGCGCCCCTGGCGCTGGGCACCGACACCGGCGGGTCGATCCGGCAGCCGGCGGCCGTCACCGCGACCGTCGGCGTCAAGCCCACCTACGGCGGGACGTCGCGCTACGGCGTGATCGCGATGGCGTCCTCGCTGGACCAGCCGGGCCCCTGCGCGCGCACCGTGCTGGACGCCGCCCTGCTGCACGCGGTGATGGGCGGCCACGACCCGATGGACTCGACGTCGATCGACGCCCCGGTGCCGCCGGTGGTGGCCGCCGCCCGGTCGGGCGAGGTGCGCGGGCTGCGGATCGGTGTGGTCAGGGAGCTGGGCGGGGAGGGCTACGCCCCCGGCGTCGAACAGCGGTTCCACGAGGCGCTGGACGTCCTGGCCGACCTGGGCGCGGAGATCGTCGAGGTGTCCTGCCCCCACTTCCGCTACGGGCTGGGTGCGTACTACCTCATCATGCCCAGCGAGGTGTCGAGCAACCTGGCCCGGTTCGACGCGATGCGCTACGGCCTCCGCGTCGGCGACGACGGCACCGCGTCGGTCGTGGAGGTCATGCGGGCTACCCGGGGGGCCGGGTTCGGCGCCGAGGTCAAGCGGCGCATCATCATCGGCACCTACGCCCTCAGTTCCGGCTACTACGACGCCTACTACGGCTCGGCCCAGAAGGTGCGCCGCCTGATCGCCCAGGACTTCGACGCCGCCTGGGAGCGGGTCGACGTCCTGGTGTCGCCGGCCACCCCGACGACCGCCTTCCGGAAGGGCGAGCGGATCGCCGACCCGCTGGCCATGTACATGTCCGACCTGTGCACGATCCCGTCCAACATGGCGGGCAACGCGTCGGCGTCCTTCCCGTGCGGGCTGGCCCCGGAGGACGGCCTGCCGGTCGGCTTCCAGGTCATGGCGCCGGTGCTGGCCGACGACCGGCTCTACCGGGTCGGCGCCGCGCTGGAGCGGGCGCTCGCCGAGCGGTGGGGCGGGCCGCTGCTGGACCGGCTCGCCGACGGCGCGGCGGGGACCTACCTGGGCGTGGCGACGGCGGAGGGGAACTGAGATGGACGAACTGGCCGACTACGACGAGGTCCTCGCGGCCTACGAGCCCGTGCTGGGGCTGGAGGTCCACGTCGAACTGCACACGGCGTCCAAGATGTTCTGCGGCTGCGACAACAGCCCCGGCGGGGAGCCGAACACCAAGACCTGCCCGGTGTGCCTGGGCCTGCCCGGCGCGCTGCCGGCGGTGAACGAGAAGGCCATCGAGTCGGCGATCCGCATCGGGTTGGCCCTCAACTGCGAGATCGCCACCTGGTGCCGGTTCGCGCGGAAGAACTACTTCTACCCCGACATGACGAAGGACTTCCAGACCTCGCAGTACGACGAGCCGCTCTGCTTCGACGGCCACGTCGACGTGGAGGTGGACGGGGTGACCCACCGCATCGACATCGAGCGCGTCCACATGGAGGAGGACGCCGGGAAGCTCACCCACGTGGGGGGCCAGACCGGCCGCATCCACGGCGCCGACTACGCCCTCGTCGACTACAACCGGGCCGGGACGCCGCTGATGGAGATCGTCACCAAACCGATCCGCGGGCTGGGCGCCCAGGCGCCCGCCGTGGGCCGGGCCTACCTGGCGCTGCTCCGCGACCTGATGCGGGCCCTGGACGTGTCGGACGCCCGGATGGAGCAGGGCAACCTGCGCTGCGACGCCAACGTGTCGCTCATGCCGAAGGGGTCGACGGTGCTCGGCACGCGCACCGAGACCAAGAACGTCAACTCGCTGCGGTCGGTCGAGGGGGCGCTGACCTACGAGATCCGCCGCCAGGGCGCGCTGCTCGCGGCCGGCGGCCGGGTCAAGCAGGAGACCCGGCACTGGCACGAGGACGGCGGTTACACCTCCGAGGGGCGCAGCAAGGAACAGGCGGAGGACTACCGGTACTTCCCGGAGCCCGACCTGGTCCCGATCGCCCCCGCCCGGGAGTGGGTCGAGGCCCTGCGGGCCACGCTGCCCGAGCCGCCGGCGGCCCGGCGGCGCCGCCTGCAGGCGGAGTACGGCTTCAGCGATCTGGAGATGCGCGACGTCCTGGGCAACGAGGGTTCGCTGGACCTGATCGAGGCCACGGTGCTGGCCGGCGCGTCGCCGGCGGCCGCCAAGAAGTGGTGGCTGGGGGAGTTGGCCCGGGTCGCGAACGAGGCCGGCGTCGACCTCGCCGCGGTCGGGCTGACCCCCGCCCAGGTCGCCGAGGTCCAGCGGCTGGTCGACGACGGCGTCGTCAACGACAAGCTGGCCCGGCAGGTGATGGAGGGCGTCCGGGCCGGGGAGGGCACGCCCGCCGAGGTCGTCGCGGCCCGCGGGCTGCGGGTGGTGTCCGACGACGGCGCCCTGGCGGCGGCCGTGGACGCCGCGATCGCGGCGAACCCCGACGTGGCGGCCAAGATCCGCGAGGGCAAGGTCGCCGCTGCGGGCGCCCTGATCGGGGCCGTCATGAAGGCCATGCGGGGGCAGGCGGACGCCGCCCGCGTCCGTGAGCTGATCCTGGCGAAGCTGAGTTGACCGCTCCGCTCGGCGCGGGCCGGTCGCGGCTCGGCGGTGTCGTGGCCGGCGCCCTGCTGGTCGGCCAGTTCGTCGTGCTCTACTTCCCGGACGCGTCCAGCGTGCCGGGGGCGGACCTGCCCGTGCCGTTCCTGGACAAGCTGGTGCACGTCGGGGTGTTCGCCCTGCCCACGTGGGCCCTGCTGCGGGTGGTGCGGCGACCCGGCGTGGTCGTGGGGGCCATGCTGGCGCAGGCGGCGGTCAGCGAGCTCGTCCAGGAGGCGCTGCTGCCGGGGCGGGGCTTCGAGGCGCTGGACGTCGTCGCCGACGTCGTGGGCGTGGGGCTCGGGCTCGTCCTGGCCGGGCATCGGCCCGGCCGCCGGGGCCCACGGACCCCCTTGCTAGGGTGAGCCGCACCGCCCCCGACCCCGGAGCATCCATGATCGTCACCCACGGCTGTGCCAGCCATGTCGGCCACGTCCGCGAGACCAACGAGGACGCCCACTACTGCGGCCGGCGGGTCTGGGCGGTCGCCGACGGCATGGGCGGCCACGCGGCCAGCGAGGTGGCGAGCGGCCCGGCCATCGAGCAGGTGCGACTGCTCGACGCGTCCCCCGGCGAACTCGACGAGGCGGCGGTGCGGGACGCCGTGGCCGCGGCCAACGCTGCCGTGCTCGCCCACACCCGGCGGCACCCCGGGACGCGCGGGATGGGCACCACGCTGGTGGGGGTGGCGCGGGTGGGCGACGCCGACGGGCCACGGCTGTGCGTGTTCAACGTGGGCGACTCCCGCGCCTACCGGCTGGCCCACGGGCACCTGGCCCAGGTGAGCGTCGACCATTCCGAGGTCGAGGAACTGCGCGCCCTGGGGATCATCACCGCCGCCGAGGCGCGGGTCCACCCGCTGCGCAACGTCGTGACGCGCTGCCTCGGCCTGCCCCAGGCACCGGACGCCGACACCTGGCTCGTGCGGCCCCGCGCCGGCGACCGGCTGCTGCTGTGCTCCGACGGGCTGACCGGTGAGGTGAGCGACGGCGCCATCGCGCTGGTGTTGCTCACCGTGCCCGACCCGCAGGAGGCGGCCGACGCCCTGGTCGCCGCGGCCCTCGCCGCCGGCGGGCAGGACAACGTCACGGTGGTGGTCCTGGACGTCGGCGGGGACGATGCCGACTGAGTTCCGGCCCCCGGAGTTGCCCGGCTTCACCCTGGTCGGCCGTCTCGGCGGCGGCGGGTCCGGCGACGTGTTCGCCTACGACCAGCGGCTGCCCGCCCGGCGGGTCGCGGTCAAGGTGCTGCGCGAGCCGGTCACGGGGGCGGCGCAGGCGGCGGCCTTCGTGGCCGAGGCGGACGCGATGGCGGCCCTGGAGCACCCGCACATCGTGCCGGTCCATGCGGCGGGGATCGCGGCCGACGGCCGGCCCTACCTCGTGATGGCGTTCTACCCGGGCCCCGACCTCGAGGTCCGGTGCCGGACCGAGCCGCTGCCGCCGGCGGAGGCGCTGCGCGTCGGCGTCCTGGTCGGCGGGGCGGTCGAGGTCGCGCACCGGCGCGGGATCCTGCACCGCGACATCAAGCCGGCGAACATCCTGACCAGCCGGTTCGGCGTCCCCGGGCTGGCCGACTTCGGGCTGGCCGGGTCGCCGGGGGACGGCGACGGCCCCGACTTCGGCGTCTCGGTGCCCTGGGCCGCGCCGGAGGTGCTGTTCGGGACGGCGCCGGCGTCCGTGCGATCCGACGTCTACGCGCTGGCCGCCACCGTCTGGACGCTGCTGGTCGGCCGATCGCCGTTCGAGTCGGCCGAGCCCGGGGACACCACGGTCCGGCTGCTGCGGCGCATCCGGACGGGTGCGGTCCCGTCCGTCGGCCGGGCCGACGTCCCCCCTGAACTGGACGCCGTCCTGGCCGCTGGGCTCGCCAAGGACCCCGCCGAACGGCCGGCGTCCGCGCTGGCTCTGGTCGAGGGGCTGCGGGACGTCGAACGCCGCCTGGGCCGGGGCGCCACCGACCCGCTCGTCGGCGACCTGGCCCCCGGCCCGTCCAGTGGCGGCGTCCCGGCGGCGGGGGCCGGGGGTCCCCGCCGGACGCCGGTCGCCGCCGTCCTCGACGCGCCGCCGGCGGAAGCGGCGCCGCCCGCGGCGTCCGCGGCT
>JAAYTZ010000090.1 GCA_012517965.1 Propionibacterium sp. | reverse complement strand
GGTTCGGTCCGTGGTTCGGGCGCGGGTTCAGGCTCCGGTTCGGTCCGTGGTTCGGGCGCGGGTTCAGGGCCTGGTTCGGGCGCGACCACCCTGCGGTGCACCACCGCCCGGTTCGGCGAGTTGGGGAACCGGCCGTCGTCGACGAGGGTGAGCGTCTCGGTGGTGACCATGGCTTCAAGGCTACGTGGGCGAGTAGGGGTCGGGCTCGCAGCCGCAGGGGCAACCGTCGAGGCAGGGGCCGCTCTCGTGGCACTCGGGCGAGCAGGTGCACGATCCAGCGTCCGTGGCGGGCGAAGCTGCTGGGTGTGGCGTTCGGCTCTGCAGCCTGAGGCGGAGGGTTTCCTGTCGTTCCGCCTGCCAGTCCGCGAGGGTGGCCGCCACCTCGAGGGCGCTCGTGTGGTCGAGCAGCCCCGACCCGGCCCCGGATCGCTCGGCGTCCCGGCGGCGACGTCGGTGACAGAGCAGGTTCAGCTCCGGTCGGTCCCACCGGGGTCGCCACACCTGGTAGAGGGGTGCCGGGTCCAGGTGGGCCGGATACCGGCGCCCACCGCGATCCCGCACGCCGTCGTCCCGCATGGGTAGGACGCCGCCGTAGCCATCCACCGGCACGCTCGGCCGAGCTGTGGCCGGTGCCCCGTCGGTCTCCGGTGCTGCGGCGGTCTCGGTCTCCGGGACGGTCTTCGTCTCCGCGTCGGTCTCGGTCTCCGCATCGGTCGCCGCATCGGTCGCCGCAGTCACCGGTGGGCTGCCACGTCGGCGTCCCGGGGCGTCACCCGACGCTGCATAGGTCCCGCCGAGCGCCTGGACACCTTCGGCGATCACGACCATCAGCCGCAGTCCAGCGACCCGGGCTATCGCCTCGAACTGGCGCAAAGCCGGTAGCCGACGGCCGGTCTCCCAGTGCGCGACGGCTGCAGGGCTGACGCCCAACAGCATGGCCAGGTCACGTTGACTCAGGTCCGCGACTCGGCGGGCTCTCCTGATCAAGCCGGCCACGCCGAGGTGCGGCTCGTCGAGTTCCGCCCCCTCCGCCTGCGTCGGGGTCATCCCCGCCAGCATCTCCTCATGCGCCATGCGGCGATGCTGGCACCCACCACCGACAACTTCCGACGCGGGCGGATCATCTCCGCGCAGCCCGGCAGCCGGGCAGGCGAGCAGAACGCAGCCGCGCACCAGCCCGGAGCGCACCAGCCGGGAGCGCACGAGCCGGGAGCGCACCAGCCGGGAGCGCACCAGCCGGGAGCGCACCAGCCGGGAGCGCACCAGTCGGGAGCGCGACGCCTCGGCCTGTGGAACCAACCTATCGGTGCCAGCGCAGTACGCCTTTGCCTACTTCCGGTAAGCAAAGGCGTAGTGGCCGGGCGCAGATACAGCGCCCGGACGTCGGTCGCGAGCCGACGGCAGGAGTCGGCCGCTCAGCCCGGCCAGACGACCGCCTGGGCGATGATGATCCGCTGGCCGTCGACCGTGATGGTGGGCTCGCCGTGCAGTCGGTAGCCCTCGGCGAGGGCCGCGCTGACCCGGCGGGAGAACTCGGCGTCGTCCTGCCCCACAATGCAGCGATAGCGCTCACCCGAAGGGGGTCCCGTTACGACGGCCCCAGCCCCGGTGGTGGGCGCGGTGGCCGCGGTGGTGGGCGCGGTGGCCGCGGTGGTGGGCGCAGCCGCCGCGGTGGTGGGCGCAGCCGCCGCGGTGGGGGGCGCAGTGGCCGCGGCCGTGTGGGCTCCGGCGAGGGCGGCGGGAGCCGACGCGACGCCGGCGAGAGGCAGAGCGCGGGCCGGGAGGCGCGCGATGGTGCCGTCGCCGCGGTCCCAAGCGGCGGCCTCCTGCTCCGCCCGTTCCAGGCTGGCGGCCAGCTCGGCGATGGTGAGTCCCGGCTCGACGACCTCGAAGCCGTAGCCCACCCCCGGCTCGAGGGTGACGATCTCCTCGTGGCGGGGCACCACGACGGTGTAGCCGAGCTCGGCCTCGATGCGCCGGGCCAGGGCCTGGGCCGAATCCTCCTCGCCGTGCACGAGGAACACCGTCTGCGGGGCCGGCCGAACCGACGCCAGCCAGTCGATGAGGTCGCTCGCGTCGCCGTGGACGGAGAACTCCTTGTCCTGGACGATCTCGGCGCGCACCGGCACATACCGGCCGAACATCTTGAGTTGCTTCTCACCGTCCACCAGCATGCGGCCACGGGTACCAGTGGCCTGGTAGCCGGTGAGGATGACCGTGTTTCTCCTATCCGGGAGCATGGCCGCCAGGTGGTGAACGACGCGCCCGCCGGTGGCCATGCCGGACGACGACACGATGATCGACGGCTCGGGCGGGCGGGTCGGGTCGGTGAGGTCCATCGACTCCTCCCGCGTGCGGGCGGTACGCAATAGGGGGATATCGGCGAAATCCTCCAGCGCGACGTCGGGCCGCAGTTCGTCGCGGAGTTCGCGGTAGGCGTCCAGGGCCTTGAGCGCCATCGGCGAGTTGACGATGACCGGCACCTCGGGGATGCGGCCTTCGCGGCGCATCGTCGTGAGCATCTTCAGCACGAGCTCGGTGCGGTCGATGGCGAACGCGGGGATCAGGACCGAGCCGCCGCGGGCGATCGTCCGGCGGATGGCGTCCGCCATCGGCTCATGCTCCGGCCCGTCCGAATCGGGGTGCTCGCGGTCGCCGTAGGTGGACTCCATGACGACGAACGGCGCGGCGGGCGGGGTGGTGTCGCGCGGCTTGAGGATCGGATGATCGTGGCGGCCCAGGTCGCCCGAGAACAACACTCCGGCGGTGCCGTGCCGCACCGCGACCGACGCCGATCCCAGGATGTGGCCGGCTCTGGCCCACTCCGCGGTGAGTCCATCGCCCAGGTCGATGACCTGGTCGAACGGCACCGTCCGCATCAGGGGCAGCGTGCGTTCGACGTCCTCGGTGGTGTAGAGCGGCAACGCGGGCTTGTGCTTGGAGTAACCCCCTTCGTTGGCCTCCTCGGCTTCCTGCTCCTGAAGGTGGGCGGCGTCCCGCAGCACGATCTCCACGAGCGCGCGTGTGCCCTCGGTCATCCAGACGGGACCCTTGAAGCCGCGGGCCACGAGGACCGGCAGGAAGCCCGAGTGATCCATGTGGGCGTGGGTCAGGATGATGTCGCTGAGGGATGCCGGCGGCACCGGGAACTCGACCCAGTTCTCCAGCCGCCACTGCTTCTCACCCTGGAACATGCCCGCGTCGACGAGGACACGCCGGTCACCGATCGTCAGCAGGAACTTCGAGCCGGTCACGGTGCCTGCCGCGCCGAGGAAGGTGAGCGTCGGGTGCTGAGCTGCCGTCATGTCCCCACCCTGTCGCAAACCCGGGGTGGGGGCAATCGCCTGATCCGGACGTCCGGGTTGGTGGTGCGGGGGGCGGGTGCTGGGTTGGTGGTGCGGGGGGCGGGTGCTGGGTTGGTGGTGCGGGGGGCGGGTGCTGGGTTGGTGG
>JAAYTZ010000089.1 GCA_012517965.1 Propionibacterium sp. | reverse complement strand
CTTCAATTCACCTTCGTGAGTGGGGTGCCCTGCACCCCTTGGTTGGTTTGATCCTTGTTGACTACGCCCGACAGTAGCACTGTGCAGACCCCCCTCGTGCGCCTGGTCCAGATGGCCGCCCGCTCGTTCTCGGGAGTCTGAAAGTGCTTGTCAGGGGCCTGCAGACCCCCGGCCCGGTTGGGCCGACAGCCAGCAGCCCAGGCGATCCGCCGTGCCGTTGTCACCACACCGCCCAATAGAGGGTCGGTTCGGGCGGGTGAGCCTGACCAATCGAGACTACGCCCTCCCAGCAGTCGGCGCACTGGCGCAGCACGTAGATCGAGTCGGTGTGCAGATCGACCAGCGACCGTCCTCGTTCGAGCAGGGCCTCCAGCTCCTCCTCGGCGATCCGGCACAGGAAGACCGAGAACTGGATCCGGTCGCCGTACTGCTGGAGCAGGGCGGCCAGCCGTGCACGTCGATTGTCCGCGGACACGTCGTAGGCGATGACAACGGTCAGCGCCATGAGAGCCCCGTGTACGCGTCGAGGTCGCCGGCGATCGCCGCCGCAAGCCGTTGCGCCTGGCGGTAGAGGTGGCGGCGCCACGAGCCGGCGAACTCGGGCAGCGCCTTCACCGAGGTCACCATGCGGCGCTCGTAGCCGTCCATGACCGCGGCCTTGCCCGCCTTTGTCAGCAGAACACCCGGCTTTCCGGGGGTCGAGGCTCCATGCTCGGGGCGGAGCGCCTTCGCCCGCGCCAACTGAACCACCACCTGGTCGACGATCGTCGGCCGGAACTCCTCCATCAGGTCGAGGGCCAGGGCGGGCTGCCCGCGGGCGTCCGTGTGCAGGCAGCCCACCGCTGGCTCCAGGCCGGCTGTCACGAGCGCCGCCGTGCACTCGCCGAGCAGCACGGCGTAGGCGTAGCCGAGGGCGGCGTTCACCACGTCCAGGGGCGGCTGCCGGTTGCGTCCTGTGAACGCCAAGTCCGGCGGCAGCAGCGCCTCCCAGGCGCCGAAGTAGCTCCGGGCGGCCGCACCCTCCAGCCCCATCAGTTCCTCTGGGGAGGTCGCGGCGTCCAACATGGCGCAGTACGAGCCGATCTCGGCGGTCGCCGGAGCGACCCGGTCGGCGTTGTCGTCCCGTGTGAAGTGGCGCAGCAGCACCCCCTGTTTGACGAGCTTCCCGCGTAGGAGTTCGCGGGCCAACACCAGCGCATGATCGGGAGGGAGCGCGAGCTGGGCGCGCAGGCGTCCGGCCCGCTTTCGGCTGTCGGCACCCAGCAGTTGCCCCTGATACGAACCCTTCCGGGACAAGAAGATCACCGGAACCTGAGACCCCAGCGCCCACTCGCGGGCCCCGGCGCTGAACCCGACCGAGCCGAAGCACACGACCCGATCCACCGTCGACTCCGGCACGCTCAACAGTTCAGCCTTGTCGGCCGACTCCACGAGGACCCGGCCGCCGCCCAGCCGCACCCGGGCCCCTTGCCGTGCCACGTACAGCACCTGACGGTCCGGCTGGTCGGGGTCCTCGGGAAGCGAAGGTGGATACCGCGGTCCGAAGTCCTCGCCCAGGAAGCAGAACCCCTCCTCGAACGACATCACCTCGGTCTTGTCCTCGCCCAGGCTCATGCCGACTCCTTCCAACCAGGTCCGAGCCACTTCCAGGGCGTGCCGCCCCGCTGCCTCCGAACGGCAGGCGATGACCAGGTCGTCCGCGTACCGCACCACCGGGAACCCCGCGTCGATCAGGGCGGAGTCCAGGCCGTCCAGGGCCACGTTCGCCAACAGGGGCGACAGGGGACCGCCCTGCGGCAAGCCGCCGGGCGCCTCGCGGCGGCCGTCCAGAGCCAGGACGGGACGGGCCAGGAGGCGTCCGATCAGGGCATTGAGATGTTCGTCGGGGACGACGAGCGCGAACAGGCGCAGGGCTCGCGCCACGTCGACGGTGGGGAAGCACTCGTCCACGTCGGTGCGAACCACCCAGGCGAAGCCCTCCTCGCGCAGTTGGACGACGCGCTGTACCGCATCCCGGACGCCGAGCCCGGGCCGGTAGGCGAACGCGCCCGGGCTCAGCAGCGGGTCGACGAGCCCGGCCACGGCACGCAGGACGGCCCGTTCGACCACCCGGTCGACCACCGTGGGGACGTGCAGCACGCGAGTGCCGCCGTCCGGCTTGGGGACGCCCACCTCGGTCAGCACGCCCGGTTCGTACGTTCCGTCGGCCAGGACCGCCGCAAGGGCGTCCAGGCGTTCGGACGCCTCCCCGGCGAACCGCTTGATCGAGGGCTGCAGGACGCCGTCCTCCTGGTCGTTCGCCCACACGTCCTCCCACGCGCGTTGAAGGGGGTCGCGGGCCAAAGCCCGGGCGAAGGAGGTCATCGTCGCGGTGCGCGCTGCCGCGGTTCGGGGCGGCGTCCGCTCACCCGCACGCGACCCAGCCCGTGCTGCGGGTAGGCGCCCAGGCCGGTGAACTCGGCGAGCCGCAGCAGACGCTCGACGCGCGCGGGACCGTCGGCGGGGGCACGGCGATCCGCGAGATCCCACGTCCACTCGACCCGACCCACCGCACCCCACGTGGGCACCGGGGCGTCCTGGCTCTGCTCCATGGTCAACTCGACCCCGGTGACGAGGATCGCGCGGGCGTCCTCGTCGGACCAGGGCAGCGGCGCGGGACCGTACGCCGCCCACTTCTCGGCCACACCCGCCAGGAGCGGCCCGGGCGCCGGCCACGGCTGATCGACCCCGTGGCGCCGCAGGCTCACCGGGGACAGGAACTCGATCTGCCACACCGCGGTCCCCAACGGAACTACGAGATCGTCCCAGGTGGCCTCGGCCACCTGGACGCAGTCGCGCACCCGGGCCTGCTTGGGGAACGTGTGGCCGAACGTCACCGCCTGGCCGCGGGGCAGCTCGGACAGGAGGGCTCCGAGCCGGTCGGACACGCAGCGGACCACCACCGCGACCGCCCCGTCCCGATCGCCCCGCTCACCCAGGCTGTAGCCCTTGCGGTCGGTGTGCTGCTCGGGGTCCTCCCCGAACCAGGCCGACAAGAACCGGTGCAGCCCCGAGGGGCGCACGTCGCGCCCCGACACGCCCTCGAACTCGATCAGCCACGACGACGGCATGGTCCCTCCTTCTGGCGGTCGCGTGCTGGTTGCGGGGTCATCATCGGGTCAGTGAGCCAGATCAACGACGCCGTAGAAGACGGGAGGGGTCGCCTTCCTGTCGGTGGCCGTGTAGCTGACGTAGAGCCCCAACGCGGACGCCGCACGGTTCACCGCCAACGACATCGCCACGGTTCCCCCCGTGATGTCGACCCAGGTGTTCTCGCGGCCCACGAACTTGCTCAGGAAGCGGCGCAGGGCCGCCTGATCGTCCTCCGTCACTTGCAGGTGGTTGATCGTCAGCGGCTGCCCGCCGATGCGGAGGGGACGCCCCATCAGCCGCGCATAGTCGCCCAGCGTTTCGACGAACGCCGCCTGCTGCGCCACGTCGCAAGGCCCCACGATCACGTGGACCTCCTGCAGGTTCGGCAGCTTCGAGATCAACGTGCCGACGGCCTGGTTGGGTCCGTTGTCGACGTTCGCGGTGGCGATCAGGGTGGTGACGCTCGCGAGTTCGACCGAGTTGAGGTCGTCGTCGGGGGGAGCGCTGAACGTCCGGTTGAGGCGCCGGGCGCGGAACGTGTGGAAGAGCGACACGGCCCCGAACGCCACGGCGGCCGACGTCAACTCGATCACCGGACCAACGTCGAGCAGCGTCAGGACGGCTCCGAGCAGGACGGGCGCCGCGAAGAGCCCGACCACCGGGCCGGTGAGGGCCCTGACCAGGCCCTCCTGGCCTGCCCGTAGGTTCACCGCACCGTCCTCGTCGCCGGGCGGCCGCGGGGGGCCCGTGGGTTGGTGGGCAGGAGTTCCACCGGCGTGGTGGGGGTGGGCGTCAGGAGCGGCAGGGCGTGCCGCCTCAGGCCCTCATTGTCGACGAACCACTGGTAGGTCTCCACCTGGGGGGCGACCTCGCCCTGGTCGGTGCCGACCCGCGGGTAGTGCGTCGGCAGGTCGCTGCCCTCCGCGGCCGCTTTGATGCTCAAGTACGTCGCCGGGGCGAGCCTCCGGAACCGTTCGTCGAACTGCGCGATCTGGTCGGCCCAGGTCGGGTTCGCTGCACCCTCGGCCGCCGGTGGCTCTCCTGCGCGCGCCGCGCCGTAGCGCGCCTTCGTCTGCGCGGTGGACAAGACGCTGCTCTCCGACCAGTCGACCCGCAGCTGGATCGACCCGAAGCCCAGCGGTTTGCCCTGGCCCAACTTCAGATGCCACGGGGTGCCGCCTTCGTGGGGGGCGCTCAGGTCCAGGACCCAGAGCAACGCCAGCAGTTCCTGCAGGGTGACGTCCTGGACGTAGAGCGTGGTCGCGAAGGACGCCCCCGGCGCGACCCAGTCCCGGATCGCCATCGCCACCTCGGGTGGGGTTCCCCGGGCGGCCAGGAAGTTGAGGAAATGAGCGCCATCCTGGGGGTGCTCGGAGTCACCCCTGGGCCAGCCGCCCGCCGGCAAGCTCCAGTAGGTGGCCGGGCGCTGCTGGTGCGGGTACACCTTGTGTCCGGCCAGGAGGTGCTGGCCGGCTTTGTACCCTTCGCCCTTCTTCATCCCGTTGAGGGGATCCCCGGTCGTCTCTCGGGTGTAGAAGCGGGCGTGCGACGGCTTGGGCGAGTTCAACGGCACCAACTGCCAGGTCGTGGCCGTGGGGTCGCTCCGCCCGGGCTCCTCCAGACAGCGGACGCCGCCGACCCGCAACCGCCCGCGCACCGCCTGGCCTTCCCCCTCCCGGTCCGGGACCCAGCCGAAGACCCGCTCCGCGGCCGTCAACTCCGTCAGCGACCCGGCCGGCGCCAGGTCGGTGCCGAGGAGGGCGGCCGGTGAAGCGCTGAACGCCTCCCGCGTGATCAGGGCCGGGTAGAGCCGGAACTCCCCATCGACCCTCCGGCAGTACAGCGTTCGGCCCTCCGGCAGGGCACTCCAGTCACGCTGCTGCTTGACGTAGACCGGCACGGTGACGGGGTCGCGATCGCCGGCAGGAGACCTGTTCGAGCCAGGCACCTCGGTGGCGAAGCCTTCCAACTTCCCGCGCCAGGCGGACATCACCTGGTCGTACTGCGACTTGGGGATCACCACGGGTGGAGTGGTCCTCGCATCCCGCTCCGCGTCGAAGTCCATGGTGGGGCCGCGCCCCACGATGCGGTCCACGAACAGCCGCTCGTGGCGCTTGCCCTTGATGGTCCGGCCCGTGTTGTGAAGCGTGCCCTCGACGAGCACGAGCGGCTCGTTGCGGACGACCCTCTTGTACCGACCGCGCGGAGGCCGAAGCTGGGAGGGGAAGGCGGGCTGCTGCGCGACGGGTGCCGTGACGGGTTCCCAGGCGTAGAAGTGAACGGGCCCGACGGTTCGACCGCGATTGTCGAGGTGCTGCGGTTCGTTGTGCTCCTGCAGTTGCAGCCACACGAAGACCCGGGCGCCGAAATCCTGGCGCAGCACGTCGCTCCGCGGGATGGCGATGCCGGCCTGCGGGTTTTGTTCAGCGGGCAGGGGGATTGTGGGCCGCGGGACGAGCTGCTCCACGAACACGAGCCGCCGTTCGGCGGCCTTGTGCTCGTCGACCTTGACCATCGTCAGATCCAAGGCATCCCTGGCGATCGACCGCACGCTCAGGGGGTCCGGGTGGTTGAAGATCCCGAGCCGGGAGCCGGTCACCTGCTCGTAGAGCGAGCGCAGCATCCCCTTGACGGAGGCGCCGTTGATGATCGGCTTCCCCTTGTCGTCGCGTCGCACGGTGTAGACCGCGGACTCGCCCTGCTCCTTGTCCGACACCTCCATCGTGAGCAGGGGCGTCACCGTGGTGAAACAGATCGCCAGCTTCGCGGAGTACCGGTCGGCATGGGCCCGGTCGCACGGCAGCGGGCCGGCCTCCCTCGCCTCGGCGAGTTCGCCGGTGCGCATCGCCGTGCTGAACGGGACGAAGTTGTACGGGTTCTGGAAGTAGCCCGTGGGGACGTTGCCCTGAGGCGGGGCGTTGTTGGGGCGGTTGTTGCCCTGCCTTGGCCCCGGCGGGCGCCGATTCGCGGCCGCCGCAGGGGCGGCTGCGGGACGACCGACCGGTCGCGTCGCGGGCGCCACGGGCGGGGCCGCCGCCTCCGCGGGGGCGGGCCTCACCTCTGGTGGTGCCTTGGTGACACTGGTGACCTTGCCACCCGAGAACGTGACGAGCACCCGCCAACCGGGGTTCAGGCCCTTCCGGAAGACGTTGGGGCAGGGGAGTTGGGGGTAGGCGTCCGTGAGGGGCTGCAGCATCCACTTGTTGGTGATCTTGTACAAGGCATCCGCGATATCCGCCATCACAGCTCCCTCAGTTCGGTGAGTCGCTCCGCCACCACGCCGACCACGGCGGCGTTCTCGTCGAACTTGATGTAGGCCCTCAGTTCGGTGAGTCGCTCCGCCACCACGCCGACGTTGCCGTGCCCGTCGCGCGCCAGGTATTCGCGGACGCCGACGACGATGCGGCCGGGTGGCTCGACCTTGACGGGCACCCAGAGCGGTTGGGAGTGGCCGTCCGACACCAGGCTCCACTCGCCGTCGCATTCGCGCACGGCGCCGCGGATCAGACGCTGGCCGTCGAGGTGCTCCTTGAACTCGTCGTCCGTGGTGATCCAGGAACGCCCGTCACGCTCGTCCTGGTCCCACCACCAGTGGAACTCGGCGCCCGGATGCCAGAGCCGAAGGTCGTAGACGACCCCGAGGTCGACCTGCTCCCCGTGGCAGGTCAGGGTCGCGTCGGCGCGTCGCACGAACACGTCTCGTGCGGGGGATAGGGCGAACCCCACCTCGAAGGCGGCGTCCAGTGTCTTGAGGGCGGCTGCCAAGGTCGTCATCGGTCACCTCCAGGAGCGGCGGGGGACGGGGTGAGCGCGGCGATCTCCGACCGCCAGGCCTTCTCGAAGGGCGCCCGCAGGGCGGCGTCCGAGAAGAAGGACGCCAGCGTGAAACTCGCGCGTCCCTCGGCCGGCGGCGTGTCGGCCGGGAAGGCGAAGTCGATGTCTCCGAGTTCGGCCGACACCTCGCCGTAGCCGCGCGTCGAGCCGTACCCGATGCCGACCCAGCCCTCGGCGAGGTCGCGCAGCACCAGGGCCAGCAGGTAGACCGCGCTCTTGGCCTCGGCGTCGGTGCCGAGGCGGTCGAGGTCGACCTCGACCACCAGTGGCTCCCAGGACCCCGGCATCGGCTCACCCCCCGGGTCTGCGCCCGCCGGGTCTGCGCCCTCCGGGTCTGGTAGCGGCGCCACCGTGGCGAACAGCTTCCCCTCGTCGGCGCCGCCGGTCCACCGGCTGATGGCGACGTGATCGTTGATCCGCAGCCTTCCCGTGCCGGCCACCGCTTCCGCCGCCTTGATGCGGGCCCCCAGCCGGGTCTCGGCGTCGTCCGACTTCTTGGTGCGGACGGCGAGGGCCGCCAGCGCCTCCCGCCAACCCGCGATCGGTTTGGTGCTGTACACCTCGGCCAACCGAGCCGCCCCCCGGGAACCGGGCTGCCGGACCACCTCGCCTTCCTGCCGGGTCTTGACCGGGGGGCGACCGAAGAGCCGACCGACGGGTCCCAGGTCCTGGGCCAGTTGGGCGTCCAGGTGAGCCGGGGCGTCCTCGCCGGTCATGGTGCGCACGATCCACTCGGCGCGCGAGCGCAGGGCGCCCTTCCAACTGGTCCCCGGGACGACGAGATACGGCTGCGCGGCCGGCTCCTTCCCGTCGGACTCCGGCTTGGTGGCGGTCTGCGGGAGGCGGTCGGCGAGGCCGTTGAACGCCACCGACACCAGCAGGGGGCTTCGCGCCCGCCACGGCACCGTGACCACCAGACGCGACGATGCCGCCCCCGACAGATCGACCTTCTGCGCTGGGGAGGCCTTCCCCGAGAGCAGGGCGAGCAGGTCCTCCCGATTGCCCGTCCCCAACCATTCGAGCGTGGCGTCCGTCAGCTGGACGCGCCCCAACCCGGCCGTGGTCCGCGCCCCGAGTTCCCGGCCGCGGCCCAGTTCGTGGGCGATCTCCGTCAGCCAGGCTTCCGCGTCCTCTTTGGACAGGGCCTCCTCGGGCCGGACGACGGCCTCGACGCGCAGGGTCCACGCGAACGAGGTGCCCACCGGCACGACCTCGCGGGAGTACAGCAGGTGCTCGGCCGCGGTGCCGGTCCGCCGATCGATGGCCACCCCGTCCCGCACCTCGACCGGCGGGCTGTGGCTCGCCACGGCATCCTCGACGTAGAGCAGGGAGGCGAGAGCCTGGCTGCCCCAGGCGTCGCGCCCCTCGTACGTCGGCCGTACGATGCCGGCCAGCGCCGACCCGGGGATGATCAGCCGCCCGAGGCCGTCCCGGGCGCAGGCCTGGTCGGTCGTCGAGCCGGCCTCACCGCTGGCCACCGCCAGGGGCGAGCGGGCGACCAGGGTGCCCCGCAGCACCCACTCGCCCAGGACGTGCCGAGTCTGCTTCGTCATCGGTTGCCCCCTTCACGCGCCGCCAGCCGCAGCACCTCCGCCAGGAGGGCCGCCGCCACCACTTGGGGCGGCACCCCGCCGAGATCGGAGGGAATCGGTTGCGCGGTGTCGTCGTTGTTCAGGACGCCGGCGAGCCGCTTCGCTGCCCCTTGGCCGCCGGCCGTCACCGCGCGGATGGCGTCGAGCCGTTCCTTCGTCCAGGCGTCCGACTTGGCGTCGTGCTGCTCGGTGGCCGTCACCCACCGCTGAACCGCCTCCCGGTCGCGCGGCAGCCGGATCGCCGCCTCGCGCAGCGCCCCGAGCTGCGACCGGCTGAGTCCGTCCTTCACGTACGTCTGCCGGAAACCGGCGTCGGCCGCGAGCACCTGGATGCGGCGCAGGATCTCGGCCTCCCAGGAGGCCCGTCGCAGCCGGGCGAACGGCTTCGGTTTCGGGAGGGCCGGGTCGTGCGGCGCCGCCGACGAGGCCTCCGCCGGTTCGGCGGCCACCATCGTGAGCGGCGGCGATTCCAGTCGTTGGAGGCGGCCGAAGCCCTCCGCGCGCCGGGTGCCGACACCCCGGGCGAGGGCGGCATCGAGCGCGGCGACCGTCAACGACCCCGTGACGTCGAACTCCACCACGGAGCCGGCCGCGAGGCCTACCAGGCTGGGACGCGGCAGGGTACGGGTGGCGGTCCAGGATTCGCGGCGGCTCAGCGAGACGAAACTCGCGCGCACCCGGAGGGTCGCGGCGAGTCGGTTGCCCAGTTGGCGAGCCAACTCATCGGCCCGGGGCGCGAGCCGTCCGCGATCGTCGACCAGGAGCACATCCGACACGAGGTAGACCGCGAACCGGGTGAGCGCAGGCGCCTCGGCGTCGCTCTGCCCGGGCGACTGCGACACGGCAGGGCTGGTGACGTCGGCGATCGACAACCGCACCAGGCCGTAGCCGCCGGAGGAGTAGCGACCCAGAGCGCGTTCCCCACCCAGAGCGAGGACGGCCGCCCACTCCGTGTCGGTCAGCGCCTCGCAGCCGACCTCGGCCTGCAGCGTCTGGCCGGCGGGGATGACCTCGAAGGTGTAGAGGCCGTTGTCGAGCGGACGCTGCGCGTCGTCGTCGATGCTGTTGTGAGCGGTGACGGCGAGCCGAGGCTGGAACATCCGCCATTGCCCGTCGACCACGGCACCCCAACCGCTCACCGCCTTGCAGCCGGCAGGGACGCCCTCGAGGGCGTCCACCAGGGCCTCGCCGACCTCCCACGCGCGGCCCTTGTCAGGGGAGAGAAGCGTGCGCGGCAAGGGGGACAGCCGCACGGCCACCGGGGCCTGGTCGCCTCCCGGCAGCAGGGGAGCAGGGACGGCGTCCGTCACCGCGATCCGCCCCTCCCGGATCAACGAGGTGGCGCGCCCACCGATCGCCCGGGCAACGAGCGGCAGCAGGGAACTGCCCGGAACGAACGGCAGACCGCGAGCGACGTTCCCCTCGACCGACCGCGTCGACAGAACCGGCAGCAGCGTGGTGACCGTCACGACGGCCCGCCTCGTCGCGTCGTTGGCCTCGGCGTCCGAGTTGCTCGACGCCGCCGGCGCCGCGGGGGGCGCCAGCAGGGCGAAACCGGCGACGTCCGTCTGGTGCTGGGCGATGAGAGCGGGCAGCTCGGTCACCCCGGTGAGACTCACCGAGCAGGCCCCCGCGCCGCGCCGCCGCGACCCACCCGTGTGGTGCCACAGCCGCGCACCGGCCTGGAGGAGCAGCGCGACGGCCCAGTCCGGCTGCCAGGACTCGACCTGGAACGGGGCCGCCACCGTCAGGCCGGCCCGGGCCCGTTCCATGAGCCGCAACGTGTCGTCCTCGGCGACGCCCGAGTCGGCGATCTTGACGCCGTAACGGGTGACGACCAGAGAGTTCCGCAGGACGGAGCCCTCGGCCGGATCGGCCAGGACGTTGCGCCAGTCGTCGGTGAGCCGGGCGGGTCGCACCGAGACCCGGCCGCGGGCGGTGGCCGGATCCCCGGTGTCGGTCGAACCGAACAGGTGGCGGACCAGGTCGTGCCAGGGGCCGTCTCCGATGCCGTCCGACAACCCCCAGGCAGCGCGCTCGCAGGCCTCGCGCCAGAGCCCCTTCACCGTCTCGGCGGGAACGTACGGCAGCCCCTCCTGGTCGCGTGCCACCATCAGGTCCACGCCGCCGTGGCTGCCCCTCCCGGTTCCGCACCG
This sequence comes from Propionibacterium sp., assembly GCA_012517965.1. GTDB lineage: Bacteria > Actinomycetota > Actinomycetes > Propionibacteriales > Propionibacteriaceae > Propioniciclava. The sequence continues at coordinate 4,203 of JAAYTZ010000089.1, read as the reverse complement.
CCAGTCGCTGGTGAAGGAGATGTTCACGACGCCTGAGAGAGTGCTCACCGCGAAGCTCCTTGCGTGTGCTCGGCGTTCTTGCGCGGGCGCTCGCCGGCGGCGACGCCCCTGGTGATGTCGGCGAAGTCGATGATCGGCAGGACCCTGCTGAAGCTGCCCCCGCGTCCGTCGTCGAGCCACAGATGAGTGGCCAAGAACTCCTCGAGGAGGGCCGGGTTGCGTGAGTTCGTGCGCAGGCGCGTCAGCGTGCGTCCATCGGCCCCCTCGCCCCGCAGCAGCGCGTCTCGCAGATCGTGCAGGGCGGAGCCACTGAGGGGAGCCTCGTCGCGCGGTCGCAGGATCGCCGCGGCGCCCGCCAACAGGTGCTCGTCCTCGCAAGGGTGGGACGTGGGGGCCTGCGGCAGCCCGGCCGGGGCCAGGAACAGGGGTGGCCACAGGCGGCGAGGCTGATCCGCACCGGAAACAGCGGTCTCGGCCACGTCGAAGCCACGGCGGAGCTCCGACAGCGGCGAGGCCACCGAGTCGTGCAGCACATGGAAGTCGTAGGCGGAACGTCGGCCGACGGCCTCGACCCAGTCGGGCTTCTTGGCCTGCTTGGCGTTGTGGGCCAACTGCTCGGCCAGGTTGTAGGCGGCGTGGAAGGGGTAATGCGGCTTGACCACGGCGATACCCGCGGCCGCAGTCAGCCACTCGCCTTCGCCCAGCCCGGGAAGCCCCACGGTCTTCTGCTCGAAGGCTGTGAGGTAGGCGCGCACGACGGGGATCGCCACCCGGGCGTCACAGACGAAGGTGACGTCGTCGCCGCCGACGATCAGGGGCAGCAGCCACTCGGTGCGGCCCTCGGTCTCGGGGATGGCGCACGCCGACGCGAACGCCTCGCGGGTCGCCTCTTGCAGCCGGGTGCTGAAGGCGCGGTAGACCTCGAGGTCGTCGAGGCCCCGGATGACGTCGCCCACCCCGTTGCCGTCGATGTGGACGACCGCGACCCAGCCGGCGTTGACGACCTCCTCGCGGCGGTCTACGAGGGCGGCTTGGTTCTCCACCAAACTCGCGAGGAACTGGCGGGTCTGCCCCTCGGAGGCCTTCCTGATCGCCAGGGCGACCGGGGACAGGGACTCCTCGTCGCCGCTGTCGGCGCTCGGCCACGGGCGGCGCTCGGCGGCCGGGAGGCCGGTGCGCGTGCAGAGGTCGCTGAAGGGGTGGGTGAGGAACCTCAGTTTGGCGGAGGGCCGTTCCCAGCGGACCGCGGCGTGCGCGGCGTGCACGTCCGCGACCCGGGCCATCGGGTCGGCCTGGCCGGGGGTTGGGGACTCGACATAGCCCCACAAGTCCAGGCCGGGCGCCTCGACGAGGGCCCGGCGCGTCACGGTGTCGACGACGGCCCGGCCGTCCTCGGGGTCGCGCACCAGCAGCATCGCCTTGCTGGAGGTGACCACCACCTTGTCGACGTCGCCCGAGCCCTCGCCAAGGCGCTCGACGGCGTCGTCGACCCAGGCGCCGACCCGATGCAGGATCTCGCTGGCTCCCACGTGGAAGTGCTGACGGTTCGACTGGAAGATGAAGTCCTGATTCGAACCCGTCTCGATCAGCACCCACAGTCGATCGTCGGATGTGGCCTGCGCCATCGGTTCCCCCCTTGCCGATTGCGGGGATGCTAACGTCACGCACGGTCACGGCAGGGGGGAGTCCTACAGGTGGTCCTCGTTCTGAACTTCAGCGGACACGAACTGACGAGCGGCGTCCGAGAGGATGCTGAGGCCCTCGTGGGCGAGGCGATCGACGTCCGCGAACTCTCGCGCCAACTCAACCTCGACGCGCTGGCCAGCGACATCGCGGCGTTGGTCGACTCGGCGGGGATCCCGCGTCAAGTTTGGCAAGAGCAGCAGATCCTGGTCATGGTGCCCAATCTGGGGGCGGCCGCGGCGGTGCTCTGCGCCTACCTGCATGGCGTCACCGGATCGTTCCCGAGGCTCCTGTGGCTCACCCAGGAACCCGCCACCGGCACCTACACGGTGCCGGTCCTGCTGGACCTACCGGCAATCCGCACCCAGGGCAGGCTCGCTCGCTTCCAGGCCACCGACCAAGGGGGAACGGACCATGCGACGTCCAGATGAGGTGTTCGACGAGTCCGAACTGGCGTCGTTCCTGTTCGTCGACCGGGTAAACGACAGTCGCCCGCCGATGGTCATGGCCTCGTTCACGAGATCCGACCCTCGCCACGCTCGGCAACACCCATCAACGCCGCTGAATTAGGGGATCAGTGAGTGGCGATCCGCGTCGCGCTGGTGCAGCCGTTCCCGATGCCCAAGACGACCAGCCTGATCCGGGCGTTCGACAACCTGTCCCTGGCGGCCGAGGGCAGCGACGCCCAGAAGCGCGCCCTCGGGAACCCGGCCGCGTTGCCCCGGCCGTGGGATCCCGCCACCATCACCGACCCCCAACTCCGCTACGAGACCTGGCTGTGGCTTGAGGACATGGTGGCCTGGTTCAACCACGAGTACGTGTGGAACCTCGGCGCCGGCTACATCCCGCCCTGCTGGCCCCGACACCCGCACCTGGTCCACGAGATCGCCGTGCTGGCCGACCTCCGCCGCCAAGCCGGCATCGCGTTGACCAGCCAACCCCTCGAGGAATGGCACCGCTACGCCGTCCCCAACTTCCTCGACCGCGTGAAACAGCGGCTGCACGACTGCTGCGACACCGAACACGCCGACTGGCCCGGACGCACCAAACAAACACGCCACCGGGCCGCGCGTCTCGACCGCCTGGACGCCTTCGATGCCGATTGCCAAGACACCGCCGATAACAACCCCGACTGGGACGAGATGCCAGTCGATCTCGACGAAGCAACCGAAGGGCTCGGCAGGCCCGAATCCGACGACGACCAGGACCCACCCACGACACGGGGACCACTCCGCCTCGTGCCGCGCCTCGACCCCGCAACCGGCGAACTCGTGTGAGGGTGTGGGTGGCAGCCCCCCCACAGTGCCGCCGAGCGCCGTTCGGCCGCCCGGCATTCGATCCGGGCGGCCGCGCGCGAGGGAGCCCGTAGAGGGCCCGTTTCTTGGGAATGACTACCGAAAATGGCCCGGCAACGGTGGGGCCGAGACGGAGTGCCATCCCCGACCAGCGGGGCCACCGCCTCGTCAGGGTGGGTCCATGACGGCCCGCGACGACGAACTGGATCCGAACCTGGACTGGGACCCGATGATGGTGGGCAAACCCAAGGGCACCCATCTCGGGGCCCAAGGGGCCAGCCCGCTCGTCTACTCCGACGCGACCAACACCCTGTCGACCCATGCGAGGCTCGCGCCCATGCCGGAGAGCGACGACGACCTCGCTGACCTCATCGCCCGCATCGCCATCGCTGGGGCAGGTCTCGTCGTCGGCATTGGGATCGGCTATGCAGCGCCCAAGGTGAGGGCCTGGTGGCGCGGCGTGCGCGCAGCCAAGGGGACGCCAGCACTGGCCGCGGGCCAGCCGGTCGACGAAGCCGAGGTCGGCGAGGTGCAGGTCCCCATCGAGGCCCAGATGCGGGCGCTGGGTGCCGAGGTGGAGCATGCCGTGGCCGAGCAGCGCGCACACATGACTAACGAGGAGGCCCAGCGGCACATCGTGGCCCTGCTCATCGCACTGGCAGTCGCCGCGCAGGAGTGGCGCGCCCTACGGGGAGCGACCACCGGCGACGACACACCCCAGGTCGTGAAGGACATGGTCGCCCAGGTTTGCGCGGTCGACGTCCTGGAGAGCCTGGACCGGATGCTGGCCGCCGACCGCGGCTGGCTTGATCCTGAGGACTCAGCCCGGCTGTTGCAGTTCTACGGCGGCGGGGGAGAGGTGGCGGGCGCCTACCAGCCGCTGCGCGTGGAGCGGGTGCGCGAGGCGCTGCGGCTCGCTGCGCCGCTTGAGGAGGAGTACGAGGTGAACGCCGACGAGGCTGGCGGTGAGGACCGTCAGGACCCCTAGCGGCGTGAACCGGGCTGAGCCCACCCCTGCTTACACCCTGTTGGGGGACGCACCTTGTCCGGTGCGCGCGAACCTGAACTGCGGCTTCGCGGGTTCGGGTTAGCCTCGATGTTTCGCGCTTGGTCCACGTGGTTGTTGGGGCGGGCTGAAACCGTCGTGCAGGTCTGATTCTGCCGGGTGGGTGTGACAGTTTCCCGGGTTGGCGCTCCGGTTGAGCGGGATTTCCACGATCCTTGG
>JAAYTZ010000088.1 GCA_012517965.1 Propionibacterium sp. | reverse complement strand
CGAAGAGGGTGTCCACCGGCCACAGCCCAGGGATGCCTCAGGCGCGAAGCCGAAGCCGCGTTGCACAGACGCAACAAAACTCCCGAAGAGGGTGTCCACCCGCGACCCTCAGTCGTCCTCCTCGTAGGCGGCCGCGACCACGCCGCGGCGCAGCAACGCGATGGCCTCGCGGCAGCGGTCCCGCAGCGGGCCGGGGCCAGCGGCCTCCGCGACCTGGCCGACGAGGTCGATGACCTGGCGCGTCCAGCGGACGAAGTCGCCCGCGGTGAGCCCCGACGTGAGGAGCACATCGGCCAGGGGCCACCCGGACGCCCACGCGAAGACCGGCTCCGCGAAGCCGATGTCGGGATCGCGGCCCTTGTCGAGGCGGTGATCGCGTTCGAGCAGACCGACCTCGCGCCACACCTGCCGCAGGGCGGTCTGGGCGATCTCGGTGGAGCGATTGGGCATCCGGGCCGGACGCCGCTGGTCGCCTCCGCGCGACTCGTAGATCAGCGACGACAGCACCGCCGCCAACTCGGGGGCGGTCAACTCGTCGAACAGTCCCGCCCGGAGGCACTCCGCGGCCACCAGGTCGAGCTCGCAGTACAGGCGGGCCAGCATGCGTCCGGCGTCGGTGACGGTGTCGCCGCCCTCGGCCAGGTAGCCGAGCGTCTCCAGGACGCCGCAGATCTTGTCGAACCTGGTCGCGATGGTGTTGGTGCGTTTGGACGCCGCCGCGCGCATCCCGGCCACGTCGCGTTCGAGCCGGAGCGCCTGCTCGGCCCAACGGGCGTGCTCCTCGCGGTCGGGACAGGCGTGGCAGGGATGCTCCTTCAGCTCACGGCGGAGGTCCGCGATCCGGGCCGCCACGTCGGCGTCCAGCTTGGCGGGGTCGACGGCCGCCGACGTGAGATCGACGGTCGCCAGCTTCGAGCGGAACGCCGCGTGCAGGTTGCGCCGGTCGGCGGGCTGCCGCGCATTGAAGTGCTTCGGTATGCGCAGGCGGCCCACCACGGCGGGCGGGGTCGGGAAGTCATCGACGGTGAGGCGCTTCAGCTGCTTGTCGTCGGTCAGGACCAGCGGCTTGGGCCCCTCCTTGCCGACGCCCGGGTCGACGACCACCGCCCAGTCGGCTCGCCGCCCCGACGTCAGCGAGATGATGTCGCCCGGGCTGAGCGTGCCCAGCACGCCGATCGACTCCGCCCGGCGGTCGGCGCGGCGGTTGCGGGCCGCCTCCGCCTCCAGGCGGGAGATGTCGGCCCGCAGGCCCGCGTAGTGCTCGAAGTCGCCCAGGTGACAGGCCGCCCGGGCCCACAGCTCGGCCGCCTTCTCGGTCGTGCGGGCGACGCCGCGGGCGAGGCCGACGACCGAACGGTCCGACTGGTACTGCGCGAAGCTCTGCTCCAGCAGCGACCGGGCGGGACGGCGTCCGACCGTGCCGATCAGATTGACGGCCATGTTGTACGTCGGCGTGAACGACGACTTCAACGGGTAGGTGCGCCGCGACGCCAGGCCGGCGACGTGCCGCGGGTCGAGGTTGCGCTGCCACAGCACCACCGCGTGCCCCTCGACGTCGATGCCGCGGCGGCCGGCGCGTCCGGTGAGCTGGGTGTATTCGCCGGGCGTGATGTCGGCGTGCACCTCGCCGTTGAACTTCACCAGCTTCTCGAGCACCACGCTGCGGGCCGGCATGTTGATGCCCAGCGCGAGCGTCTCGGTGGCGAAGACGATCTTGACGAGCCCGCGGACGAACGCCTCCTCGACACACTCCTTGAACGCGGGCAACAGGCCGGCGTGGTGGGCGGCGATGCCGCGGCGCAGGGCCTCGGCGAAGGTGCGGTAGTCCAGGGCGTCCAGGTCGGCGTCGCTCAACGACGCCGTGTGCCGCGCCGCGATCTCGTCGAGGGCCGCACGCTCGGCGTTCGTCGTCAGGCGCAGGCCCGAGTGCATCAGCTGGGTGACCGCCTGGTCGCAGCCGGCCCGGCTGAAGATGAAGTAGATCGCCGGGAGCAGCCCCTCGCGCTCCAGCTTCTCGACCGCGGCGTCGCGGCGCGGCACCAGGCTCGGCGGCTGCCCACCCGAACGGCCGTGCTGGCGCGCCTCGATCTTGTCGCGCACCGCCTTGCCGCGCGGACGGCGTCCGTCGTCGCGGACGAACCGGGACTCCTCCTTGGCCAGGCGGACCAACTCCGGGTTGACGTCGGGGCGTCCGGAGGGGGGCGGGACCGCGCGGTCGCCGGCGTCCCACACGGTGGGGGCCACGGAGTCGAACAGGTCGTACAGGCGGCGTCCGGCCAGGACGTGCTGGAACAGCGGGACCGGCCGCTTCTCGGACACGACGATCGCCATCGCGCCGCGCACCTCGGCCAGCCAGTCGCCGAACTCCTCGGCGTTGGAGACCGTGGCCGACAGCGCCACCACCTGCACCGATTCGGCGAGGCCGATGATGACCTCCTCCCACACGGCGCCGCGGAAGCGGTCGGCGAGGTAGTGCACCTCGTCCATGACGACGAACCCCAGACCCCGCAGTGTGCGCGAGCCGGCGTAGATCATGTTGCGCAGCACCTCGGTGGTCATCACCACCACCGGCGCCTCGCCGTTGATGCTGGTGTCGCCGGTCAGCAGGCCGACGTTCGCCTCGCCGTGCCGGGCGACCAGGTCGTGAAACTTCTGGTTGCTCAGCGCCTTGATCGGCGTGGTGTAGAAGCACTTGCGGCCCTGCCGCAGCGCCAGGAACACCGCGAACTCGCCCGCGATCGTCTTGCCAGCGCCGGTCGGGGCGGCCACCAGGACGCCCGAGCCGGCCTCGATGTGGGCGCACGCCTCGCGCTGGTAGTCGTCGAGGGGGAAGTCGTAGCCGCCGACGAAGTCGGCGTACGCCGGGCCGTTGGCGGGCGCCACCGCCGGGTCGCTCACGTCGTCCACGCCACCCACGCTAGGCGGTCGGTGAGCCGGGCGCGAACAGCCGCACCGCGGCCGGCACCGCGCGGCAGGTGAGCGGGGGGCGTCCGAGCAGTTCGCCGTCGGCCATCCCGAACAGGCCGTCGCCGTCGATCACCACCTCCCGGGCTCGCAGCAGCTCCACCGCCGGGTGCTCGGTGAACCGGCCCGTGAACAGCTGCGGGAACAGCTTGACGAGCAACGCCGGGCTCACCGGGTGCACGATCGTGACGTCGAGCAGCCCGTCGTCCACGCGGGCGTCCGGGCAGACCCGAATGCCGCCGCCGAACACCCCCGCGTTCCCGACGGCGACCAGGATCGCGTCCAACTCGCGGACGACGCCGTCGACCACGAGTCGGTACGGCAGCGGCCGGAAGGTCCGCAACTCGGCGAACACCGCGTAGGCGTACGTCGGCGCCCCCACGTTCACCGGCACGTGATTGGCGCGCCAGTTGACCCGCTCGTCGAACCCCGTCGACACGATCGACCCCACCCACCGGTGGTCCGTCCCGTCGGCCAGGTCCCCGGTGACGCTCATCAGGTCCACCTCGCGCGTCGCCCCGGCCGCCACCACGGCGAGGGCGGCGTCCAGCTTCGTGGGCAACCCGACGCCCCGGCAGAAGTCGTTGCCGGTGCCCGCGGGGAGGATCCCCAGCGGGACGCCGCTGCCGGCGGCCGCGTTCAGGCCCACGGACGCCATCCCGTCGCCGCCCAGGACGACCAGCGCGTCGCCCGGCTCGGCCCGCGCCACGGCGTCGGACGCCAGCGCGCGAGCGTCCACCGCGTCGGCGGTGAACCGCACGACCACGTCGGTGGCGGGCAGGGCCGCCCCTAGCCGGTCGACGACCGTCGGCAGGCGCCAGCGGGCACGGCCGCGGCCGGCGGCCGGATTGACGAGGAGCGTGAGGGTGGGACGCCGCGGGCCGCGGCTCACGGCGTCAGCTCGACGGGCTCGACCCACAGCCCCTGGGCCTTGAGCCGCTTCTCGCGCCGCTTGTCGTTCGCGTGGCAGATGGCCTCGGCGCCGAGGAACAGCAGCCCCATCGGCAGCGCCAGCGCCACCATCGAGAAGGGGTCGCCGCCCGGGGTGGCGGCCGCGGCGAACACGAAACAACCGAAGAAGACGCCGCCGCGCGCCTTCTTGAGGGTCTTGCCGCTGACGACCCCGACGAGGTTGAGGGCGACGACGACCACGGGCAGCAGGAACCCGATGCCGAACACCATCATCAGCTGCATCATCAGCAGCAGGAACGAGTCGACGGGCACCAGGTTGTCGATCGGGATCTGCTGCGGCGTGAACCCCACCATGATCGCGGTCGCCTGCGGCAGCACGAAGTAGCCCATCGCGACCCCCGCCAGGAACAGCGGCACCGCCACGGCCAGGAACGCGAACGCGTACCGCTTCTCCTTCGCCAGCAGCGCCGGCCGGATGTAGGCCCACACCTGGTACAGCCAGATCGGCGAGGTGACCACGAGCCCGCTGACGGCGATCACCTGCAGCACGAGGATGATCGGCGAGGTCACCCCGCTCAGCACGGCCTGGACGCTCAGCCCCGGGGAGTTCACCTGCAGCAGCGCCAGCGCGGTGCGCCACGGCTGGAGCATGAACTCCATGATCCGTTCGTAGAAGAACGCGCACCCGATCATCCCCACCACGACGACGATGGCGGAGAGGACGACGCGGTAGCGCAACTCCCGCAGGTGGTCGCCGAGCGCCATGACGCCGTCGGCGGGCACCTTCGGGGGCTTGAGCCACCCGAGATTCAGGCGGCGGGCCATCGGTCAGGCCTGGGGGTCGGGCTTCTGCTCGACGTTGGGACGCGGCTCGAGCAGTTCGGCGTCCGCGATCTCCTCGCCCCGCTCGGCGGCGGACTGGCGGGCCTTCTCCTTCGCGGCCTCCTCGTCGGCCTTGATGGCGCGGGTCTCCTCCTTGAACTCGCGGATCGCGCGGCCGGCGTTCTTGCCGGCGCTCGCCAACCGCGTGCCCCCGAAGACCAGCAGCGCGACGAGGATCAGGATGACCCACTCCATGCCCTGCATGTTGAACGGCATGCTTACTCCTTCTGAGCCAGGTGCGGCTCCAGTGTAGGGGCACCCCCGGAGCCCCGCTCCGAGGGCCCACGGTAGCGCGGCGAGGCCCCGATCCCCAGCGGGACCGGCGCCCGCGGCGTCCGGCTCAGGCGTCGTACGCCGCGAGCGCCGCACGCGCGGCGTCCCGGGCGGACGCCGCGGCCTCCGGCGGGTCCACGGCCAGGACCGCCGGCCCCAGCCGGAGCAGCAGCCGCCGCAGCCACACCGGGTCGGCGACGAGCAACGTCGCCCGCACCCCGTCGCCGGCGGGTTCGACGGACCGCAGCGGGTAGTACTCGGTGATCCAGCGGCCGGCGGGCGCCAGGGTCAGCGTGACCTCGACGGCGTCCGGGCGGTGGTCGAGCCAGCCGCCCGCCCAGCCCGGCGGCTCCCCGTGGTCGGCGACGGGCCGGTCGGTGGGCGTGACGGCGACGATCCGGTCGAGGCGGTAGGTGCGCCAGGCGCCGCGGTCGTGGCTCCAGGCGTCCAGGTACGAGTAGCCGTCGCGCACCGCCACCCGCGCGGGGTCGACCAGCGGGTGCGTGGTCGCCCCCCGCGAGGCGCCGTTGTACTCCAGCCGCACGGCCACCCCGCGGGCGAGGGCGTCGGCGAGGGCGTCCCGCACGGCGTCCGCCCCACCCCCCAACAGGACGCCGACGCGCGGCTCCGTTCCCACGACGGCCTCGATCTTCGCCAGCGCGGACGCCACCGCCGACCGCAGCGCGGTGTCCCCGAACTCCAGCAGCGCCCGCAACGCGACCGCGAGCGCCATCGCCTCGTCGAGGGTGAACCGCAGCGGGCGGGCCAGGAAGTCGGCGTTCGACAGCCGGATCCGCCCCTCGGCCTCGACGGCGTCCATGTCGATCTCGATCAGGTCGCCGGGGGTGCCGCCGGGCAGGCCGCAGAACCACAGCACGTTGAGGTCGGCGAGCAGTTGCCGCGGCGTCACCTGGAAGACCTCGGCGACGGTGCGCACGTCGGCGTCCGGGTGCTGCTGCAGGTAGGGCACCAGCGCCAGCAGCCGGGACACCTGCGCCGCCGACGTCATCGCTGCCCCTCCGGGCGCTCCGGCGCCGCCCCGGCCGCGCCCTCGGCGACCGCGCGCAGGTGGGCGATCACGGCGTCCCGCAGGGCGGGCGGGGCGAGCACCACGACGTCCGCGCCGTGGGCGGCGAGCTCGCCGGCGGCGTCCCGGTCCTCGGCGTAGGGCCAGCGGTAGAGCCCGTAGCCGGGCGGCGCCCCGCCGGCCGGGGTGTGGGCGGCGGCTGCGGCGGCCGGCGTCGCCCGCCGGCGCAGGTCGGGTGCGGCGGCGTCCGCGATCGCGAGGAGGGCCTCGGCGGTCGCCGGGGCCGGCTCGAGGGCGGCGAGGCTCTCGGCGAGGTCCAGCGCCGGGATCTCGTAGGCGCCCGGGCGGCCGACGGGAGCCGGGGCGTCCGAGATGCGGGTGACCTTGAACAGGCGGCGCTCGCCGCGGGTGGTGTCGAAGGCGACCAGGTACCAGGCGCCGCGGCGGTAGGCGAGCGTCCAGGGTTCGACCACCCGGACCACCCCGTGATACGTGAACCGCACCCGCGTTCGGGCCAGCAGCGCCTGCCACAGCGGCTCGAACGCCGGCTCCGCCGCCCCGACGGACGCCTCCAGCGCGGCCGCCCGCGAGGCGTCCGGCTCCACCCCGGCGGCCCGCAGCTTGGCGACGGCCCGGACCGTGGCGTCGGCCAGGCGCGCCTGCTCCCACACCGTGGACGCCAGCCCCAGCGCGGCGGTCTCGGCGGCGTCGAACTCCAGCGGCGGCAGCTCGAAGTCGGTGCGCCGGATGCGGTAGCCGACCTCGTCGGGGAACAGCGCCGAGTTGCTGCCCGTCTCGATCGGGACGCCGAGGGTGCGCAGTTCCTCCTTGTCGCGCTCGAACGTGCGCTCGAACGCGGCGTCCGACAGCCCGTGGTAGCCCTCGACGAGCTGGCGGATCTGCTCGCGCTCCACGAACCGGCGGGCCATCAGCAGGCAGATCGTCAGGTTCATGATGCGTTCGGACTTGCGCGCGGACATGGACCCCCTTCGACGCGGCGTGACGGCAGCCTATCCGGCCGGACCCCAGTACATTCGGCGGCGATGAACGAGTCGCCGGGCGCGGGCCGCTTCGCGCCCAGCCCCACCTCCGAGTTGCACGTCGGCAACCTGCGCACCGCCCTGGTGGCCTGGCTGATGGCCCGGTCGACCAGGCGGCGGTTCCTGGTGCGCATCGAGGACCTCGACGTCGCCCGCGTCGCCGCCGCCCCTGCGGTGGCCGCCGGCCAACTGCGCGACCTGGCCGCGCTCGGCCTCGACTGGGACGGCGAGGTCGTCCGCCAGTCGGACCGCCTCGACCGCTACGCGGACGCCCTCGCCCGGCTCCCCCACTACGAGTGCTTCTGCACGCGCCGCGAGATCGCCGAGGCGGCGTCCGCCCCCCACGCCGACGGCCACCGCCCCTACCCCGGCACCTGCCGGGGCCTCTCGGACGCGGACCGCGCGGCCCGGCGTGCGGTGCGTCCCCCGGCGCTGCGGGTGGACGCCGGCGTGCCGCCGCCCGTGGTGACCGTGCACGACGTGTGGGCCGGCGCCGTCACCGGGGAGGTGGACGACTTCGTGCTGCGCCGCAACGACGGCGCCTACGCCTACAACCTGGCCGTCGTCGTCGACGACCTCGCCCAGGGCGTCGACCAGGTGGTGCGCGGCGACGACCTGCTGTCCAGTTCGCCGCGGCAGGCGTGGCTCGCCGGACGCCTCGGCGGACGGCCGCCCGAGTACGCCCACGTGCCCCTCGTCGTCAACGCCGCCGGCGCCCGGCTGGCCAAGCGCGACGGGGCGGTCACCCTGGGTGAGCTGGCCGCCCAGGGGCTGGACGCCGACGGCGTCCGCTCGCTGCTCGGCTGGTCGCTGGGGTTGAACGGGCCCGACGAGGCGGTCAGCCCGGGGGTGCTGCTGGCCCGCTGGGACCCGGCCCGGCTGCCCCGCGCCCGGTGGACCTTCGCCTGGCCGGGTGATCGACCCGCGGGCTGAGGGCCCGGAAGACCAGGGTCGCCGGAACCACCTCGCCCGTCGCCACGTACTGGACGGCCGCCGGATGGGTGAGCGTGTGCTCCAGGGCGTCGATCGCGCTGTCGCGCCCGGCGACGACCAACTCGTCGCCGACCTGGAGTTCGACGTCGTCGCCGGGCAGGAACCGGTCCCGGCCGGCGCGGCTCAGGATGAGCGGCACGAGGGCGAGGGGACGGTCGCGGTCGGCCGGGTCGCCCAGCAGGTCGCCGACCGTGAGCCGGTGGCGTTCCAGCCAGTCCGTGACCTCGGGGGCGGTGGCGGCGTCCAGCACGAACCGGCGACTCGCCGGCGAACCCTCCCCCTGCCGCGCGACCAGCCGCTCGAGCAGGGCCGTCGACCACGCTTCGTCCTGCTCGAAGGCGTGCAGGAAGAACGTCCAGAAGTCGGGGGTGATCACCCGGGCCAGCGCCTCGCTCACCGTGAGCCGCGCGGGAATGAAGACGCTGTCGGGAGCGAAGGCGTCCAGCAGGGGCAGCAGCGCCTCGGACTGGGCCCGGACGCTGATGAAGATGGCCGGGTTCTCCAGGCGGGCGTGGGCGGCGAGCGCCAGGTTGCGGTTCTCGTCGGAACCACCGGCGACCAGGCCCACCGCGAGCGAGACGTCCGGCAGGTCGTCCTGGCACGACACCACGTCGACGCGCGTGGCCACGTCGGCCAGGTCGGCGGCGATGTCGGCGCCGAAGTGGTCGTCGGACGCCACCACCCAGCGTCCCGTCGGCGGGACGGGCCGCAGCGCCGGCAGCGGCGCGTCGTAGGGGGCGAGCAGCCACGTCACCAGCCGGTAGGTGGCCGGGCGGCGCAGCTGCAGCGTCAGGTAGTCGCCGTACCGGTCGTAGGGGTTGATGATGCCGCGGGCGCCGAAGTCGCGCATGGTGGCGGTCACCGCGGCGGTGTTGGCGCGGGCGTAGACCGGCACCTCCGGGCGCAGCAGCTTGACCGCCATCACGACCGCCAGGTTGACGGCGTCGTGGTGGGTCAGCGCCAGGACCCCCTCGCAGTACGGGTGCGTCAGCCCCGCCAGCGCCAGCGTGTGCGGATCGCGGGCGTCTCCGGCGATACCCGGCACGTCGATCGTCAGCTTGCCGCCCGCCAGCTGGTCGAGGACCCGATCGTCGGTGTCGACCACGACGAGACGGCGACCCTGGGCGTCCAGGGTCTCGGCGACCGTCCGCCCCATCTGGCCGTAGCCGGCGATGATCAGGAACGGCTCGCGCAGCAGCCGGACCTGCCGGGCGAACCGCTGCCGGGCGACCGCCGCCAGGAACGCCCGATCGCCCAACAGCCGCAGGATCGCGCCGATGGCGTACGCCCAGCCGACCACCGAGTTGTAGATCGCGAACGTCACCCACAGGCGCTGGGCGATGCTGAACGGGTAGGGCGTCTCACCGAAGCCGATGGTGGTCGCCGTGTAGCTCATGAAGTAGAACGCGTCGAAGACGGTGAGCCGGTGCGGGTTGCCGGCGGCGTCCGTGCCGGGCATGAGCGTCAGGCCGACAACGTCGACCGTGAACAGCAGCATGAGCAGCACGAGCGGCCCCCGCATGCGCCGCATCAGGATGAAGATCGCGTCGGTGGACGCCTCGGCCTGCGGCAGCCGCACGTTGACGCGGCGCAGCACCGTCCGCGGGGAGCGGGCCCGCACCGGGGCGCGCTGCACGGTCAGGCCCGTCGCCGGAAGTTCGCGGTCTCGATCACGAGCAGCACCACCGACACCACGTTCGCCAGCAGGGCGCCCAGCGCGAGACTGACCACCATGCTCATCTGGTGCTCGGTGACCAGGAGCGGGTCGATGCCCTTGCCCTGGGTCTCCCAGATCCAGATGACCGCCGCCGCGAGCAGCTGGATCGACGCCACCAGGCTGGACGCCAGGTGCACCGCCCCCATCTGGGTGCGGTCGCCCAGCTTGAGCACCGTCGCGATCACGTTCACCACCACCGCCGCGTAGAGCTCGAACGCGTTGTGGTGCAGCGGGTTGTCGATCTCCCCCGTCACGTACCCGAAGTTCAGCGTCGCGGCCAACAGCACGAAGAAGCCGAACACGACCTTCTCGAAGTTCACAGGCCCACCCTAGGACGCCGCCGGTTCGCCGATCGCGCGAACCGTTACCCCCGCGATCCGCTGCCCGTCCCGCGATCCGCTACCGCTGCAACCGAAGCGAACCGCGGAAAGCGGAGCGAACCGCTGGTTGGGGAGCGAACCGCTGCCCGTCCCGCGATCCGCCACCGCTGCAACCGGAGCCGACCGCGCAAAGCGGAGCGAACCGCTGGTTGCGGAGCGAACCGCCGGTTGGGGACCGATCCGCTGCCGGGGAACGCGTTACTAGGACGCCGTGGCGGCGTAGATCAGGTCGACGAGGAACACCACCGTGTCGCCCTTGTCAACCTTGAGCTCCGGGCTGCCGTCGGGGAATCCGGTCGCCGGCGGGCAGACCAGCATGACCCGCGACCCGAGCGTCTGATCGACCAGGCCGTCGCGCCAGCACTGGATCGTGTCGGCCAGCTTCCCCGAGTCGGGGTCGTCGAACTTGTCGGTCAGCAGCTGCCCGGTCTTCCACGACCACATGCGATGGCGCACCAGGATCGCGTCGCCGGCGGCGATCTTCCGCGCGCTCGAACCCGCGATCAGCGGCTGAATCACCGTCTGCGTCGGCGGCGCCGCCGCCGTGTCGATGGTCACCGTGGGCTTGCCCTGGGCGTCCGCCGTCACGGCCGGCAGGCCGGCGGCCGGGGTCACGGTCGCCCCGTGCGGGGTCTGGTAGTCGATGTCGAGGATGTCCACGACGAACACCAGCGTGTCCCCGACCAGGATCTTCCCGTCGCCGCTGCCGCCCTGCGCGTCGTAGCCGTCCTTGCCCGGGATCACGATCAGCACCCGGTCGCCGACCTTCTTGCCGACCAGGCCGGTCTTGAACCCGGCCACCACGCCGTCCAGGGAGAACTGGGCGCTCTGCCCGCGGGTCCACGAACTGTCGAACGTCTCACCCGTGTAGGCGTTCACGCCCTGGTAGTTGATGTCGACGTAGCTGGTCTCGGTGAGCGGTGCCCCCTGGCCGGCGATCAGCACCTTCGAACGGGTCTGGTCGATCGCGAACGGCGCCGTGAACGAGATCGCCGGCGCCTTGCCGAACTCGCCGTCGACCGAGATGCCGTCGATCGTCGCGATCGGGGCGATCGACGGACGAGCGGTCGGCTCCGACGACGGGGCCGCGCTGGGCTCGGCCGAGGGCGCCTCGGACGCCGACGCGCTGGGCGCCGCCGTGGGAGCGGGGGCCCCGCACCCGGCCAGGGTCAGCGCCAGGACGGCCGCGGAGGCCAGGACAGCAAGCTTCGAACGCACGCCGCGATGCTACCCGCCGGGCAAACCGCCGACCGCAGCGAGCCGCCCCCCGGACCGTCGCCCCCTCACGCCGGCGGCGGCACGAACCCGCCCAACGGACGCCGCCGCGGCCGCGCCCCCATCGCCTCGACCAGGGCGTCCACGCGCGGATCGGCGTCCGCGAACGGGTCGTCGAGCGCCACGCTCGCCGGCAGGTCGTGCACCGTCACGGACGCCCAGTCGACGGCGACGTCCCGCCCGTGCGCCCGCGCCGCGGCGACCAGCCGGCCGCGCAGGCGGGCCCGGCCGGGGCCGGGGGCGACCTGCAGGGCGGACGCCACGGCGTCCGGAGCGGTCAAGCGGGGCAACTCGCCGCGGGCCTCGAGCAGGCGGGCCAGGCCGGCCGGGCGCCCGTCCGGCCCGGAACCCAGCACGTGCCAGCGCAGATCGAGGGCGTCGAGGCGCGGGTCGGCGTCCGCGAGGTGGTGGCGGTCGCGGTAGGCGATCAGCAGGCGCCGCTTGTGGGCCCACTCCGGGGTGACGGTGCCGCGCTGCCAGGCGTCCAGGTCGGCGTCCAGGCCGTCGGCGACCTCGGCGGCCAACGCGGCGTAGCGGCGCTGCAGGGCCACGGCCGGCTCGGGATCGCGGCCCCACGCGCGCAGCGCGGCGAGCGGGTCGTCGAGCACGATGGGCGCGGGGCGTCCGGACTCGGCGAGCCGCAACACCAGCTCGGTCGCCGCCCAACGCAGCCGGGCGGTCGCCTCGTCGAGATTCGAATCGCCCGAGATCACGTGCAGGCGCCGGTAGCGGCGCGGGTCGGCGTGCGGCTCGTCGCGGGTGTTGATCAGCGGACGGCTCCGGGTCGTGTCGCTCGACATCACCTCGGCCAACGCGTCGCAGCGCTGCGACACCGTGAACGCCCCGCGCCGCCAGCGGCCGGCGCCCGCGATCGCCTGCCGCGACACGAGGAACGGCACCAGCCAGGCGGCCAGATGGACCGGGTCGGCATCCCGGCCGACCAGGTAGTTCTCGTGGCTGCCGTAGGTGGTGCCGAACGAGTCGACGTTGTTCTTGACCAGCGTGAACTCGGTGTCGCGGCCCTCGGCGGCCTCCGCGGCCCGAGCGCGCTCGGCGAGCGCGACGAGCAGGTCGTCGCCGGCCCGCTCGGCGACCTGCAGGTCGGCGATGGTGGCGCACTCGGGCGTCGCGTACTCGGGGTGGTTGCCGACGTCGAGGTAGAGCCGGCCGCCGTTCGGCAGGAAGACACTCGTCGTCGCGTGCTCACGGGCGATCGGGACGAACAGCAGCCGGGCCGCCTCGTCCGCCGACACCCGGCGCCAGCCGCCGTCGCGCGCGCGGGTGCGGGCGATCAGCCCGTACTCGGTCTCCAGCCCGTAGATCCGACCCACGGCGTCCGCGGCGCCCTCAGAGCTTGACGGCGTCCAGCAGGGCGCCCAACTCGTCGCGGGTCAGCTCACGCAACTCACCGGACTTGAGCTGCCCCATGCGCACCGGGCCGATCTGTACGCGCGCCAACGACCGCACCGGATGCCCCAGGTGCTCGAACATCCGCCGGACGACGCGGTTGCGGCCCGAGTGCAGCACGACGGTGACCATCGTCCGGCCGCCGGTGCTGAGCCCCACCTTGACCCGGTCGGCCTTGATCAGGCCGTCCTCGAGCTGGACGCCCTTCTTCAGGCGATCGGCGATCTTGCGGTCGACGTGCCCGGCGACCTCGGCGACATAGGTCTTCGGCAACTCGTACGAGGGGTGCATCATGCGCTGCGCGAAATCGCCGTCGTTGGTGAGCAGCAGCATGCCCTCGGTGTCGGTGTCGAGGCGGCCGACGTGGTAGAGGCGCAGCTTCGCCACCCGCTTCAGGTAGTCGGCGATGCAGGGGCGTCCCTCGTCGTCGCTCATCGTGCACACCACGCCCCGCGGCTTGTTGAACACGTAGTAGGCGTGGCGGCGCGGCGGCGGAAGCCGGACGCCGTCCACCCGGATCACGTCCCTCGCCGGGTCGACCCGCCGGCCCTGCTCGGTGACCAGCCGGCCGTTCACCTCGACGCGGCCCTCGGCGATCATGATCTCCGCGTTGCGCCGCGACGCCACCCCCGCCTGGGACAGCACCTTCTGCAGCCGGACACCCTCCGGACCGTCCTCGTCGTGGCCCTCCGCCGAGGCGTCCGAGCCGGTCCCGCGGAGGCCGGTCACTCGGGGTCCGAGAGACGGTCGAGCTCTCCGGCGTCCGGGATGACCGGCGGGGAGGCGGGCCGGGCGTCCCCGGGGCCGTGCTGCGACCAGGCGGCCACCTCGTCGGCGCTGGGGATCTCGGGTTCGTCGCGCTGGGCTTCGGGTTGCGGGTTGGACTCGGGCATGGGGACATCCTCGTGGAGTTCGGCCCGCCCCGCCAGCCCGGCGAGCTCGGCCTCCAGGGCGGTGGCCTCGGGCAGGTGGGGGGCGAGGGGCGGCAGGTCGGCGAGCGAGGTGATCCCGAGGCGCTCGCAGAAGTAGTCGGTGGTGCGGAACAGCACCGCACCGGTGTCGGGGTCGCGGCCCGCCTCCTCGATGAGGTCGCGGGTGGCCAGCGTGCGGATCACGCCGTCCACGTTCACGCCGCGCACCGCCGACACCCGCGACCGCGAGATCGGCTGCAGGTAGGCCACGACGGCAAGGGTCTCCAGGGCGGCCTGGCTGAGCCGCCCGTGCTGGCCGTCCAGCACCCAGCGGGCGATCACCTCGTGATGCTCGGAGCGCGTGTAGTAGCGCCAGCCCCGGCCGACCTCGCGCAGTTCGAACCCGCGGTCCGTCTCGTCGTAGAAGCGGCGGAGCCCGTCGAGGGCGTCGTGGACGACGGGCTTGGGCACGTCGAGCGCCTGAGCCAGTTCGGCGACGCTCATCGGCTCGGTCGCCATCAGCAGCAGGGCCTCCAGGGCCCCCGAGACGTCTGCGGTCATGCCTCTCCTTCGGGGGGGTGATCGGCGCCGGTGCGCACCGTGTGCCCCGCTTCGCCCTCTGGCGGGCGCTCGGCGCCGCCGAGGGCCACTGGTGGCACAGCGTGCGCAGCGG
>JAAYTZ010000009.1 GCA_012517965.1 Propionibacterium sp. | reverse complement strand
GGGTCATAATCCGCACTCACATACGGCACCGGCTCCGCAGCAACCCGCGAACCCTCCCCCGCACCATGCGCCCCATCACCCAAACCAGCACGCTCCGCCACCGACGACGCATGCTCCAAATCACCCAACTCGGCACCCACCGGCTCCGCCTCCGGCTGCACGAGAGGCACGGCCGCCGCAGGCACGGCTGCGGCAGGAGCGGCCGGCGCCGCAGGCGCCTCGACCGGGAGGGCTCTGCGCGCCACCGGCTCCTCCGCCGCGACCGGCTCGACGAGCCCCTGATCGGCCACCGCGGCCGGGGCCGCGTGGCCGGCCGCCGGCGTCCCGTGCCCGTGCCCGTGCGCATCGTGCGGCTCGAGCGTCGTGGCCTTCTTCATGCCTGGCTCCGCCATCACGAAGAAGATCGTGGCCAGCGCAACCGCCAGCACCGCGATGATGAAGATCCACTCCATGACACAACCTCTCTCTCGCCCCGGCCGAGGCCTCGCTAGCAGCAGGGTATTGGGCCGACAAGGCCCAGGAAACACGAACCGGGGCACAGCTTCGTCCCGATCACCGACGGGTGTCGCTGCCATCGGAAGACGCGACACCGACTCCGAGCGTGGCCGCAGCCGCCTCTGCGACCACCTCTCACCCGAGCATCCGCCCTTCGGCGGCTGAGCTCACCGAGCGCTGATCAGACCCGTGCCAGCCAGTCGGCGAGGCCGGCGAAGAACGGCAGCCCATCGAGGCTGGGGCCCGTCAGGGCGTCGACGTTGTGCTCCGGGTGTGGCATGAGCCCCACGACGTTGCCGCGCGCGTTGGTGATGCCCGCGATGTCGTTGCGCGAGCCGTTCGGGTTGACCTCCAGGTAGCGGAACACCACGCGGCCCTCGCCCTCGAGCATCGCGAGCGTGTCGTCGTCGGCCATGAAGCTGCCCTCGCCGTTCTTGAAGACGATGACGATCTCCTGGCCGGGCGTGAAGCGACTCGTCCACGCGGTCTCGGTGTTCTCCACCCGTAGCCGCTGGTCCCGACACACGAAGGTGCGGCAGTCGTTGCGGATGAGCGCCCCGGGCAGCAGGTGCGACTCGCACAGCACCTGGAACCCGTTGCAGATGCCCAGCACGGGCATGCCTTTGCCGGCGGCGTCGATGACCGACGTCATCACCGGGCTGAACCGGGCGATCGCGCCGCACCGCAGGTAGTCGCCGTAGCTGAAACCGCCGGGCAGGATCACGGCATCGACGGCGTCCAAGGAGTCGGAGGCGTGCCACAGCGGCACGGGCTCGAAGCCGACGAGGCGGACCGCACGGGCGGCGTCCTGATCGTCGAGCGAGCCGGGGAACGTGACAACGCCGACGCGGATCATCGGGCAGCCTTCGCCGCGCGCGCGTCCATCACTGCTCGACCCGGACGTCGAAGGACTCGATCACCGTGTTGGCCAGCAGCTTCTCGGCGGCCTGCCGGACCTGCTCGAGCCGGTCCTCGGTGAGTTCGCCGTCCACCTCCACCTCGAAGCGCTTGCCCTGACGCACGGTCAGACCCTCGAACCCGAGGCGTCGCAGCGCGCCGGTCACCGCCTTCCCCTGCGGATCCAGGATCTCCGGTTTGGGCATGACGTCCACGATCACACGGGCCATGGCGGCATCCTACTGGGCGACGAACAGGGTGCCGGTCAGCCGCTCGTAGGCGTCCACGTAGCGGGCGCGGGTGGCTGCGACGACCTCGGGGGGCAGGGCGGGCGGCTCGGCGCCGGAGTGGCGGTCCCAGCCGGACTCCAGCGCGAGCCAGTCGCGCACGTACTGCTTGTCGAAGCTCGGCTGCTGGCCGCCCGGGCGCCACTGGGCGGCGTCCCAGAACCGCGACGAGTCGGGGGTCAGCACCTCGTCGGCGAGCACCAGGGTGCCGTCGGGGCGGCGTCCGAACTCGAACTTCGTGTCGGCCAGGATGATGCCGCGGTCGCGGGCGATCGCCTCGGCCCGGGAGTAGATCGCCAGGGTCGCGGCGCGCAGTTCGGAGGCTGTCTCCTCCCCGTGCAGCTCCACGATCGTGGCGTAGTCGACGTTCTCGTCGTGCTCCCCCAGCGGAGCCTTCACCGCCGGCGTGAAGATCGGCTCGGGCAACCGGTCGCCGTCGCGCAGCCCGGCCGGCAGCCGGACGCCGCACACGCTGCCCGACTCCTGGTACTCGGCCCACCCGGAGCCGGTCAGGTAGCCGCGTGCGACCGCCTCGACCGGCACCATCGCGAGCTTCTCGACCACGATCGCGCGGCCGGCGACGGCGTCCGGAACGTCGGTCGACAGCACGTGGTTCGGGATCAGGTCGGCCAACCGGTCGAACCACCACAGGGACAGCTGGGTCAGGACGATGCCCTTGTCGGGGATCGTGCTGCGGAGCACGAAGTCGAACGCCGAGATGTTGTCGGTGGCGACCATCAGCATCCGGCCCGGGCCGAGGTCGTACAGGCGGCGCACCTTCCCGGCATGGAGGAGGGGCAGGTCCAGTCCGAAGGGATCAGTCACGGGTTCGATCCTAGGCGGGTGGCTCCCGCGGCGGCCGCGGTGTCCGGACGCCGCGGGCCCGGTCAGTCCGCCGCCAGCGCCTCGGTGGGCGTGGCGTTGGCGGCCCGGCGGCCGGGCAACACGGACGCCAGCGCCGCGGCCGCGACGGCGACCGCGACCATGCCCAAGGTGGCGGCCCAGTCGACGCCCAACCGCAGGGGGGCGTCCGTGCCGGACTGCCGCAGGATCGCCGACATTCCCAGCCAACCGAAGAACACCCCGGCGGCGACCCCGACCAACAGGCCGGCGCCGGCCAGCAACAGCGACTCCACCAGCAGCATGCGGCGCAGAGCGCCGCGCTGCATGCCGAGGGCGCGCAGCAGCGCCGACTCGCGGGCGCGCTCGATCACGCTCAGGCCCAGGGTGTTGCCGACGCCGATCAGGGCGATCAGCACCGCGACGCCCAACAGGGCCGTGGTGATGAGCAGCAGCAGGCCGAGGACCTCCTGCAGCATGGCCGACTCCATCGCGCTGCCACCCAGCATGACCTCGGGCCGGCCACCCGCGGCCGAAGTCGTCGTGAGCGACTCCAGGCTCTTCACTGTGGCGCCGAGGTCGGCCTCGTCGGCCAGCGCCAGCCAGACCGCCTGCGGCCGGGGGTCGGGGACGAGGCGCTTCAGGGTCGCCGCCGAGACCACCGCCTGCTGGAACGGCACCCAGTCGGCCCGTTGGGCCCGCAGGGTCACCTCGGCCCCGGACGCCGACCTGAAAGCCAACTCGGCGCCGGTCTTGACTCCTCCCGAGACCAGGACCGTGCCGTCGGCCACGGACGTGTCGATGGACGGCGACACGGCCCTCATGGCCGGGTCGGCCCCGAGCATGACGTAGGGCTCGCCCTCGGACGTCTCCACGAGTCCGCCCGCGATCACGGCCGATGCCCGCACGTTCGGCAGGGTGGCGACCTTGTCGAGGGCCCGCTGGGACAGGCCCCCCGCAGGCAGGGCGGTCGGGTCATCGTCCGGCCCTGGCACGGACGGCACGGCCGCCACCGTGAGGTCGATCGGGAAGCGCTTGTCGATCTCGCTGAGCATGGTGCGCTCGGCGGTCGCGACGCCGATCTGCAGCGTGACGATCAGCCCGGTGGCGAGCATCAGCGCGGTGGCGGTGGCCGCCGCCCGGGTGGGGTTGCGCACGGCGTTCTGCCCGGCCAGCCGGGCCGTCGGGCCCGTCGCCCCCAGCAGCCGCCCGGCGGCCCGCAGCAGGATCGGGACGTACAGGGGGGCGGCCCCCAGGACCGCCACCGTGATCAGCATGGCCCCGGCCACGGCGAAGAGCAGCGGGCCCACGAGGCTCGGCTGCTCGCGGTCGACCGCGACGACCCGGCTGGCAGCCGCCAGCGCCACGCCGGCCAGGAACAGCACGCCGGTGATCGCCGCCCGCCACCGGGACGCCCGGCGCACCTGCTCGGAGGTGGCCACCGGCTGCAGCGCCTCCAGGGGCGCCACACGGGTCGCCCGCCAGGCGGGCAGCATGGCCGCCAACACCGTGAGCAGGACGCCGACGCCCGCCTCGATCGCCAGGTCGGGCCAGGGCACGACGAGACCGAACCAGGAGGCCTTCGTCACCACGGCCCCCACCCAGCCCGCCGCGGCGCCGAGCACGAGGCCGAGCAGCGAGCCGATGAGGCCCAGCACGACCGCCTCGGCGAGGAACCGGGCCCGCACCTGCCCCCCCGAGGCCCCCACCGCCCGGAGCAACCCGATCTGGCGGCGCCGCTGCGCCAGCAGAATCGTGAAGGTGTTGGCGATGATGATCAGGCCCACCAGGGCGGCGACCGCCGAGAACCCCAGCAGCAGGTTCTTCATCACGTCGAAGTCGCTGGTGAGCGCCATCGTCGCCTGGTGCTGCGCCTGGCCGGCGGTGCTGACCTTGATCGCCGGGGCCCGGGGATCGGTGGACGTCCCGGCGAGCGGGGCCACGGCGGCCTCGACGGCCGCCCGGGCCGCGGAGGCGTCCGCCCCCGGGGCCAGGTCGACCAGCCAGGTGCCCCACGCCAGCTCGCCCTCGACGGCCCCGAGCGTCTCAGCGACCGACCGGTCGACGTAGCCGATCTGGACGAACAGCGACGGCGCGTCCCGGGTGATGCCCGACACGGTGAGCTTGACCGGGCCGGCCTCCACGGTGTCGCCCACACGCACCCGCAACGCCTCGGCCAACTGCTGCGACACGGCCACCTCGGCCCCGCGCGGCCAGGAACCGGCCGCCAGCTCCGCCCAGCGGAAGCCCTCCCCCGGCAGGGCGTGCAGGGTGACGAACGCGGCGGCGTCCCCGGCCGACAGCCCGACGGTCGCCGTTCGCGAACGCTCCACGGCCGCGACGCCCTGCACGCCCGCCAGGACGGCGGCGAAGCGCTCCGGTGCGGCGGTGGTGTCGTTGACCTCGACGACGAGGTCGGCGGCGGACGTCGGCAGGGCCATCATCTTGCCCAAGGCGGCCGTCTGCGTGGCCATGAAGACGCTGACGGCGCTCATGAAGCCGACGCTCAGCGCGATCGCCAGCAGAGTCGCGACGAGGCGTCCGGGGTGGAACCGGATCTCACGGAGAGCCTGGGTGAACATCAGGCGTCCAACCTGGTGAGGGCGGCGTTGACGGAGTCGACGGTGGGGTTCGCCAGGTCGTCGACGATGCGGCCGTCGAGCAGGACCAGCGCCCGGTCGGCGTGCGCGGCGGCCTTCGGGTCGTGCGTGACCATGATGATGGTTTGGCCGAGGTCGCGGACGCACCCCTGCAGGTAGCCGAGCAGGGCGGCGCTGTTGCGCGAGTCGAGGGCCCCGGTGGGCTCGTCGGCGAAGATCACGTCGGGTCGCGTCACGAGAGCGCGGGCGATCGCCACCCGCTGCTGCTGGCCGCCGGACAACTCACTCGGCCGGTGGTCGAGCCGGTCGCCGAGGCCCAGCGACGCGACGATCTGGTCGAGGTGGTCGGCGTCCGGCTTGCGGCCGGCCAGGTCGAGGGGCAGCACGATGTTCTGCCGGGCGGTCAGCGTGGGCAGCAGGTTGAACGCCTGGAAGACGAACCCGACCTGGTCGCGGCGGACGCGGGTCAACTCCTTGTCGGACAGGGCCGACAGTTCCCGGCCGCCGAGGAAGACGCGTCCGGCGCTCACCCGGTCGAGGCCGGCCAGGCAGTGCATCAGCGTGGACTTGCCGGAGCCCGACGGGCCGAGGATGGCCGTGAAGCTGCCGTGGGCGAACGCGACGTCGACAGCGTCGAGGGCGACGACCCGGGTCTTGTCGGAGCCGTAGACCTTGGTCAGGCCCTGGGCCGCGCAGACGGTGGGCGGAACCGGGTCGGCCGGCGGTGCGGCGAGCGGCGTGGGTGACGTCATGGTGAGGCCTTCCTCGGGGTGGGGGGCGGGGGTCCGACCTGGGCGCCCAGCGTGCCACATGCCGCCGACAGTCCGGTCATCGGTCGGCGTTCGTGGGCGGCGCCCGACCCCGGACAGGGGCGCGTGCGCCGGGTAGCGTCCTGCCATGGGACGCCCTCGCTCACTGCCCGCGCTGCTCGCCGCGGGCCTGCTCCTCGCCGGGTGCACCCCGGCACCGCAGACGCCTACGAGCACGCCCTCCTCCCCGGGCCCGGCCACCCCGGCGACGTCCTCACCGACCCCGAGCGGGACGCCGCTGCCCGGCACCCCCTTCCGGGCCGCCGAACTGGCCCGGTACGACGAGCCCTGGGCGCTGGAGCCGCTGCCCGGCGGCGACCTGGTGCTGATCACGCTGAAGCGAGGCAGCCTGCGGCTCCGCGACCTCGCCAGCGGCCAGGAGACGTCCGTCCAGGGCGTGCCCGCCGTGGTGTACGGCGGGCAGGGCGGCCTGGGCGACGTCGTCGCGGGCCCAACGTTCGCCAACGACGGAACCGTCTACCTGAGCTGGGTCGACACCGGCGAGGAGTTCACCGGGGCGGTGGTCGGCCGCGCGCGGCTCGTCGGCGATGCGGCGTCCGCGCGGTTGGAGGGGCTCGAGGTCATCTGGCGCCAGGTGCCCAAGACGAGCGGCTCGGGCCACTTCAGCCACCGGCTGGCGTTCAGCCCGGACGGTCGGTATCTGTTCGTCACCTCCGGGGATCGGCAGAAGTTCGACCCCGCCCAGGACCTGGCGGTCAACCTCGGGAAGGTGCTGCGCCTCAACCCCGACGGGACGCCCGCGGCCGGCAACCCCTTCGCCGACCGAGGCGGCATCAGCGCCGAGATCTGGAGCTACGGGCACCGCAACGGGCTCGGGCTGGCGTTCGACGCCGCCGGCAACCTGTGGGAGTCGGAGATGGGGCCGCAGGGCGGCGACGAACTCAACCTGATCCTGCCCGGGCGCAACTACGGCTGGCCGCTGGCGTCCAACGGCTCGCACTACGGTGGCGGAGAGATCCCGGATCACGCACCGGGCGACGGGTTCGAGGCCCCGAAGGTCTGGTGGACGCCGTCGGTCTCCCCTGCCGGCATCGCGATCTACACCGGCACCGCCTTTCCCGACTGGCAGGGGGACGCGTTCGTCGGCGCCCTCTCGGGCCAGGCGCTGATCCGGGTCGACCTGGCGGGCACGACCGCGACCAAGGGTGACCAGTGGCCGATGGGCGAACGCATCCGCGACGTCGCCCAGGCGCGCGACGGGTCACTGCTCGTCCTCCAGGACGTCCCCGGCGGGCGCCTGCTGCGGCTCACGCCGGTGGGGTGACGGCGGCCGCATGAAGCTGGCGGGTTCGCGACACTCACCACCGTCACCCACCCCGACGCCGACACTCACCACCGTGCGTCAAACGCGCTGAGTTTCAGGTCCCTTCGAGCACGCTCCTGAGTGTCGCGCGGTGCCCGGACGCCGACACTCACCACCGTCACCCACCCCGACGCCGACACTCACCACCGTGCGTCAAACACCGAGGGAATCAGCGCGTTTGGGGCACGCTACTGAGTGTCGCCCCCCACGAAGGTGACGCCACTGAGTGTCGCGCGGCGACGGGGCCGACACCCCCTCCGCCCGCCATCCACAGATTCGCCGTGAGCTGACACGGTTACTCACTCCACGCCCATCGTGGGGACATGCACGAACTCGTCAGTCTGGCCCACGAGGTGGGCTTCGTCACGTCGGCGGACGCCCTGTCCCGAGGCTTCGGCCGAAACACCCTGCGCAGGCTCTCCAGTTCCGGGGCCCTGGTCCGCACGTCGTTCGGGGTGTACCTGGCTCCAGGCGATCGGACGCCGGAGGCCCGGCACGCCCTGATGACCCGAGCACTGCTCCACCTCGACCCCTACTCGGTCGCCAGCCACCACTCGGCGCTCGCCCTGCTGGGGGTGGCACTCTACGGCGTCCCCCTGCAGCAGGTGCACCTTGCGGACGCCCGGTGCAGCAGCCGGCGCCACGAGAGCGTCCACCGGCATGTGCTGCGGGGCGGTGACGTGGTTCGTACCCTCGAAGGCGGCCTGCGGTGCATCGAACCGGCTCACGCGGCACTGCAGGTGGCAGCCCGCTACGGGCCGGCGTCCGGAATCGTGTCGCTGGACGCCGCCCTTCGTGCCGCCCTGTGCACCGACGAAGATCTGGAGCGCGTCCTTCGCAGCGGCCGCATTCGTCGGGGACTGCGCCTGGCGCGCCACGCGGCGGAGCACGCAGACGGACGCGCCGAGTCCCCCGGCGAGTCGCTCCTGCGGGGCATCGTCGCCGGCATGCCCTGGTCGTACGACCTCCAGGTGAACGTGGGAGGGCCGGGACGGGGTTACCGCGTCGACATCCTCGTCGAAGAGTGCGTTGCGGTCGAGTTCGACGGGAACGTCAAGTACCAGGGTGCCGACGGACCGAAGGCCCTCATCGACGAGAAGCGCCGTGAGGACTACCTCCGCGGCCTGAAGTTCGAGGTGGTCCGGGTCGTCTGGGCGGACTTGAGGCACCCGACGACCGTGCAGAGGGCGATCCACGACGCGCTCGTGAGGGCCCGGACCTCCCGCCGCGTCGCTGCTTGACGCGGCCGCCCCCAGGCGCCCCCCTCTCCCCCGGCCTCCGCCTAAAGAACCTCGCCCGGCCGGTAGGCGGCCGCGTCGGGATAGGCGACGGCGAGTTCGGCGACCCGAGCCGCGACGCGGTCCACCTGGTCGCGGGCCGCGCCCGACAACTCGAGCGGTTCGGCGACGGCAGCGTCCAGGTCCGCCCGCGTGATGCCCATCCGCGGGTCGGCCGCGAGCCGGTCGAGCAGGTCGTTGCCCCGCTGCCCCTGCCGCATCGCGAGCGCGACGGCGACCGCGTGCTCCTTGATCGCCTCGTGCGCTGTCTCGCGCCCGACGCCGTGCCGGACGGCCGCCATCAGCACCTTGGTGGTGGTGAGGAACGGCAGGTAGCGCTGTAGTTCGGCCTCGATCACAGCCGGGAACGCCCCGAACTCGGCCAGCACCGTGAGGAACGTCTCGAAGAGCCCGTCCAGCGCGAAGAACGCGTCCGGCAGCGCCACCCGCCGCACGACCGAGCACGAGACGTCGCCCTCGTTCCACTGGTCGCCGGCGAGCTCCCCCACCATCGAGACGTAGCCCCGCAGAATCACGGCCAGGCCGTTGACGCGCTCGCACGAGCGGGTGTTCATCTTGTGCGGCATCGCCGACGACCCGACCTGCCCCTCCTTGAACCCCTCGGTGACCAGCTCGGCACCGGCCATCAGCCGGATCGTCGTGGCCACGTTGGACGGCGCCGCCGCCACCTGCGCCAACGCGGTCACCACGTCGTAGTCGAGCGAGCGCGGGTACACCTGGCCCGTCGACGTCAGCACCCGCTCGAAGCCCAGGGACGCCGCGACGCGCCCCTCCAGCTCGGCCAGCTTCGCGGCGTCCCCGCCGAGCAGGTCCAGCATGTCCTGCGCGGTGCCCATCGGGCCCTTGATGCCGCGCGCCGGGTACCGGGCGATCAGGTCGTCCACGCGGTCGTACGCGATGAGCAGTTCGTCGGCCGCCGTCGCGAACCGCTTGCCGAGCGTCGTCACCTGAGCGGCCACGTTGTGGGAGCGGCCGGCCATCGGCAGGTCGCGGTACTGCACGGCCAGACGGGTCAGCGCCACCAGCACGGTCACGATCCGCTCGCGCACGAGCTTCAGGGACGCCAGCGCCTGCCACTGCTCGATGTTCTCGGTGAGGTCGCGCGAGGTCATCCCCTTGTGGACGTGCTCGTGGCCGGCCAGCGCGTTGAACTCCTCGATGCGGGCCTTGACGTCGTGCCGCGTGACCCGCTCGCGGGCCGCGATCGAGTCGAGGTCGACCCGCTCCAGGACGGCCCGGTAGGCGGCCAGGACGGCGTCCGGGTCGTCGCCGCCGAAGTCGACGCCCAGATCACGCTGCGCCTCGAGCACGGTCAGCCACAGCCGGCGCTCAGCCACGATCTTGCCCTCGGGGCTCCAGAGCGCGCGCAGCGCGGGCGACGCGTAGCGGGTGGCCAGGACGTTCGGAACGCTCATGCGGGGCTCCTCGGCGAGAGTGCGGGGACGCCCCATCCTCCCACGCGGCTCTAGAGCGGCGGCGTGGGGATCCGGCCCTCGGCGGCCTTCAGCGCGATGTCGCGGCGGCAGAACAGCGTGGGGGCGTCCAGTTCGTCGATCGCCGCGTAGGCGTCGGCGCGTGCCGCGGCCAGGTCCGACGCCTGCGCGACCACCCCCAGCACCCGGCCACCGGCCGCCACGAGCGCACCCTCGGCGTCCAGAGCCGTCCCCGCATGCAGGATCGACACGTTGTCCGCCGACGCGAGCAGCCGCGGCCCGGCGATGCGTCCGCCCTTGTCGGGGACGCCCGGGTAGCCGTTCGCGGCCAGCACCACGACGACGGCCGAGCCGGGCTTCCAGCGCAACGGGCCCACCTCCGCCAGCCGGCCGGACGCCGCGGCGTCCAGCACGACGCCGAGCGGCGAGTCGAGCATCGCCAGGACGGCCTGGGTCTCGGGGTCACCGAAGCGGCAGTTGAACTCGACCACCCGCAGGCCCCGCGACGTGAGCGCCAGGCCGGCGTACAGCAGGCCGGTGAACGGGGTGCCGCGGCGGGCCAGCTCGGCGACGGTCGGGTCCACGACGCGCGCCATGATCGCCTCGACCAGTCCGTCGGGCGCCCACGGCAGCGGCGTATAGGCGCCCATGCCACCCGTGTTGGGGCCGGCGTCGCCGTCGCCGACGCGCTTGAAGTCCTGGGCGGGCTGCAGCGGCAACGACGTGCGCCCGTCCGTGATCGCGAACAGCGACACCTCGGGGCCGTCCAGGTACTCCTCGACGACCGCGGGCAGCGCGCCCGCGGCGTGGGCGAGGGCGGCGTCCCGGTCGGAGGTCACGATGACGCCCTTGCCGGCCGCCAGGCCGTCGGCCTTGACGACGTACGGCGGGCCGAACCGGTCGATCGCGGCCGCGACCTCGTCGACCGTCGTGCAGTACACGGACGCCGCCGTCGGCACCCCGGCCGCCACCATGACGTCCTTCGCGAACTGCTTCGACCCCTCCAGGCGGGCGGCCGCGGCCGACGGCCCGAAGCAGGCGATGCCGGCGGCGCGGACGGCGTCCGCCACGCCGGCGACCAGCGGCGCCTCGGGGCCCACCACCACCAGGTTCGCGCCGACCGCGCGGGCCAGCGCGACCACGGCCGGGCCGTCGACCGGGTCGACGGGGTGGTTGGTGGCGATCGTGGCCGTGCCGGGGTTGCCGGGCGCGCAGTGCAGCGCGACGACGGCCGGGTCGCGGCTCAGGGCGAGCGCCAGGGCGTGTTCGCGGCCGCCGGAGCCGAGCACGAGGACGGTCAGAGGGGTCACGCGGGCAGCCTACTGGGGCGGCCCGGGGTCCCCGCCGGGCGACGCCAGCCGGACGCCTCAGCGCGCGTCGTCGGTGCCGATCGCGTAGGTGAGCACCCGGCTGCCCCCCGGCGCGAGCCGCACGGAGACCGGGTCGGTGTTGAAGGCGTCGGGCGGACACGTCAGGGGCTCGACCGCCAGGCCGGCCCGGCCCAGTTCGCCGTCGGCGGTGAACACCTGGACCCACGGGGCGTCCGAAGCGAGCCACACCGTCCGGCCCGCGCCCGCGAGGGTGACCCGCCACAGGGCCGGCAGCCCGGTGAACGCGTGGTCGACGCTGCGGCCCGCGAGCGGCGCGTCGGCGAAGACCAGGCCGGCGGCCGCGGCGTCCGTCAACGGCCCGGGGCGCTTGCGGTCGTCGACGGGCAGCACCGAGGAAGCCGGCAGGTCGAGGGTGCAGGCGTCCAACCCGACCCCGCACGTGAGATAGGGGTGCGAGGACAGCCCCACCGGGGCCGCGGCGTCCCCCTGGTTCGTCGCCGTCACCCGGACGCCGAGGCCGGCGGCGTCCAGGGTGTAGTCGACGGCCAGCGCCAGGTCGAAGGGGTAGCCGGGCGAGGCCGGCAGGTCGAGGGTGAAGCGCGCGCCCGCCGGCGTCGCGGACTCGACGGTCCAGGGCAGGAACGACACCAGGCCGTGCAGCGCGGCGCCGGTGGCGCGCTCGTTGACCGGCAGCTCGTGGGTGACCCCGTCCACGGCGTAGCGGCCGTCGGTGATGCGGCCGGGCCAGGGTGCGAGCGTGCGCCCCCGGTAGCCGGTGCCGATCTCGCCGGCCGGGTCGAACGGCAGCACCAGGTCGCAGCCGGCGTGCGTGAACGACACCAGGGTGGCCCCGGCCGACGCCAGCGTCGCGCTGAAGGCCCCGGCAGCGATGTGGACGATCTCCCCGTTGCGGCTCATGGCGCCACCCTAGAAACTTGCGGGTCGCCGGGCCAGCCCCCGCAGGCCGGCACCGGGGGGCCGTGGCACGATGAGCGGCATGAACACGATCCGGATCGCCGCCGCCGGCGCGGTCCTCCTGCTCGCCGCCGGCTGCGCGGTGACGCCCCCGGTCACCACCCCCGCAGCGGGCCGCACCGCCGGGCCCGCCACCCCGACGCAGACGCTGACGGCGGCACCGGAGCCAAGCGAGGACGTCCCGCTGCCGGGTGGCACCACGGCGCCCGCCCCGGACGCCGCCGGAACGGGCGGCCAGCCCGCGGACGCGCAGGTGGCCCGCCAACTCATGCCCCACTTCATGGACTACTACGCGGCGATCAACGAGGTGCTGCAGGCTGGTGGCGTGGGGGCGCCCACGTCGGCGATGAAGAACACCATGACGGGCGCCCGACTCGACCACTGGATCAAGCAGGCCGCCGACTACCAGACCCGGGGCCTCAGGCAGACCGGCGCGCTCAAGGTCGAGACGTTCCTGCCGGGCGAGATCGACTTCGCCCGGGGCACCGCGACCGTCGATTTCTGCGTCAACGCGGCCACCGTCACGGTCCTGGACGCCTCCGGTGCGGTCGTCCCCCCGGCCGACCCCACCAAGCGGGCGCTGGGAGCGACGGCTCAACTCGTCTACGCGGACGGCCGCTGGCGCGTCGCCGACGTCGTCGGGGAGACCCCGGTCGCGGCCTGCCCCTGAGCCTTCCGCGCCGCCGGGCCCGGTTCAGTCGATCAGGTCGTGCAGCATGATGACCTGCTCGCGGCCCTGGCCGACGCCGATGCCGGAGATGCGGCAGCGGCACAGCTCCTCCAGCCGGCGGACGTACGCCTGGCAGGTGGCCGGCAGCTCGTCGAAGGTGCGGCAGCCCGAGATGTCCTCGGTCCAGCCGTCCAGGTACTCGTAGATGGGCTTGGCCTTGGCGAACTCGTCGACGATCACCGGCTGGTGCTCGACCCGCTCGCCGTCGATGTCGTACGCGATGCAGACCGGGATCTTCTCCCAGCCGGTCAGGATGTCGAGCTTGGTCAGGAACAGGTCGGTCACGCCGTTGTAGGCCACCGACTGCTCGACGACCAGCGCGTCGAACCAGCCGCAGCGCCGCGGGCGTCCGGTCGTGGTGCCGAACTCGCCGCCGGCCGCTCGCAGGCGGTCGCCCTGGGCGTCCAGCAGTTCGGTCGGGAACGGGCCCTCGCCGACGCGGGTCGTGTAGGCCTTCGCGATGCCGATGATGCGGTCGATGCGGGTCGGGCCGACCCCGGAGCCGGTGCAGGCGCCGCCGGCCGTCGGGTTCGACGACGTCACGTACGGGTACGTGCCGTGGTCGATGTCGAGGTGGTGGGCCTGGGCCCCCTCGAACAGCACGAGCTTGCCCGCGTCGAGCGCGTCGTTCAGCAGCCGGGCGGTGTCGCGGATCATCGGCCGCATGCGCTCGGCGAAGGCCAGCAGCCCGTCGGAGATCTCGACCGGGTCGATGGCCCGCTGGTTGTAGAGCTTCACCAGCAACTGGTTCTTCGACACCAGCGCCGCCTCGACCTTCTCGCGCAACAGCTCCTCGTTGAGCAGGTCCTGCACCCGGATGCCCATCCGGTTGATCTTGTCGGCGTAGGCCGGGCCGACGCCCCGGCCGGTCGTGCCGATCTTCTTCTTGCCGAGGAACCGCTCGGTCACCCGGTCGATGGTCCGGTGATAAGGGGTGATGATGTGGGCGTTCGCGCTGACGACCAGTCGCGACAGGTCGACGCCACGCGCGGTGAGGTTGTCGATCTCGTTGAACAGCACCTCGAGGTCGATGACGACGCCGTTGCCGATCACCGGGACGCCCGGGTTGAGCACCCCGGACGGCAGCAGGTGCATCGCGAACTTCTCGCCCTTGACGACGACCGTGTGGCCGGCGTTGTTGCCGCCGCTGTAGCGCACCGTGTAGTCGGTGCGATCGCCCAACTGGTCGGTGCACTTGCCCTTGCCCTCGTCGCCCCACTGAGCGCCGATCACCACGATGCCAGGCATGCCGCGTCCTCCCCACAAGGAAAGCCCGGCGTTCGGTTCGCACGGGCTCTTACCGGGTCATCGTACCGGTTCGGACCCCCGCCGGGGTGCGAGGATGGTCCGATGACGAGCGCCGTCCGGGTCGGCTACGAGCCGGCCGAACCCGCCTACCGCCGGGTGACGGTCGCCCTGTTCCTGGCCGGGGTGGCGACGTTCGCCACCATCTACTGCACGCAGCCGCTCCTCGCGGTGCTCGCCGCCGAGTTCGCGATCACCCCCGCCACCGCCACGCTGTCGGTGTCGGTCACGACGATGAGCCTCGGGCTGGCGCTGCTCTTCGCCGGCCCCCTGTCGGACGCCGTGGGGCGCACCCGGCTCATGCTGGGGTCGCTGGCGGCGTCCGGCCTGGCCTGCCTGGCCTGCGCGTTCGTGACCGACTGGACGCAGATGCTGCTCCTCCGGGGCGCGGTCGGCGTGCTGGTCGCCGGCCTCCCGGCGGTCGCCACCGCCTACCTGCGCGAGGAGATCCACCACCACTGGGCGACGGCCGCCACCGGCCTCTACATCGGTGGCACCGCGATCGGGGGCATGGCCGGACGCCTCGTCACCGGCTTCCTGGCGACGGCGTTCGACTGGCGGGTCGCGATCGGCGGGATCGGCGTGCTGGGGTTGGTGGTGGCTGCCGCGGTGACCGTGATCCTGCCCCGGTCGCGCAACTTCCGGCCCTCAGCGCTGCACCATCGCGCCCTCCGCGCCAACGCGCGCCGCATGCTGGTCGACCGCGGCCTGGTGACCCTCTACGGGATCGGCTTCGCCTCGATGGGCGCCTTCGTCGCCACGTTCAACGCGCTGTCGTTCCGGCTCGCCGGCGCCCCGTTCTTCCTGTCCCCCGCCGCCCTGTCGCTGCTGTTCCTCACCTACGCGGTCGGCAGCTTCGCCTCCACCTGGGCCGGACGGATCGCCACCCGGCACGGGTCCCGCGCGGTCGTGCCGTGGGCCCTGGCTGTCCAGGGGGCGGGCATCCTGCTCACGCTGTCCGAGGCCCTCCCGGCGATCGTCGCCGGCGTCGCCGTGGTGTCGGTCGGCTTCTTCGCCGCCCACGGCGTGACCAGCGCCTGGGTGACCGCGCGCGCCTCGCGCAAGGGGCCCGGCACCGGGCAGGCCGGCGCCCTCTACCTGTTCGGCTACTACCTGGGCTCGTCGGCGGTCGGGGCGCTGGCGGGCGCCGCCTGGTCCGCGGCCGGCTGGCCGGCCGTCGTGGCCCTCGCGGGCGGCACCGTCGCCGTCGGCGTCCTGCTGGCCGTGTCGATGCGCCGCGTGCCCGTGCTCCCGGTGGTCATCGACCCGCAGCCGCCGCAGCACTGACCGCCGGGTCCTGCCATGCTGGGCGGGTGAGTGCAGCGGAGGCCGGCGCGCCGGACAGCCTCGGGCGGTCGAGCGCGCTCATGGCGTCCAGCTCGATGGTCTCGCGCGTGCTGGGCATCGTCCGCAACGCGCTGCTGGGCGCCTGCATCGGCGGCATGACCGGCGCCTCGTCGGCCTTCCAGACCGCGAACACCCTGCCCAACACGATCTTCTTCCTGCTGTCGGCGGGGGTGCTGACGGCCGTCCTGATCCCGCAGCTCACCCGGGCGCTGGAGCGCCCCGACGGCGGCGACGAAGCCGTGGACGCGCTGCTCACGGCCGCCTTCGTGCTCATGGGGGCCGTGACCCTCGTCGCGACCGCGCTGGCCGGGCCGCTGATCGTGCTGTTCGGGCTGCAGGGGTCCGTGCGCGACCTCGGGATCGCGTTCGCCTACCTGTGCCTGCCGCAGATCTTCTTCTACGGCGCCTACGCCGTCTGGTCCCAGGTGCTCAACGTGCACGGCCGTTTCGGCGTCACCATGTGGACGCCCGCGCTCGCCAACGTCGTCCAGATCCTCGGCATGGCGATCTTCCTGCGCATGTTCGTCCCCCAGGCCCCCGCCGAACACTGGACGCCACCGATGATCTGGCTGCTGGCCGGGGCCTCGACGCTGGGCATCGTCGTCCAGGCCGTCGCCCTCCTGCCGGCGCTGCGGGCCGTCGGGTACCGGTGGCGTCCGAACTGGCGGCTGCGCGGGCACGGGTTCCGGTCGTCCGGTCGGGTCGCCGGGTTCGTGGTCACGGCCGTCCTGCTGGCCCAGGTGGGCGGCGCGATCACCCAGGCCGCGCTCAACACCGTCAGCGAGCGGGAGCGGTTGGCGGGCAGCGCGGTGCCCGGCATCAACGTGTACTTCCTCGCGTTCCAGCTGTTCATGGTGCCGCACGGCATCGTGACGGTGTCGATCCTGACCGCGCTCCTCCCCCGGATGACCCGCTCCGCCCAACGCGGCGATCTGGCCGGGCTGCGGGCCGACGTCGGCCGCGGGCTCACGCTCCCGCTGCTGGCCATGGTGCCGCTGACGTTCGCCGCGATCGCGCTGGCGCTCCCCGGGGCCAGCCTGCTGAACCCGGGCCTCGACGCGGCGTCCCAGCGGGCCATCGCCCTGGCGTTCTCGCTGATGGCCCTCGGGCTGGTGCCGTACGGCGTCGTCGCGCTGCAGCAGCGCTTCGCCACCGCCCGTGAGGACGGACGCGCCTTCCTCGGCTACCAGCTGATCGTGACGGCCGTTCAGCTCGGGGTGGCCGGACTGATCCTGACGCTGCCCGGCGCCCTCGGCGTCCCGGCGGTGAGTCTCGGCCAGACCGTCGGGAACGCCCTCGCCGCGGCGCTGTTCCTGCGGCTCGCGGCGCGGCGGCTGGGCGGCGTCCCGTTGCGCCCCCTCGGTCGGCTCGCCGGACGCCTCTGCGTCGCGTCGGCCCCGCCGGCCCTGGCGGCGTGGGCGCTGGCCGCCCTGCTCCGGCAGCTGCTGGGCCCCGGCCTGCCGACCGAACTGGCCGCCCTCGTCGGCGGCGGCCTCCTGTTCGTCGGGGCGTTCCTCGGGATGGCGCACCTGACGGGGCTGCACGAGCCGGGGCTGCTGCTGGGCCCCCGGGCGGCGCGGCTGCTGCCGTACGCGCCGCGGCACGCCGCCGATCCAGCCGCCCCCCTCCCGGACGCCGACCCGCCGACCGGCCGACGGACCCCCCGCCGCCGGGCCTGAGGGTCCGGATGCGCGGAGACCCGCCGCCCGGAGGCGACGGGTCCCTGGTCGTACCGCCCCCGGGGCGGTGGCGCTCAGCCCTGGTGGGTGCCGACGGAGCCGAGGTCCTGGCACGCCTGCACGACGCGGGCGCTCATGGCCGCCTCGGCCACCTTGCCCCAGGCGCGCGGGTCGTACATCTTCTTGTTGCCCACCTCGCCGTCGACCTTGAGGACGCCGTCGTAGTTCTTCAGCATCCAGTCGGCGACCGGGCGGGTGAACGCGTACTGCGTGTCGGTGTCGACGTTCATCTTGATGACGCCGTAGGACACGGCGTCCGCGATCTCCTGCGGCGACGAGCCGGAGCCGCCGTGGAAGACCATGTCGAACGGCTTCTCACGGCCGTACTTGGCGCCGACGGCGTCCTGGATCTCCTTGAGGATCTCCGGGCGGAGCTTGACGGCACCCGGCTTGTAGACGCCGTGCACGTTGCCGAACGTGAAGGCCGTCATGTAGCGGCCCTTCTCGCCCAGACCGAGGGCCTCGGCGGTGGCGAGGGCGTCCTCGGGGGAGCTGTACAGCTTGTCGTTGATCTCGCCGACGACGCCGTCCTCCTCGCCGCCCACGACGCCGATCTCGACCTCGAGGATCTGCTTGTTGAACTGGGCCTGCTTGAGCAGCTCCTCGGCGATCTGCAGGTTCTCGGCCAGGCTCACCGCGGAGCCGTCCCACATGTGCGACTGGAACAGCGGGTCCCTGCCGGCCTTGACGCGCTCGGCGGAGATCGCCATGAGCGGGCGGACGTAGCTGTCGAGCTTGTCCTTGCTGCAGTGGTCGGTGTGGATCGCGATGTTGATCGGGTACTTCGCGGCGACGACGTGCGCGAACTCGGCGAGGGCGACCGCACCGGTGACCATGTCCTTCACGTACTGGCCCGAGGCGAACTCGGCGCCGCCCGTCGAGAACTGGATGATGCCGTCGGAGCCGGCGTCCGCGAAGCCCTTGATGGTGGCGTTGAGGGTCTGCGAGGACGTGACGTTGATGGCGGGGTAGGCGAAGCCCTTCGACTTCGCGCGGTCGAGCATCTCGGCGTAGGCGTCGGGGGTTGCGATAGGCATTGGTTCTCCTCGGGAGTCGGTGGCGCCCCGCCCTCGGGTGGGGCCTGCACGGGCCCATTCAATCAACATCGGGCTCAATCTGTACGTGATCCCGACTGCCGGGCCCCGGTGCGGAACGCTCAGGCGTCCAACCGGGAGAAGTCCACGCGGCACCGGCCGCCGGACAGCGCCTTCAGCGCCCCGTCGATCGTGGCGGGTTTCGCCGACAGGAACTCCAGAGGTAGCGCGGCCACGAGGCCGCCCGGGCCCTCGATCCGCAACTCGTCGCCCCGGCCCCACCGGCCGCTGGCGGCCCGGACCGCGACGACCTCCGGCCAGGCGAGGAAGCCCTGAGGTACCACCACGCCGCCACGCCCCACCCCCAGGGCCAGGCCGCCGGCGACCGTCCGCACCGCCCGCCGGGCCCGCGCCACCTGCACGATCGCCCAGGCCAGGTACCCCAGCGGGAACGCCAGCGAGATCACGATGACCGGCCAGGTGACGGGCCCCAGTTGATCGCGCAGGAACCACCAGATCGCGGCCAGGATCACCGCCGACAGGGCCAGCGACACCAGCCGCCACGTGCGGTTCCGCTTCGCGGCGGCCAGCCGCGCCTGGGCGAGTTCCGGGACGAAGAACACCGGGTACTCCACCGCCCAGGACGCCGTCGGCGCGGCCGCCCCGACGCCGACCGGGACGCCGGCGGGGGCGGCGGCGTCCGGAGTCGGCCCGAGCGGCTGGGCGGGCTGGAGCGTCATGGCGCCATGGTAGCCAGGGGGCCTCCGGGCCCTCCGTGGGACGCCGGGCCGGCGTGCTGCTGCGCCCAGTGGTACATCGCAATCGCCGCCGCAGCGCCGGCGTTGATCGACCGGGTGGACCCGTACTGCGTGATCGCGACGAGCCGCTCGCAGCGGGCCACGACGTCCTCGGTGAGGCCGGGCCCCTCGGAGCCGAACACCAGGCAGCACTGCCGGGGCAGCCGGGTCGTCTCCAGCGGGACCGCCCCCGGCAGGTTGTCGACGCCGATCGGGGTCACGCCCCGCTCGGCCAGCCAGGCGGCGAACGCGTCGACGGTGGCGTGGTGGTGCACGGACAGGTAGCGATCGGTGACCATGGCGCCCCGCCGGTTCCAGCGGCGACGCCCCAGGATGTGGACGCCGGCCACGTTGAACGCGTTGGCGGTCCGCACCACGGAGCCGATGTTGAAGTCGTGCTCCCAGTTCTGGATCGCGACGTGCAGCGGGTGCCGGCGGGCGTCCAGGTCGGCGACGATCGCGGCCACCGACCAGTACCGGTAGGCGTCCACGACGTTGCGGCGGTCGCCGTGCGCGAGCAGGTCGGGGTCGAGCCGCGGATCGTCGGGCCAGGGCTCGGGGTGCGGCCCGACGCCGGGCGCGCTCGAGGCAACGACCTGCTCCTCACTCAGGGGCTCCACGGGGGGCACGGTATCGTCGAATCCCGTGACCCTTATCCCCGCGCTCATTCCCCTCGCCGGGGGCTTCATGGATCCGGTCTGGCTCTTCGAGACCTTTGGCCCGTGGTTCCTGGCCCTCTCCATCCTCATCATCTTCACCGAGTGCGCGATCTTCCCGATCCTGCCGGGTGACTCGCTGCTGTTCGCGGTGGGCATGTTCATCGCGCAGACGTCGGGCATCCGGATCTTCGGACTCGACGAGGTGGGCACGCTGATCGTGGCGACGCTCCTGCTGATGGTGGCCGCGATCCTCGGCAACGTGGTCGGCTACTGGGTCGGCATGAAGCTGTCGCCGTGGCTGTTCAAGCCCCGCCCGGGCTTCATCGGCTCCATCTTCAGCCAGAAGCACCTGACGGAGGCCCACCTCTTCTTCGAGCGGTACGGCGCGAAGGCGCTCGTCCTCGGCCGGTTCGTGCCGTTCGTCCGCACGTTTGTCACCATGGTCGCCGGCGCCGCCGGCATGACGTTCCGCCACTTCATCACCTGGACGGCCGTCGGTGCGGTCGCCTGGGCCGTCGGGATCACGCTGCTGGGGTACTTCCTCGGCAACGTGGCCTTCATCAAGGACAACCTGGAGTACGCCCTGATCGCGATCGTGCTGATCTCGGTGCTGCCGATGGCCTTCGAGATCCTCAAGGAGCGCCGCAACCGCGCCCGCGAGAGCGCCTGACCCGCTCAACCCGACCCTCGCTCGAACGAACGACGCCCGCCCACCGCTCCGGTGGGCGGGCGTCGCCGCGTTCGAGGGGCGTCAGGCGTTGGGTGGGGTGTAGCCGCCGGCCTGCGGCGGCTGCTGGTAGCGCGGCGGCGCCGGCGGCGGGGCGTAGCCCGGGGCGTCCGCCTGGGGGTTGGGCAGGGCATCCGGATCGGAGGCGATGGCCGGGCGCGGGTCACGGGACGGCTCGCTCACGCGCGGGGCGTCCCCCCGGTAGCTGATCTCCCCGAAGTTGACGTCGGGGGCGCGGCGCACCTCGCCCTCGGTGACCTCGAAGTAGGCGGCCTTCTCGAACTTGAACGAGTTGGCGATGAAGTTGCTGGGGATGCTCTCGACGCGGGTGTTGTAGTTGCGCACGTTGGCGTTGTAGAACCGCCGGCCGGCCGCGATGCGGTCCTCGGTCTCGGAGAGTTCGCGCTGCAGCTCGAGGAAGTTCTGGTTGCTGCGCAGTTCCGGGTAGGCCTCCACGGACACGAGCAGGTTCCGCACCGCCCCGGAGAGGGCGCCCTCGACCTCCGCGCGCTGCTGGCTGGGGATGGCGCCCCCCTGTCCAGCGAGCGCCGCGGC
Organism: Propionibacterium sp.; assembly: GCA_012517965.1. GTDB lineage: Bacteria > Actinomycetota > Actinomycetes > Propionibacteriales > Propionibacteriaceae > Propioniciclava. The sequence continues at coordinate 2,912 of JAAYTZ010000009.1, read as the reverse complement.
CTGGTTGCGAAGCCTGGTGACCTCCTCGAGGGTGTTGCGCTCGTGGGCGGCGAAGGCCCGCACCGTCTCGATCAGGTTCGGGATGAGTTCGTAGCGCCGGTTCAGCTCGACGTCGATCTGCCGCCACGACTCCTGGATCATGTTGCGCTGCCGCACGAACCCGTTGTACGCGCCAACGGCCCAGACGACCGCGGCGATGACGATGATGACCAGGATCGCGAAGATCCCGCCGATGGCATCCATGGGTGTGTGTCCCTCCGGTTGGTGACGGCGCCAGCCTAACCAACCGCGCCAGCCCGGTCACGCACGCCGGGCGCGCCCCGACCGGGTGGCAGCGTCAGCTGAGCCCGAGGTCGGCGAGCGTCACGGCGTACCGGTAGGGCAACCCCTCCGCCTCGATGCGCTCCCGGGCGCCGGTGTCGCGGTCGACGATCACCGCGACCCCGACGATGTCGCCGCCCGCGGCACGCACGGCGTCCACTGCGGTCATCACGGAGCCGCCGGTGGTGGACGTGTCCTCCACGATCAGCACCTTACGGCCGGACACCTCGGTGCCCTCGATCTGCCGCTGCATCCCGTGGGCCTTCGCGGACTTGCGCACGACGAAGGCGTCGAGCCGCTGCCCGGCGGCGGCGGCGGCATGGAGCATGGCGACGGCGACCGGGTCCGCGCCCAGGGTCAGGCCCCCCGCGGCCTCGAACGACCAGTCGGCGCACAGGTCGCGCATCACCCGGCCGACGAGCGGGGCGGCCACCCCGTCGAGGGTCACCCGGCGCAGGTCGATGTAGTAGTCGGCCTCCTTGCCGGACGCCAGCGTGACCCGACCGTGCACGACGGCCAGCTTCTTGATCTGCTCGATGAGGGCGGAGCGGTCGGACATGGCCGTCAGCCTAGATGATCCAGCTCGGCGGGGTTCCGGTCGGGTCGCCGCGGCTGACGGCCCCTGCCGCCCCTGAACACTTAGCGGGGGTGATCGGCGTGCTGGAACGATCAAAACCCCGCCAGAGGCACGCTACCCCCCGGAAAGTGAACACCCGACAGCGGACCACGGGCCCTGGCCGGCGCTCAGCTGTACCAGCCGCGGCCGCCGGGCGGCCGGGGAGAACCGGTCGCGTCGGCGTCCGACCAGGGCTGCGCGCCCCCCAGCCAGCGGCGCAGCGCGCGCCCGGAGATCAGCCGGTACGGGAAGACGGCCTGTTGGGCCTGCCGGGCCAGGGCATCCTCGGGCAGCGGGGACGCCGCCGCGACGACGACCAGGTTGCCGAACCGCCGCCCCTTCCAGGTGCCCGGTTCGGCGCCGACCACCACCGACGCCCACCGCGCCGTCACCCCGGCGGTGAACCGCTTCGCCCACCCGAACGGTGCCCGATCGGTGACGTTGGCGGCGAAGATCCCGCTGGCGCGCAGCCGGAGCCGGACCTCGTCGAGGAACTCCTCGGTGGTCAACTCGGCCGGGACCTGCGCGTCGGCGAAGGCATCCAGGATGACGGCATCGGCGTAGTCGGGTGGCATCGCGGCCAGCCCCTCCCGCCCGCCGACGGCCCGCACCTTGATCCCGGACTGCCGAGGCAGCGGCAGCTTGCGGCGCACCTCGGCGGTCAGGTCGGCGTCCGGCTCGAGGACGATCTGGGCGGTGTGCGGACGCCGATGCTCCACCCAGCGCGGAATCGTCAGCCCGCCGCCGCCGATGTGCACCACCCGCACCCGTTCGGAGTCCGGGCGGGCGAGCACGGTCGCCGCCAGCGCCTCGCACAGGCGCTGCACGTACTCGAACTCCAACCGCTCGGGGTCGGCGGGGTCGACGTAGCTCTGCGCCGTCTCGCCGAACAGCACCCGGAAGGCGCCGGGCGTGAACGGGTCGGGCTGCAGACGATCGGGCATGGTGCCCCCGACGGTAGCAAGCACGTCCCGGATCTGCCGGTGGCGGAGCGGGCGCGCGTGGGTAGGCTCGTCGTGTGACTCCAACGACCCCTCTGTGGGTGGCGGCGGCCCAGCCCCACCTCAGCGACGGCGACGTGGACGCCAACGTGGCGGCGCACGTCGATGCGGTCCGGCGCTCCAACGCCCGGCTGGTGGTGTTCCCGGAGTTGTCGTTGACGGGCTACGACTTGGACGCCGAGTCGATCGCTCCCGACGACGCCCGACTGGCGCCCCTCGTGGCCGCCTGCGCGGCCGCGGACGCCGTGGCGCTCGTGGGCGCCCCCGTCGATCATCGCGGCGCCCACCGCATCGGCGCCCTGTTGGTGACGGGGGCGGGGGCGCGGGTGGTCTACGCGAAGATGTGCCTCAGCGGCGCCGAGCCGGGCCACTTCGTGGCCAGCGACGAGGCGGGGATCTTCGAGCTCGACGGCTGGCGGGTCGGCGTCGGGCTCTGCAAGGACACCCGCATCCTCGAGCATCTGCGGGCCGTGCGCGCCGAGGGGATCGACGTGTACGTGGCCGGGCTGATCCACTCCCCCGACGAGTTGCACGAGTTCGACAAGCGGGCCCGCCGCATCGCCGAGAAGATGCACGTGCCGGTGGTCTTCGCCGGCTACGCCGGCCCGACGGCGGGCTATCCCGAGACGTCCGGAGGGTCCGGGGTGTGGGACGCCGCGGGCGAGCCCATCGCCCGCGCCGGCGCCCAGCCCGGCGAGGTCGTCACCGTCCGGCTCGCCCCGCCCCCGCCGCCTGCCCCGGCCTGATCGGCGTCCCCGCCCGCTGGTCGCGCGCGCAGCCACCAGCGCCCGGAACGACCTTGCCTGCCGGCGGGCCGGACTGCGCCCCCGGTCACCTAGGAGGGCGCTGAACAATCTGCGCGTCGAGGGCTGATCTTGGGCGGCACCTGAAATTGTTGGGTGGTGCAGGGTGAGGCTGGCAAGCAGCGGGACTTGTTCGATGTGTCGTCGGTCGCGGGGCATCTGTTGCCGGCG
>JAAYTZ010000087.1 GCA_012517965.1 Propionibacterium sp. | reverse complement strand
TCGGCGGCGGTGCGGCACGGGGACACCGCACAGGGGGTGCGGCGGCGGATGATCCTGGACCGGCCGGACGTGTTGTTGACCACCCCGGAGTCGTTGGAGTCGATGCTGGTGTCGGCGACGATCGATCCGCGGGCGCTGCTCTGCGACGTGCGGGCGGTGGTGGTCGACGAGGTGCACGCGTTCGCCGGCGACGATCGTGGTTGGCATCTGTTGGCGGTGTTGGAGCGGCTCACCCGGTTGACTGGGCGCCCGTTGCAGCGGGTCGGGTTGTCGGCGACGGTGGGCAACGCCGACGAGCTGCTGGGCTGGTTGCAGGGCAGCAACCGGGGTCGGCGTCCGGGGCGGGTGCTCGCGCCGGCGGCGTCCGGGGGTGGGGTGCCGGAGATCGCCCTGGACTACGTCGGGTCGGTGCCGAACGCGGCCACGGTGATCGCGCGGCTGCACCCTGGCGAGAAGCGGCTGGTGTTCGCCGACTCGCGGCGCACCGTCGAGCAGCTCGGCGTCCGGCTGGGGGAACTCGGCGTGGAGACGTACGTGTCGCACTCGAGCTTGTCGGTGGCCGAGCGGCGCCGGTCGGAGGCGGCGTTCGCCCAAGGTCGCGACTGCGTGATCGTGGCCACCTCGACGTTGGAGTTGGGCATCGATGTCGGCGACCTGGACCGGGTGCTGCAGGTCGGTGCCCCCACCACGGTGGCGTCGCTGCTGCAACGACTGGGGCGCACCGGGCGGCGTCCGGGCACGTCGCGGAACCTGACCGTGCTGGCGGCCGAGGACGACGCGCTGCTGCGGGCGGCCGGGCTGTTGCTGCTGTGGTCGGAGGGCTACGTCGAACCGATCAGTCCGCCGCCGCACCCGGCGCACATCGCCGCCCAGCAGGTGCTGGCGTTGGCCTTGCAGGAACACCAGATCGGGCGAGCGACGTGGACCGACTGGCTCGGCGGCCTCGCGCTGGTGCCGCCGGCCGAGGCGGACGCCGTCGTGGACGGCCTGCTCGGCAAGGGCGTCCTCGACCAGGATTCCGGTCTGCTGTTCATCGGCCCTGAAGCCGAACGGCGCTACGGCCGCCGGCACTTCATGGAACTGATGAGCGTGTTCACCTCCGACCCCCAGGTCACCGTGCTGCACGGCCGCACCGAGGTCGGCACCGTCGACCCGATGGTGCTGGTGGCCAAGGTGACCGGGCCCCGGCGGCTGGCGTTGGCTGGCCGCACCTGGACCGTCACCCACATCGACTGGACGCGGCGGCGCGCCTACGTCGAACCCGCCGAAGGGACCGGGATGGCGCGCTGGGTCGGCACCGCGGTGCCGCTGGGCGGACGCCTCGTCGACGCCATCCGGCGGGTGCTGCTCGGGGAGCTCCCGGCCGGGGTGATCCTGTCGGGGCGGGCGTCGGAACGGCTCGACGTACTCCGGGCCGAACGGGCCGACCAAGTGGACGCCGACCGCACCGTCGTGTTGCACGCCGACGGCGAGACCTGCTGGTGGACGTGGGCCGGTGGCCGCGCCAACGCCGTCCTGCACGCCGCCCTCACCGGCGTCGACCCGCAGCTGGACCACCCCAGCCGCACCTACACCAACGAGCACGTCGCGCTGCGGGCCGGGGCGACGGCGTCCGAGGTGGGGGCGGCGCTCACCAAGGCCATGGCGCGATACGGGGAGGACCTGGCCGGCGCCGAACCCGAGATCACCCGTCGTGCCGTCCAGGACCTGAAGTTCGGCGACCTGCTCCCCGACGGCCTCGCCGAACGCACCCTCGCCGAACGCCTAGGAGGCTGCTGAAGAAGGCGCCATTTGGCGTGTCGGCAGGCTGTGGATGGCGGAGTCCACGTGGGTGGCCTCGGCGACCTTGACGCCGTCACTGCGGCGCCTTCGCTCACCGGACCTGCTTTGGCCGGTGGAGC
>JAAYTZ010000086.1 GCA_012517965.1 Propionibacterium sp. | reverse complement strand
GGCCTGCACGACGCCCACCAGCGTCGTCTTGCTCACCACCGCCAACGGCGGAACAATCAAGTCCACAACCATCGTCCAGACCCGCCAGGGGTGGACTGATCAAAGCCGCCAAATGCGACATTTGAGCTGAAACAGGTCAGGTCGATGTTTTCGATGCTGGTGATTTCGGCGCTGGCGCCGTTACCCAACTGGATCCGCATCGCGCTCACTTCCTCCTCAGGGCGGTCGGCATGGCATGAATGATCAACATCGTCGGCTCACTGTCGGTGGCGACGATGACTCCGATGATCTCCAGTTCCAGTCCTCGGTCGTCGTCACCGATCCAGCAGTACTCGGGTTCGCCGCTGAGTCGGACGCCGACGGTGGGTTGACAGGTACTGATCACGTGAGCGATCCGGGCTGCGCCGAGACGGTGCTTGCGGACCGCTTGCGTCAGCTTCACCTCACACGTCCAGTGTGCAACGAAACCACGATTTGTTCAACAACACGGCGAGACTCGGTTTTCCGGATCTAATGCCTGTCGCGTGGTTGGAGGCGGCGCCGTGGCCGCTCTCATCCTTGACGCATTGCTACGCGTACGCGAACATATGTGTATGGAGTTGACGGTGGCTCAGGTTGCCGGGCAGCACGCGCGCACGCCACGGTTCGTGCAGCAGGCGGTTCGGTCCGGGGACTTGCCCGCCTTACGGTTGGTGGGCAGGCTCGTGGTGATGGATGACCTGGCTGCCACCGCGTGGGCTCGGAGCCTGGCCCGCGGGCGTCGCTGGTCCAGCGAGGTGCGGGACGCGGCCCTGGACTTGTTGTCGACGGGCCGGACCGGCCGGTTGTCCAGTTCGGAGCGATCCCGGCTCCGCTCCCGTCTGCGGGGCATGTCGGCTGCGGCGATCGCGCATGCGGCAGGCGGTCTGGGCGCATGGGCGCGCTACCGCGTGATGCAGGTGCCGGACCTGCCCCGGGTCGGGCCTTCCGTGGTCGATGAGATCGGGTTGGGGATCGTGCCTGGAGGCGGGTGGGTCACGTTCGTGGAAACCGTGGACCTCACCGGTTTCGAGTTGACCCAGGACGTGATCCTGGACGCTGACGGGAACCTGGGTGTCGTGGAGCGTCCCCGACCCGACCCGAGGATCGCTCGCGTGTTGCTGGACACCTACCTGTTGGGCGACGCCCGCGTGTCATCGGCAGCCGCCACCGAACTCGAAAGCCGGGCCCATGGCGTTTGACGTGTTCGAACGCGTCGACCAGATCGCGCTCGTGCTGCCTCCGGAACGGTGGATGCTGGTCGGTGGGCTCATGGTTCACGCCCACGCTCGTCTGGCTGGTATCCAGCACGCGCGTCCCACCGATGATGCGGATCTGGTGGTCGAGTTGCGGGCGGGAAGCTACAGCAAGGCCGCCTGGGCCCTCGAAGGGTTGGGCTACCAACGGCACGAGCCCCTGGACCATCGTGCCGCGTTCCACCGGTTCACCCGCGGTACCGAGCACGTGGACCTGATGGCACCCGAAGACAAGCCCGTCAGGTTCGCCGGCCGTGACGTGATCGGGGTCCCCGGATCACGTTCCGCGCTGAACCGCACCATCGAGTTCGCGACCCCGGCTGGGGTGAGGATCCGGATCCCGGACTTGGCGTCGGCCTTGTCGCTGAAGGGCGCCGCCCACCAGTTGCCCGGGATCAACCCCACCCGTCACCTCCAAGACGCCGTCACGTTGTTCGCCTGCGCCGACAACACCGTGCTGGGGCTGTCTACGTCCATGCGCCGGAACATCAACCACCTGATCAACGCGCTCACCGCGACCGACGCATGGGCCGCGACCGACCCCTCGAACCGTCGACGGGCAGTGCGAGCCATCCGCCAGATCCGCCCCGACTGGGTCATCCCCAGCTTCGTCCTGCCCCAACGACCAGGCACGGCCAGACCAGAACCGCCCCATGGGTGACAAGGCCAACATCCGCAAATCTATGCCGCACGGTGCGAGGGTAGCCTGGCGTCAGTGTTTCGCCTGAGCACGACTGAATCGGCCTGGGTTTTGAATCGGCCTGGGTTTCGTTCCGTTCTTGAAGCAAGGATGGAACACGATGAACCAGAAGTACTCTCCCGAGATGCGCGAGCGCGCGCTGCGGATGCTCGATGAGGCCAAGGCCTCCGGTGAGCACTCGAATCTGATGTCC
>JAAYTZ010000085.1 GCA_012517965.1 Propionibacterium sp. | reverse complement strand
CGGCCGCGCCGGGGCCGACCGCCACCTCGCCCCGGTCGCCCGGCAAGCCCCCGCGCCCGACCGAGCCGCCCAGCCGGCCCACGCGCTCCTCCCCGCCCCCGCCGGCCACCACCACCGCGATGCCGCCGGTCACGACCACCACCACGCCCAGCACGACCACTCCCCCGACCCCGCCGCCGGTCGACCCGGCCGCCGCCCGGGCAGCCCTGACGGACGCCATCGCGTCCGTCCGCAACCCCGGGGCGCGGAAGATCCTCACGCGGGCGTGGGCCGAGGCGTCCGACGGCCTCACCGCCGAGAACGTCGCCGTCCGGCTCGCCGACCTGGCCGCCCGGTTCGTCGGCACCCGGCAGCTCACCGAAGAAGAGCTCGACCGGCTCCTGGTCGCCCTCGTCGGCGTCCTGACGGCCTACTGATCCCGCCATGGCCGAACCCGACCACCGCCCCGCCCCGCGCCTGCGCCGCGGCGACACCGGCACCGCCTCCCGGCTCCTCATCGGGCTGTTCGCGCTCGGCTTCGGCGTCGCCGCAGCCGACCACGCGCTGCGCGCCCTCGGCGCCGCCCCCGGCCCCGAACGCACCGCCGCCGCGCTGCACGCCGGGCAGAGCCTGCTGGGCCTGCCGATCCTGGCGATCGCCGAGCTGGTGCACCGGCGCACCCGGTTGTTCCTGCCCGGCCCCTGGCGGGTCGCGTTCGCCGCCTTCGTCTTCATGACGCTGGTGCTGGGGTCGGCCTACGGCGCCTACTGGCTCGTCCCCTCCTGGGACACCCTGCAGCACGCCTGGTCGGCGGTCCTGCTGGTGCTCGCCGGCCTGGGCATGCTCGGCGCGCTCGGCCCGGACGCCGCGGTCCAGCCCCGCCCCCACCCCGCCGAGCCGCCCGTCGTCGCCCGCCCCCCGCTGTGGCTCGCGGCCCTGTTCGCGTACGCCTTCGCCGCCCTGGGCGGCGTCCTGTGGGAGTTCGTCGAGCTGGCGCTCGACGGCGCCCTCGGCCTGAACATGCAACGGTTCGCGCACCAGGACGGCACGCCCCTGGTCGGCCGGGCGGCCCTGCTCGACACCATGGAGGACCTCCTGACCAGCCACGTCGCCGCCCTCGCCACGCTGGCGGTGCTCGCGTGGCCGCTGCGGGCCGGCCGGCCGGCGCTCCGCCGCGTCGTTCCGCACTGGCGCTGAGCCCCGGACGCCGCCCCGCCCGTCCCGCGGCGGTCGCCCCCTACCCGGACGCCCCCGCCGCGGCGGCACGGAGGAGGTCCGCCTTGTCGGTGCGCTCCCAGGGCAGGTCGAGCTCCGGACGCCCCAGGTGCCCGTAGCAGGCCAGCGGCCGGTACAGCGGACGCCGCAGGTCGAAGTGGGCGATGATCGCGGCCGGACGCAGGTCGAAGTGCCGGGCGATCAGCCGCTCGATGGCCTCGTCGGCGATGGTTCCGGTGCCGGCGGTGTCGACCAGGATCGACACCGGGCGCGCCACGCCGATGGCGTACGCGATCTGCACCTCGCAGCGCTCGGCGAGCCCGGCGGCCACCACGTTCTTGGCGACGTAGCGGGCGGCGTAGGCCCCGGACCGGTCGACCTTGGTCGGATCCTTCCCGGAGAACGACCCGCCGCCGTGCCGGGCGTAGCCGCCGTACGTGTCGACGATGATCTTCTTGCCGACCCAGCCGGTGTCCCCCGCGGGCCCGCCGGTGACGAACCGGCCGGCGCCGTTGACGACGAACCGGGTGCGGTCGTCGATCAGGTCGCCGGGCACGACGGCCCGGATCACCTGGTCGATCACGTCGCGCCGGATTCGCTCCGGGTCGACGCCCTCGGCGTGCTGGCAGGCGACCACGACGGCGTCCACCCGGACGGGCCGGGGACCCGCGTACTCGACGGTGACCTGGGTCTTGCCGTCGGGACGCAGGTACGGCAGGGCGCCGGAGCGGCGGACGTCCGCCAGCCGCCGCGCCAGCCGGTGCGCGAGCGTGATCGGCAGCGGCATCAACTCGGGGGTCTCGGTGCATGCGAACCCGAACATGAGGCCCTGGTCGCCTGCCCCGAGCCGGTCGTGGGCGTCCGCGGAGCCCGTCCGGTGCTCGACGGAGGAACTGACCCCGGCGGCGATGTCGGGCGACTGGCGGTCGAGGCCGGTCAGCACCGCGCAGCCGGTGGCGTCGATGCCGAAGCGGCTGTCGTGGTAGCCGATGTCGGCGAGCACCCCCCGGGCGATCCCCGGCAGGTCGACGTCGGCGGTGGTGGTGATCTGCCCGCAGATCATGATCAGCCCGGTGCCGGCGGACACGTCGCAGGCCACCCGGGCGTCCGGGTCCTGGGCGAGGATCTCGTCCAGGACGGCGTCCGCGATCTGGTCGCAGACCTTGTCCGGATGCCCCTCGGTGACCGACTCCGAGGTGAAGAACCACGTGCGCACGGCTGCCTCCCTGCCGCCGATGCTAGCCCGGCGCCGCGCGCAGGAGGCCCGCAGTAGGGTGAGCCCGTGACCCCTCAGCACCCACGCAACGCCACCTCCGTGCCGCTCACCGATCAGCTGGCCGACCGCTGGAGCCCCCGTTCGTTCGACGCCGACTTCGAGATCGCCCCCGACGACCTCACGGCCCTCGGCGAAGCCGCCCGCTGGGCCCCGTCGGCGAACAACGCCCAGCCGTCCCGGTTCATCGTCGGACGCCGCGGCACCCCCACCTTCGCGTCGATCGTCGCCGCGTTGCGGCCGGTCAACCAGGGCTGGGCCCCGCGGGCCAGCGTTCTGATCGTCGCCCTCGCCGAGACCCAGCGTGACGGCCGGCCGCTGCGGTGGGCCGAGTACGACCTGGGCCAGGCCGTCGCCCACCTGACGGTCGAGGCCGAGTCGCGCGGGCTGAGCGTCCGGCAGATGGGCGGCTTCGACCCGGACGCCCTGCGGGCTGCGTTCGCACTGCCGCCGGAGCTCGTCCCGGTGACGGTGGTCGCCGTCGGCCGCTACGACGCGGCCGCCGATCTGCCGGAGGAGATCCGGCAACGGGACGCCGCCCCGCGCCTGCGCCGCGGCCTCGACGAGTTGGCGCTGATCCTGGACGTCTGAGCGGCCCCCGATGTTCTTCGTCGGCATCGACCTCGCCTGGGGCGAGCGGGCCGCGTCCGGGCTCGCCGTGCTGGACGAGGCGGGGGCCCTGGTGCACCTGGCCCGGGCGACGACCGACGAGGCCATCGTGGCGGAGCTCGCCGACTACGTCGCGGGCGACTGTGTGGTCGGCATCGACGCACCGCTGGTGGTCACGAACCCGACCGGCAACCGGCCGTGCGAGGCGGCGCTCAACCACGACTTCGCCCGGTTCGACGCGGGCACCCACCCCGCCAACACCGGCAAGCCCGAGTTCGGCGGCGGCGCGCGCGGGGCCCGGCTGGCCGCCCGGCTCGGCCTCGACCTCGACCCGGCCGCAGCCCGGCGCCGCGCCCTGGAGGTCTACCCGCACGCCGCGCTCGTGGCGCTGTTCCGGCTCGGCCGCACCCTCAAGTACAAGCAGCGCCCCAACCGGCCGTTCCCCCTCGTGCAGGGCGAGACCCTGCGGCTGGTCGGGCTGCTCGAGGGGCTCGCGGACGCCGCCCCGCCGCTGCTGCTGACCCGCAGCGCGGAGTGGGCGGCGCTCGTCGCCCAGGTGGCCGCCGCGACCCGCAAGAGCGAGCTGCGGCGCGTCGAGGATCCGCTGGACGCCGTCGTGTGCGCCTACGTCGCCCTGCTCGCCGAACGCCGGCCGGCCACGCTCACCACCTACGGGGACGCCGCCACCGGCGCCATCGTGACGCCGACCCTCCCCGACGGCCTCCTGCCGTCGCCGCGCCCGCGCGCGGTGCCGGCGCTCGCATCGCCAGCCGAGTCGCCCCCGCTCGGCGGCGGGCCGGACGCCGTCGCCGCCGGGACCGCGACGGCGGCGCCCGCGGCGTCCGGGACCGGACCGGAACCGACCCCGACGCCCGCCGCACCGGCGGCGTCCGGGGAACCGACGCCGCAGGAGGCGGCGGTGGTGCGCGAGGCGGTCCGGAGGTACGCGCTGCTCCAACCGCGTGTCGCCGACCTGGCCCGGCGGCTGGCGGCGTGGCTGACCACGGTGCTGGACGACGCGGGCATCAACTACCTGGACGTGGCCTGGCGGGGCAAGGGCGTGGCGTCGTTCGCGGCCAAGAGCGGCAAACGGCCGGGCGGCGTGCCGCTGTACCCCGACCCGCTGGCCGACATCACCGACCAGATCGGCGTCCGCGTCATCACGTACGTGACGAGCGACGTCGCCGCCGTCGCGGGCCTGGTCGCCGACCAGCTGACCGTGGTCGACGACAAGGACCTGGGCCAGGCGACGGCCCACTCGGGGCGGTTCGGCTACGTCAGCCGGCACCTCCAGGTCGCCCTGGACGGGGCGTGGGTGGGGGACGCCGACCTCGCGGGTCTGCGGGTGCCGAGCGCGCAGATCCAGCTGCGGACGGTGCTCCAGCACGCTTGGGCGGAGTTCGAGCACGACATCCGCTACAAGGGGTCGATCCCGGAGGCGATCGCCCCCGACCTGGACCGCCGGTTCACGCTGGCCGCCGGGTTGCTGGAGCTGGCCGATCGCGAGTTCGAGACGATCCGCAACCGGCTGCGGGAGGGGATGGCGGGGCGGACGCCCGCGTCGGGCGCGGCCGAGCTGCGGATCGGGGACCAGGAGCTCGCGGCGTTCCTGGCCGGACGGTTCCCGGACGCCGGCTGGTCGCGCACCGACCACTACACCTGGATGGCGGGCCTGCTGGCCGAACTGGGGATGACGTCGCTGCGGGAGCTGGCGGGGGCGCTGCCGGCCGGGGACTCGACCATCGCGGAGCGCATGAACTACCGGTACCCGCCCGGCGCCGTGCGGCGGCTGGACGACGCGTTGTTGTTCGTGTTCGGCGAGCGCTACCTCGGGTTGGCCGGCAACGCCCATCGGGTCGCGCTGCTGCGGAACCGGCTGGACAAGCTGCGGTCCGACGGCGTGGCGACCCAACCCACACCGGAACCCTGACCGGGCTCGGCTCGCGGCCGCCGCGCGAGCGGCCCCGGGCCGCCGGAATCACGGATCGCCGCCCTTCCGCCCGCCGCCCGGGGTTCGGAGCGGCCACAATGTCGCCATGGCCACCAGACGACTCTTCGGCATTCAGCAGTTGCTGAGCCTCAGCCTCATCTCGCAGATCACGATCGGCCTGGTTCTCGGCATCCTGCTGGCCGTCGTCGCGCCCGCGGCGACCGCCTCGGTGTCGATCCTCGGCGCCCTGTTCATCTCGGCCCTCAAGGCCGTCGCGCCCATCCTGGTCTTCGTGCTGGTCATGGCGGCGATCGCCAGCCACCAGCACGGCCAGCCGACCCACATCAAACCCATCCTGGTGCTCTACCTGCTGGGCACCGTCGCCGCCGCGCTGGTCGCCGTGGTCGCCAGCTTCCTGTTCCCCACCACGCTGGTCCTGAACACCGAGGCCGCCAGCGGCGAGCCCCCGGGGGGCATCGTCGAGGTGCTCCGGAACTTCCTGCTGAGCGCCGTCGCCAACCCGGTCAAGGCGCTGATGGAGGCCAACTTCATCGGCATCCTCGTCTGGGCGATCCTGCTGGGGATGGCGCTGCGCCACGCCAACCAGGCCACCCGCACGATGCTGACCGACCTGGCGGACGCGGTGTCCTCGGTCGTGCGCATCGTGATCCGGTTCGCCCCGATCGGCATCTTCGGCCTCGTGGCCGGCACGCTCGGGGAGGCCGGGCTGGGCGCCCTGCTCGGGTACGGCCAACTGCTGCTGGTGATCGTCGGCAGCATGCTGATCGTGGCGCTGGTGGTGAACCCGCTGTTCGTGTTCTGGAAACTGCGCCGCAACCCGTACCCGCTGGTGCTGACCGCCCTGCGCGACAGCGGCATCACCGCCTTCTTCACCCGCAGCTCGGCCGCCAACATCCCGGTCAACCTGGCGCTGTGCAAGCGGATGGGCCTGCACGAGGACACCTACTCGATCACGATCCCGCTCGGCGCCACCGTGAACATGGCCGGGGCGGCGATCACGATCACCGTCATGACGCTCGCGGCGACCCACACGCTCGGCATTCCGGTGGACATTCCGACCGCCCTCCTGTTGTCGATCGTGTCGTCGTTCGCCGCGGCCGGCGTGTCCGGCGTGGCGGGCGGTTCGCTGCTGCTCATCCCCATGGCGTGCGCCCTGTTCGGCATCCCGACCGAGATCGCCATGCAGGTGGTGGCGATCGGCTTCGTGATCAGCGTCGTGCAGGACTCCATGGAGACCGCGCTCAACTCGTCGACCGACGTGGTGTTCACCGCCGCCGGGTCGGCCGCGGCCACCGGTGAGCCGCTCAACCTGAAGCGCCCGGCCGCCGTCTGAGCGGGCAGCGCCCCCAGGGGCGGTGCCCCCTCCGGGCCGGCTGCGGCGACGGGTCAGCTGCCGCTCGGCCCGGGGGGAGTCCCGCCGGGCGCCCCCGGTTCCGGACGCCATCCCGGGGCCCCCGGGTCCGGACGCCACCCCGGCGCCCCCGGCTCCGGACGCCAGCCCGGCGCCCCCGGTTCCGGACGCCACCCCGGCGCCCCCGGTTCCGGCGGCCACGGAGCGCCGCCGGGTTCCCGCGCCCCCTCGTCGAGGCGGAAGGGCGGGTAGACGTCGGTCATGAGCAGCACGTAGGCGAGCACGCGGAACCGCCAGCGGTTCATGCCCATCACGACGTCGTACAGGCGCTGGGGGTACCGGCCGTTGATCAGCACCGACAGCAGGGCGACGAGGACGAAGATGGGCACCAGGCCCGGCCAGTTGTACTCCCGGACGACCTGACCCTCGACCCGCTCCCGCCCGAACGTGAAGCCGAACATCAGCGCCAGGAGCACGTGGTGCGGGATCGCCAGCAGCCACCACTTCACCAGGGCCAGCCCCTGCGACAGGCGTTCGGGATACTCCACGTCGAGGCGGGCCGGGTAGTCGGGGACGTCGGCGAGCGTGAAGGGCGGGTAGGCGTCCGTCGCGCCGGCGTTGTACAGGTAGTACATCACGCGCCAACTCCACCGCAGCACCCCGAGGAGGTAGTCGAAGGCCGCCCGCGGGTAACGGCCCGTGGCGACGATGGTCACGAGCGCGTAGAGCCAGACGAAGACGGCCCCGATCGCCAGCAGGGCCAACGCGAAGTAGTGCGGCACGGCCAGCAGCCACTTGATCAGCCAGAGCGCGCGCGACACCTGGGGCGTGGACGCCCCCTCGAGCCGGACGGGGTAGGGCTGGGGCGACTGGGGAACGGGTTGTGTTGCCATGCCGCCATGATGGCCCTCCGGCACGGCGCCGGTCAGGGGCGCCGCTCCCCCCTGCGGCCGGCCGCCCCGGCCCGCCCCTCTTGACAGCCGGGCCCAAGTTCCGGAACATATGTCGCAACGTGAGGGGAGTATCCCCCGCAGTTCCGCCGACATTACGGCTGGGCCCGACGCCCGGCTCGGCGGGCTGGTCACCGACCCGGTGGCGGAAAGACCTCCGTGAACATCGCGTTCGCTGGAGAGACATCATGAACGTTCCGTGGTGGGCCTGGGTCGCCGTTCTCGTCGTGATCCTGGGCATGTTGGCCGTCGACCTGTTCGCGCATCGGCGCGCCCACGTCGTGTCGGTGCGGGAGGCCGCCGCCTGGTCGGCGGTGTGGGTCACCCTCGGCCTCGGGTTCGGGGCCGTCGTCTGGGCGGTCTACGGCGCCGAGGCGGGCGGTGAGTACCTGGCCGGCTACCTCATCGAGAAGTCGCTGGCCGTCGACAACGTGTTCGTCTTCGCGCTGATCTTCAGCTACTTCGCGGTGCCCCGCGAACTGCAGCACCGCGTGCTGTTCTTCGGCGTCCTGGGCGCCCTCGTCTTCCGCGCCCTGTTCATCGCCGGCGGCGTCGTCCTGATCGACCGGTTCAGTTGGGTGCTGTACGTGTTCGGCGCCTTCCTGGTCTTCACCGGCTACCGCATGTTCCGGCACCGCTTCGAGCATTACGACCCCTCGGACAACGTCGTGCTGCGCCTGTTCCGCCGGGTCGTGCCGACGACCGACACCTACGACGGCCAGCGCTTCTGGACGCGGGTCGACGGCCGCCTGGTGGCCACCCCCCTGCTCTCGGTGCTGGTGCTCGTCGAGACGAGCGACATCGTGTTCGCGGTCGACTCGATCCCCGCCATCTTCGCCGTGACCCGCGAGCCGTTCCTGGTGTTCACCTCGAACGCGTTCGCGATCCTGGGTCTGCGGGCGATGTACTTCCTGCTGGCCGACCTGATGCACCGCTTCGTCTACCTCAAGACCGGGCTCGCCGCGATCCTCGTCTTCGTGGGCGTGAAGATGCTGCTCCTCGACGTCTGGAAGGTGCCGATCTGGCTGTCGCTGACGGTCATCGGCGCCAGCGTGGCGATCGCCGTCGTCGCGAGCCTGCGGGCGACCCGGGGGCTGGGCTCCTCAGAAGAAGTCGACCCCGGCCAGCGCGATCCGGAAGCCGTGCCCGGTCGCCCGGTCGGCGCAGGTGACGCCGGTCTCCGCGCTCGCGCAGACGAAGTCGCCGTGCCGGAGGGCCTTGCCGTAGGGCAGCACGGCCAGGGTGAAGCCGTCGTAGGCCACGAACGGGTAGCCGGTCGCCCCGTGCCAGGCGACCGAGTCCTGGCCCCGCACGGGGAACGCCGACGGGTCGCCGCTGCAGAAGTACGCCGTGCCGGCCGCGGTCACGACGACGCCCGTCACGTCGAGCCCCTCCTCGGGGCAGATCTCGGCGCCGCTGGGGATGCGGCCCCAGAACCCCCGCGGGAAGTGGCACAGCGCCCTGTCGGCGGTCAGGCCGCACCAGAGGCGTCCGGACGGTGAGGCGAAGTCCGCCTTCGGCCAGGCACCGACGTCGCGGGCCGACCCGGTGGGCACCGAGGGGCCCGCGGGACCCGGCGACGTCGCGGCCCCGGACCTCGTGGGCGTCCGGCTCGACGGGGACGCCGGGGGCGGCACCGCCGGGACCGACGCCGAGGGCTCCGCGGACGCCGACGGTCCCGCGGACGCCGACGGTCCCGCGGACGCCGACGGTCCCGCGGACGCCGACGCCGGACCCGCGGGCGCGGTGGCCGACGGGGCGGGGCCGGCGCAGGCGGCCAGCCCGACCAGCAAGATGAGAGCCGCGGGGACGCGTCCGAGGGACATGGCGAACCTCCAAGGGGTGCGGTGCCTGGTGCGATCCTGCCACCGGACGGCCGTCGCGACGCCCGCCACGCTGGGCCCGCCGCGGGCGCCCGACCCGAACGCGCTCAAGCGGCTCGGCGTCCTGACGGCCGTCGTCATCGCGCTGCACAACTTCCCGGAGGGGTTCGCGACGTTCATGGCGGCGATCCAGGCCCCCGCGTTGGCCGTGCCGGTGGCGGTCGCGATCGGAATCCACAACATCCCCGAGGGCATCGCCGTCGCGGTGCCGCTCTACCACGCGACCCACGACCGCACGAAGGCCCTCGGCCTGGCCGCGCTCACCGGGCTGTCGGAGCCGGTGGGCGGCCTGCTCGGCTTCCTGGTCCTGCGGCCGTTCGTGTCGGACGCCCTGCTCGGCGTCGTGTTCGGGATCATCGCCGGGATCATGGTCTTCATCTCCCTCGACGAACTCCTGCCCACCGCGGAGAGCTACGGCCGCCACCACGTCGCCGTCTACGGCGTCGTCGCCGGCATGGCGCTGATGGCGATCAGCCTGGTCCTGCTCTGACGAGGCCGGACGCCGCGGGCGCAGCCCGCGCTCGTCCGCTCAGGTCAGCTTGAGGGTGGTGAGGCAGGTCGGGTCGCCGGCGCCGGTGGCGATGGCTGCGGTCGCCGACTTCCCCTCGTACGTGACCGTGAGGGTGCCGGTGATCCCCCGCGGCAGCCACAGCCCGGCGAAGCCGTTTCCGTACGCGGTCGCGTCGCGGTCGACGAGGGTCGCGCCCGCGGCGTCCCGGACCGTCACGTGGAAGGTCCTGCCGGCGAGTTCCCCCTTGCAGGAGGCGAGGTTGTGGTCGAAGCAGTCGTGGGTCGTGGTCAGGTAGGGGGCGATCGACAGGTAGAACCGGTCGGCGGGCAGCGGCAGGCGCGCCTGGCCCTGGCCGTCGGTGAGGACGAGCTCGGTGGCCCGCACCGACCCCACCGGCCCGGCGGTGCGGTCCTCCTCGGAGGCGTCCAGCCGGTCGACGACCTGCTCGGCGCTGAGCCCCTGCAGTCCGTTGCGGGCGAGGAGGTCGGCCGCCGCGACGGGCGGCGGCGTCGCGGCCGGTGGCTGGCTCGGGACGCCGGCGGCGCAGCCGGTGAGGAGGACCCCGCCCAGGGCGGCGGCGGCAAGGGTGACGCGTCTCATGCGGGCCAGGATGGCCGGGGGTTCCGTCGGAACCGTGTCCGTTCTCTGAAGGTTCGCTGAAGCTCAGCGGCCGCGGGGCAGCGTCAGGACGAACTCGGCGCCCCGCCCGGCGCCGTCGCTGGCCGCCGTCAGCGTCCCGCCGTGGGCGGCCACGATGGCGCGGCTGATCGCCAGCCCGACGCCGCTGCCGGCGCCCTGGTCGTGTCGGCGGTCGCCGCCCCGGTAGAAGCGTTCGAACACGTGGGGGAGGTCCTCGGCCGCGATGCCGGCCCCCTCGTCCCGGACGCCGATCCGCACCGCGTCGCCGACGGCGTCCGCCCACAGCCGCACTCTGCGCCCGGATGGCGTGTGCTGGACGGCGTTGCGGAGCAGGTTGTCGAGCGCCTGACCGATGCGCGTCCGGTCGACGGCGACGGTCACGTCCGGCGGGGGGTCGGCCTCGAGCCGGACGCCCCCGGCCTCGGCGGCGGGGGCGGCGGTCGCCACGGCGTCCGCGAGCAGGGCGGGCAGCGGCACCGGCTCCCGCACCAGGGTGAGCCGGCCCTCCTCCGCCGCGGACACGTCGCGGACGTCGGTGGCGAGCCGCGCCAGGCGGGCGGTCTGGGCCCGCAGGGTGGCGGTGGTGGCGGCGTCGGCGGGCACGACGCCGTCCTCCAAGCCCTCCAGCAGCAGCTCGATCGCCGCCAGCGGCGTCCGCAGTTCGTGGGCGAGGTCGGTCAGCAGGCGCCGGCGCGTCGCCTCGGTGGAGGCGATCTGGGCCGCCATGGCGTTGAAGCCGGCCGCCACGGCCTGGAGTTCACGGTCGGCGGGCAGCGCCACCGGCGTGCCGTAGTCGCCGGCTGCGACGCGCGCGGCACCGGCGGCGAGCGCCGCCAGCGCTGCGCCGATCCGCCGGGTCAGCAGGGCGGTCGCCCCCAGGGCCCCCAGCCCGGCGATCGCGAGCCCGGCACCCAGCGCGACGAGGCCGGCCGACACGAACGCCTGCTCGCCGTGGGCGATCAGGTCGGGATCGGTGTGGCCGGCGAGGGCCAGGTGCCGGTCGAACTCGGGCGGCCCGACGACGGCCGCGACGCCGACGACGGTCGCGGCCAGGGCGACGAGCACCAGCACCTGGGCGAGCAGGAGCCGGCGGGCGAGCGACAGCGGCCGGCTCACGCGCCCGGCCCCATCCGGTAGCCGACGCCGCGGACGGTCACGATGAACCGCGGACGCCCCGGGTCGTCGCCCAACTTGCGCCGAACGTGGCCCACGTGCACGTCGACGAGGTGCTCGTCGCCCACCCAGTCCTCGCCCCACACCGCGTCGACGAGCCGGCGGCGCGAGAAGGCGAGGCGGGGGCTCGCCGCGAGGGTCGCCAGCACGTCGAACTCGGTGCGCGTCAGGTCGACGGGAGTTCCGTCGAGCGTGACCTCCCGGCTGGCGGGGTCGATCACCAGCGGTCCGACCACCCGCCGGGCGGGGGCGGGCACGGCGGCGCCGGTGCGCGGACGCCGCAGCAGCGCCTGCACCCGGGCCACCAGGGCGCGGGCGCTGAACGGCTTGGTGACGTAGTCGTCGGCACCGACCGACAGCCCGACGAGGAGGTCGATCTCGTCGTCGCGGGCGGTGAGCATCAGCACGTAGCAGTCGCTGAAGGTGCGCACCTGCCGGCAGACCTCGACGCCGTCGAGGCCGGGCAGGCCGAGGTCGAGCACGATCACGTCGGGGCCCCAGTCTCGGGCCGCCGCCACGGCGTCCCGGCCGTCGCCGACGGTCCGGGTCTCATAGCCCGCCCGCCCCAGGTAGGACGCCACGACCCCGGCGAGCACCGGTTCGTCGTCCACCACGAGCACGCGGGTTTGGTTCGATCCGTTCACCCGGCCAGTCTGACGGGTCGGGCCGGGCTGTTGGCGGCCGCCCGCCGCGGGCGGGGGGCTCGCAGCCCGCGGCCGAACTTCTCACGATAACCCCTTTACGGCCACCTGCGCAGGATCAACAATGAAGCATGTCGAAGAGGACTCTGCTCCGGGCGGTCGCCGCCCTGTCCGTGCCCCTGCTGGGTGCGGCCCTCGCCTCCACGGCCGCTGCCGCCCCCAAGCCCAAGCCCGTCGTCACGGCGTCCCCCGTCGAGTACGTCGCCCTCGGCGACAGCTACGCGGCCGGCGTCGGAGCCGGCAGCTACCTCGATTCCTGCTACCGCTCCCTCAAGGGCTACCCGGGGCTCATCGCCGCCGCGGGCGGCTACACCCTCGACTTCCAGGCGTGCTCGGGCGCGACGGTCAATGACGTGCAGACCAAGCAACTGGGCCCCCTCGATGACGAGACCGACCTGGTGACCATCACCGTCGGTGGCAACGACATCGGCTTCGCCGCCACCCTCACCACGTGCCTGGGCCTCAACACCACCGCGTGCCTCAACGCCGTCGCCGTGGCCAACACCAAGATCAACACCGAGTTGCCCGGCAAGCTCGACACCCTGTTCGGCGCGGTGAAGGGGCAGGCTCCCAACGCGAGGGTAGTGGTGACGGCGTACCCGAAGCTCTTCAACGGCAAGGACTGCAGCATCCTCACGAGTTTCACGTCGGCGGAGATGACCGCGCTCAACAACGGCGCGCTGAACCTGGCCACCAAGGTGTCGGAGGCGGCGGCCCGGGCCGACTTCGCGTACGCCGACGTGGTGCCCCCGTTCGTCGGCCACGCGGTGTGCGACCGCAGCCCCTGGATCCGCAACGCGCAGCTGTTCAACCAGTTCGAGTCGTTCCACCCGAACGCCACCGGCTACCTGTCCGGGTACAAGCCGGTCGTCACCGCCAAGCTCGCCACCGCCGCCACCGGCGGGTCGATGACCGTCACCACCGGCGGCATCACGTCCAGCGACACCAGCCGCGGGACGGTGCGCACGCTCGGCTGAGACCGCCCACTCCCAGCGCCGGACGCCGATCCTCCGATCGGCGTCCGGTCGCGTTAACCCCCGCCGAGGGCCCTCGCCCCCGCGCTCGGGCTGCACGTTCCCGGAGGCGTTGCATCCACGCAACGCAACGCACGACGACAGTGCACCCCCCGCCGAGCCCGCCCCGGACACACCGCGGCGGCTGGTAGCATCCGGGCCGTCCCCGGCGATAGGTGCGTCCGTGAACCTCGCGAGCCGTCTGCCGGACCTGCCCCGGCCCTCCGGCCCCCGGGCGAAGGTCCGGTGAGCGCATGGGGTCGCACCACGACCTGATCCTGGCCGGCGGCGGCTCGGCCGGCCTGAACCTGGCCCACGCCCTGCTCGACAGCCCGCTGCGGGACCGCTCGATCCTCATCGTCGACCAGGACGCCAAGCGCACCAACGACCGCACCTGGTGCTCGTGGCTGATCGGCCCCCACCCGTTCGAGTCGCTGCTGCACCGCACCTGGGACCGCATCCGGTTCACCGGCGGCGGCCTCGACACCGTGGTGCCGCTGGCCCCCTACCGCTACGCCATGCTCCGCGGCCTCGACCTCTACGAACACAGCCGGGCGCGGTTCGCCGCACTGCCCCACGTCACGTGGCTCCAGGGCCACATCGACAGCGTCGGCGACGGCGAGCGCGGCGCCCGCGTGGTCGTCGACGGCGCAACCTTCACCGCCGACTGGGCGTTCGACAGCCGGTGGGTGGGCCGCGACTACACGCCCGAGCACGCGACGGCCGCCGCGGGACTGGCGCCCGCGGCGTCCGCCCGCTACCACTACCTGCAACAGCACTTCCTCGGCTGGGAGATCGAGACGGACGCCCCCGCGTTCGACCCCGGGGTCGCCACCCTGTTCGACTTCCGGACGCCGCAGCGCGGGGCGTCCGGCTGGGACGGGATGCGGTTCGTGTACGTGCTGCCCTTCACCGAGCGGACGGCCCTGGTGGAGTTCACGCTGTTCTCGGCGCACCTGCTGCCGCCGCCGGAGTACGAGGCGGCGCTGCGCGGGTACCTCGCCGAGGTGCTGGGGGTCGGCGACTACCGGGTGACCGCCACCGAGGCCGGAGTGATCCCGATGACCGATCAGCCGTTCCCGCGCCGGTCCGGGCGGTCGGTGCTGCGCACGGGGACCCGCGGCGGCCGCGTCAAGGCGTCCTCGGGGTTCGCCTTCCTGCGCACGGCCCGCGACTCGCAGGCCATCGTGCGCTCGCTCGTCGAGCGGGGCCACCCGTTCGACCTGCCCGAGCCGCCCCGTCGCTATCACCTGTTCGACAGCATCCTGCTGCAGGTGCTCTACCGACGCGGCGACCTGGCCGAGCGGGTGTTCGCCGACCTGTTCGGCAAGAACCCGATCGACCGGCTGCTGCGGTTCCTCGACGAGGAGGGGTCGCTGGTGGAGAACCTGCAACTCATGGCGACGGTGCCCCCGCTGGCCTTCACCGGAGCCTGGGCACGACTGAAACTGCTACGGCGCCTGTAGCGTGTCAGGACGCCCCCCGCGTCCGCAGGCTGGGGGTGGACGACCGGAGACGTGGAGGTGCGGCCGATGGACGGTGAGCGCGACGGGATCTACGAGTTCGAGGCGACGCTGGCGTCCCGGCTGATGCGGTGGGCTGCGGCCAGCGTGCTCACCGGGGCGCCACTGGCGCTGGTCGGCAGCGCGTTCTGGCGGGGAGTCGGGGTTCAGTCGGCCGCCTGGGGGCTCATCGACGGGGTCATCGCCCTGGGCGGCGGGCGCAGCGCGGCGGCGAAGGCGGCCCGGCCGGAGAACCACACCCCCGTCCGCCGGGCCGAGGAGCGCGCGTCAC
Organism: Propionibacterium sp.; assembly: GCA_012517965.1. GTDB lineage: Bacteria > Actinomycetota > Actinomycetes > Propionibacteriales > Propionibacteriaceae > Propioniciclava. The sequence continues at coordinate 29,924 of JAAYTZ010000085.1, read as the reverse complement.
TGCGCCGCATCCTGGGCGTCAACGCCGCCCTGGACGTGGTCTACACGCTCGGCGGGCTGGCGCTGGTGCGCACGCGGGGCCACGACCCGTTCCTCCGCGGCACCGGGTGGGGCATCGCGGTGCAGGGCGCCTTCCTGTTCGGTTTCGACGTGGAGCACCTGCGCCGATTGTCTCGGCTGTCCTGAGCCCGGGAGTGTTGCATCTTCGCAACGAAACGCAGCACGACAGACGCCGGACGCCAGCGGTCGCGTCCGAGTTGGGGCACCTGCCCGGAGCCGCCGGCCCTCGGCTCGACCCCGATCACCAACCGGTGCTCCCCGGGACGCCCTTGAACGGCCCGGTCACCGACGACGTGATCCAGCCGCCGTAGAACCCGCCCGGCTGCGGGACGACCCGCTCGCCGCCCACCAGCACCTCGTCCATCGGCCCCGCGTAGAGCGCCACGTGGCCGGCCAGCATCGCGAAGCTCGGGGTCGGCGTCGGGTAGTACCAGGCCGCGCGCGCGGCCGTCCGGCCCCCGGCCACGACGTCCAGGTAGCGGGCGCCGCCCTTCCACTCGCAGAACGACGACCCGGACGCCGGCCGCAGCACCCCCTCCGCGAACGCCGCCCGCGGCAGGTAGTAGGTCGGCGGGTGGCTGGTCTCGAGCACCTGCCAGGACTCGGCGGTCTGGCAGATCACCTCCCCGCCGAACACCACCCGGATCGGCAGCGTGCACCGCCGCACCGCCGGGGGCCTCGGGTAGTCCCACACCGACTCCTGGCCCGGCCCGGTCGGGTCGGGCACGACGCCGCGCACCATGCGCCCACGATAGCCGGGCCCCGAGGGGCGCCCCGCGCTGAGCGCAGCCGCGCCTACACCAGGCCGGGGCGCGCCCGCCGCACCGCCCCCACCAGCGCCGGCAGCAGCGCGCGCCGATCGAGGTACTCGATGAGGTGCAGCACGCGTTGGGCCTTGTCGGCGCCGCCGACGAGTTCGAGATTCACCGGGAGCGGGGTGCCCGCCGCGGCCAGGTCGGCCTCGAGGTCGCTGCAGAGGATCTCGAGTTCGGCGGTGCTGAACGCCGGCAGCATCGCCTCCCGCAGCCGCCGCTTGTCCACCGGCCCACCCGCGGACGCCGGCCCTGCCGCCGGCTGCGTGACCGGCTGGGCCATCGGCTGCGGGACCGGCTGGGCCGCCGGCTGCGGGACCGGCTGGGCCGCCGGCGCGGGGAACAGCACCCCGTCGTGGGCGCGCAGGTACAGCACCGGCACGCCCCAGTCCCGCTCGTCGGGCCCGGCCTGAGTGAGGATCGCCAGCCGGCCGTCGGTGACCGCCGCGTCGATCGGCTGCCCGGCGGCCAGCGCCCGGTAGAACGCCCGGCTGAACAGGGTCGCGTTGGCGTCGCGGAGGCCGAACTGCATGCCCACCACCGCCGGGATCCCCCGGCGGGTCAGCGCCGAGACCACCCCCGCCCACGGGGACGCGGCGTCCACCTGCGCCCCCTCGCAGGCGGTCAGCACCGCCAACCGGACGCCGCACCCGGTGAGCGCCAGCGCCAGGTGCTGCGCGGACAGGGGCCGGGGGCGTCCGGACTCGTCGGCGAGCAGGAGCGCCCCCTGGCCCTCCTCGCTGCCGTAGCGCTCCCCCAGGTCGCCGTCGAAACGGCCGTGACCGGCGAAGTGGAAGACCTGGGCGGGCGTCGCCAGGGCCGCCAGGAGGGCGTCCGCCGTGGCCGGGACGTGGAACTCGGCCAGCACCGGCAGCCCGGCGAGGGCGTCCTCGATGCTGCGGCGCTCCCGGTTCACGTCGAGGCGGTCCAGCCCGGGCTCGGCGGGATCGGCCAGCAACGCGACCAGGCGCAGCGGTCCGTCCGCGGCCGCAAGCGGCACGAGCGGCCCCTCCTGCACCTCGTAGCGCACCAGGGACACGCGACGGTCGAGCACCAGGAACCCCTCGGGCCCGCGCCGTGCGGCCGGCACCCCGGCGGCCGGCAGGTAGGCGTACTCCCACGGCAACTCGGCCAACCCGTAGGTGTCGAGCTTGAGCCGCAGGCGCAGCCGGTCGTCGCCGGCCAGCGCCTGGCGGGCGGACGCCCACAGCCCCGCCACCGCGGGCGGGAACAGCGCCGCCCCCAGTTGCGCGCCCAGGCCGACCAGACCGGCCCACGACAGCTGCCGGCGGCGCAGCGCGGCGACCGCCTGCCGCACCGCCAGCGACAGCGCGACCGGCGTGGCGTCCTCGAACCGCTGCTCCCCCACCGGGGACGCCTGCACGCGGACCGAGAACAGGTCGGCCTCGTCGGTCTGGCGGTGGCCGAACAGCTCGAGGTCGAAGTTGAGGTAGCGCACGGGACCTCCCGCGGGTCGGGTGCGGCCAGCCTACTGAGCGGGGGCCGGCCGCACCCGGGAGACAATCCACCGCACCCGGGAGACAACCGGACAACACCGGGGAGACAACCCGCCGCACCCCGCAGACAACCGGACAACACCGTCGGCGGGTGCGCACCCCCTCCCGCCCGCGGCCTCGGGGTGGGAGGATGGCGACACTCGGCGTCGTGTCCCAGGGAGGTGCCGATGTCCAACCCGAGCCCCGGGCCCCGCCCGTCGTCCCCGGCGACGTGGCACATCGAGTTGCGGAAGATCCTCGAGAGCTACTTCGACGAGACCGAACTCGAGACCCTGTGCTTCGACCTGCGGGTCGACTACGAGAGCCTCGCCGGCGACTCCAAGACCCACAGGGTCGTCGACCTCGTGCGCACCTTCGCCCGCACCGGACGCATCGACGAGCTCATCGACTACTGCAGCCGCGTCCGCCCGAACGTGCCCTGGGCGCAGCTCCGGCTGGCCGCGGCCAGCAACCCGCTGGTCGTGGACGCGCGTCCCGACGACCCCGCCGCACCCCCACCCCGGACGCCGCGGGCGCCGGTCCCCGCCCCGGCGGCGCCGCCGCGCCGCGGGTGGCTGGTCGTCCTTGTCGCCATGCTCGTGGTGGCCCTCGGCGTCGCCGTGTGGCGCCTCTTCTTCCCGAACTGGCCCGGCGGCCCCATCACGCCAACGACGACCACGACGACCACGACGACCACGACGACCACCCGGCCCCCCACCACCAGCGCCCCGACCGGTTTCCGGATCGTCGAGGTGACCCTGCAGGCCACCCCCACGGAGTACGTGGGCCCCTGCCCGGCGAAGATCACGTTCTCGGGCCACATCTCGGTGGCCGGAGGCAGCGGAACCGTGACCTACAAGTTCCTGCGCAGCGACGGCGCCACCGCCCCGACGAAGACGCTCACCTTCGCCGGCCCGGGCACCCAGCCGATCGAGACCACCTGGACCCTCGGCGGCTCCAGCCTGCGCGAGTACAGCGGTTGGCAGGCCGCCCAGGTCACCGACCCCGACGACTGGACGACCGGCAAGGCCGCCTTCCGGATCACCTGCACCGGCTGACCCGACCAGTTAGGCCCGCACGTAGGCGTCCACCATCGACCGCCAGCCGTGCTCGCGGGCGAAGTCGAGGTCGGCGTAGAACCGCGATACGCCGACCAGCGGCGACGGCAGGTAGACGGTGACGCCCGTGCAGGCGGCCACCCCCGCGCCCCGGTGCGCCTCGGCGACGACGAACCCGTCCGGCCCGGGCATGAGCGCGGCGAGCACCGCGTCGGCCGCGGCGCGGGTCGGGGCGTCCCGGGTGGCCCGCCGGATCTCCGCGGCGAGGCTGCCGACGTCGGCCAGCGTGTTCTGCCAGAAGCGCTTGGCGGCCTTCTGGGCGGTCCACAGCTGCGTGCGGGGCCCGCCGGCCGGCGGCGTGCGGAGCCGCAGCCGCGGCGTCCGAAGATGACAGCGGGACGCCCGACGGGCCATGCTCGCCCCCACAGGCTGCATCGACCAGGGAGGGACCGATGACGGGACACCGCATCTTCGGCACGAGCTTCGCCAGCATCTACCCGCTGTACGTCGCCAAGGCGGAGCGCAAGCAGCGCACCCGCGCCGAGGTGGATCAGATCATCACCTGGCTCACCGGCTACGACGCCGCAGGGCTGGAGCGGGCCGTCGCCTCCGGCGTCGACCTGGCGACGTTCTTCGCCGAGGCGCCGGCCTTCAACCCGGACGCGGCGCTCATCACCGGGGTGGTCTGCGGCTGCCGGGTGGAGGAGGTGGAGGACCCGCTCATGCGACAGATCCGCTCCCTGGACAAACTGATCGACGAGTTGGCGCGGGGGAAGAAGATGACGGCGATCCTGCGGGGTGGCGGTGGCGGCCGGTGAGGGGTGAACGGCACGGGGACGACCCGGCAGGCGCTGGTGGTGGACAGTGCGAGGCCCCTGCCCGGTTGTTGCCCGCGGGCCGAAAGCGAAGGGCGTCCCGACTGGTGTCTCACCTTGTCGGAACGCCCTTTCGCGGTGGCTCCCCCGACTGGACTCGAACCAGTAACGGCCCGCGTGTTCCCGGTCTGTCGTCGGCCCTTGTCACTGAGCGTTCCGACTAGGTGTTGGGGCTGACAGTAGGGGAACTTTCCCCGCATGCACAAGTCCGCAGAACTAGGGCCGGAACGGTTGCTATGGTGCACGTATGGTGCACGCGACGGCCCGCGGCGATGGCTAGCAGGCGAGGATTCGGGAAGCTACGCAAGCTCCCATCGGGACGCTGGCAGGCGTCCTACATCGGGCCGGACGCGACCCGGCATCCCGCCCCGACGACGTTCCTGCGGAAGATGGACGCCGAAGGATGGCTACGCGACGAACGCCGCTTGGTGGAGTCGGACGCCTGGACGTCACCGGCCGCCCGGGCCCGCGCCAAGCACGCGACCGCGGGCACGCTGGCCGAGTACGCCCCTCGGTGGCTGGAGGCCCACCGGCGCCCCGACGGGGAGCCACTGAAGGATCGCACGCGGGAGCACTACGGGAAGCTGCTGGAGTCGCGCATCCTGCCCGAGCTCGGCCCGTTGCCGATGCACGCCATCACCGAAGACGTGTTGACGGAGTGGCGCGAGAACCTACCCGCGACCCCGGTCGCCAACGCCCACGCGTACGCGCTGCTGCGCGGCATCCTGCGGGACGCGGCCAAGAGGGACAAGCGCATCACACCCCCGAGCATCCCCGGCGCATCGAGGGCCCGCACGACCCACAAGGCGGAACCGGTCACCCCGGCCGAACTCGCATCCATCGTCGCCCACATGCCCGAGCGGCACCGGCTGGCCGTCCTGCTCATGGCTTGGTGTGCGCTGCGCTTCGGAGAAGTCACCGAGCTACGCCGCCAGGACGTCGACCTACGGCGTGGAGTGCTGCGCATCCGACGCGGCGTCGTCCTCGTGGGAGGGGAACGGAAGGTGACCACCCCGAAGTCGGCCGCTGGCGTCCGTGACCTACCGTTGCCGCCCTTCCTGCTGCCCATCGTCCAGGCCCACCTGGACGCCTACGCCCAGCCCGGCCCGGCTGGTCTGCTGTTCCCCGCCAAGCACGGGGGCCACTTGTCCCAGTCGACTCTGAACGGCAAACCGGCCCGACGCCGTGTCATCGGCGGCCGCATCATCAACGAGTCCTCAAGTGGGTTCTGCCGGGCGCGGGAGGCCGCTGGACGCCCTGACCTGCATCTACACGACCTCAGGCACTCCGGCCTGACGTGGGCGGCCCAGACGGGCGCGACGACGGCTGAGCTCATGGCGTGGGGTGGGCACTCGACGCCGGCCGCCGCCCAGCGCTACCAGCACGCGGCCCGCGATCGCGCTAAGGCACTGGCGGCCGCCCTGTCGAGGATGGCCGAGGACGCCTAGCCCTGTGGATGCCCTGTGGAGAACGTCGCCAAGAAGGACCGGACGCCGATAGCCGCGGCTAGGTGTCTCGCGTCCGTGACTAGGGCCGACCCCCTGCGGTGGACGCCCGACGACCCCCCAGCGGCGCGGGCCCGTGCCTACCTGTGCAGGAAAGTCGCCGCGCCTGCTTAGACTGCCGCGCAGAACGGATTCACCCAAGCCAGGAGGATTCCGCGAATCGGGACCACGGCCCGGAACAAAGCCGGTGCCAAGCATCGGACCGCCACGCCCACAACGGGCCCGCAAGGTGTGCCAGCACCCGCGGGCCGAGCACGCGAGAGGAACACCCATGCCCGCAACAAAGCGGAGCGGGAGCCGTGCCAGCAGCTCCCGCCCCTTGGCCCACGCCCACAACGACGCGACCACGGGAAGCGTAGCGCCCGAGTACGAAAGCCAACAGCAGGCCGCGGCCCGGTGGGGGGTGTCGGTTGACACCGTCCGCCGGCTCATCTCCGACGGCCGCGTGACCGGCTACCGACTGAACGCCCGCGTGATTCGCGTGCGGGCCGCTGAAGTGGATGCCTGCTTCCAGCCCATCGCGGTCCGGTGACCCCGAACGAGGAACGGCGCCCGGCTGGGAACCGGACGCCGAACAAGAACCACAAGGATGAGACCAGCGTACCGGACGCCGCCGACCCCGTCACCCGCTGTTCCTGCTGCGCCCACCCGCTGACCGCCGCGGCGTCCGTCGCTCGTGGCTTCGGCCCGGTCTGTGCGGCCCGTCAGAGCGCCGCGCAGCTTCGGGCGCGGCGTGAGTCCGTCTCGGCCCGTCTCGACGCCCTGGCGGCCCGCGTAGGGCTGCTGGGAGCCGATGCGCTGGCCGTGGTCGCGTCCGGGCTGGACGACGTCCTCGACGAGCTCGGGGGTGCGCGATGACCGGCCTCAGCCTGGACGCCGACCAGCTGGAACACTTCGCCTGCCGCGTGCTGGCCGACGTCCTCAGTGAGGCGACCGCCGACTACTGGCAGGCACGCGCCCAACGGTTCCTCGACGCCCGCCACCGGCCCGGCATCGACTTCGCCGGCCGGGCGTCCCAAGCTGACCTCGAGTCCCGCGCCCGGCGCCTGGAGGCCACCGCCGCCGCGTGCCGGGCCCGCGCCTCGCTGGAGGGGCCCGGCCTGCCGGTTCCGCCCATCGTCGCCGCCGAGCTCCTGCGGGGGGTGGTCTAGGTGGGAGACGTGAACGGCCGCAACAGCGTCGCGTTCGGGCCCGAGGAACCGGACGACTGGGAACCGGTGGAACCGGCCGAGGACGCCCCCCGGGGCCGCTCGACGGCGTGGGCCCGTGTCGACCTCGGGCCGACCCTCGACGGGCTGTTAGCGGGCACCCTGGCGCGTCCGGCGCCCACTGTGGGCCGCATCGCCGGCGGGGTCGCCTTGTTCTACCGCGGGAAGGTGAACGGGCTTGCCGGCGAGTCCGGCGCCGGCAAGACGTGGACGGCTCTCGCCGCGGCCGCCCAGTGTCTCAACCAGGGCGAGGGCGTCGTCTACGTCGACCACGAAGACGACGCCCTCGGGATCGCGGGCCGCCTGCTCGACCTCGGCGCCCAGCCCGAGGACGTGCACCGACTGTTCGCCTACCTCAACCCGTGCGAGCGGCCCACCGGCGCGGACCTGGCCGACGTCGTCGCCCTGATGGAGGAGTTGCGCGCCGTCCTGGTCGTGGTCGACTCCACCGGCGAAGGGCTGGCCCTCGACGGGGCGAACCCGAACGCCGACGAGGAGGTAGCCGCGTGGTTCCTGCGCGTCCCGCGCCGGCTGGCGGCCGTCACCTACGGCACAGAGCCGGGGCCGGCCGTTGTCGTCCTCGACCACGTGACGAAGACCGATGAGGCCGGACTGTGGCCGATCGGTTCGCAACGGAAGCGGGCCGCGATCAGTGGCGCCCAGTACATGCAACGGGTGGTCCGGCCGTTCGACCGGGACACGGCCGGCGCGGCCGTCCTCGTCTGCGCCAAGGACCGACACGGCAACTACCGCGCCGGTCTGCGCGTGGCCGAGCTCAACGTCTCGCCCGGCCCGCACGGCGTCCGGGTGACCCTCGACGCCGTCGCCCCGCAAGCGCCCGGAGAGTTCCGGCCGACTGGCTACATGGAGAAGGTGAGTCGGGTGCTGGAGAAGGCGCACAAGGATGGCACCGCGCCGCTCAGCTACCGCGGCATTGAAGAACGGGTGACCGGCAGGAAGGACATGGTTACCCGCGCCGTCTCCGCCCTGGTGGAGGCCGGCCACATCACGACGGCGCCCGGCCCGCGTAACGCGACCCTGCACACGCTGGCCAAGCCGTTCCGAGAGTCCGAACCGGACGGGGGGACACTCGACGCCGCAACCGCCCCCGAACGAGTGTCCACCGTCCCCCGTCCCTTAGAGAGGGGGACGGGGGGACAGTGGCCGACCGTCCCCGGGGGACAGTCGGGGGACAGTGGGGGACAGTCGGCAGGCGAGGACGTAGAACCCTCCCACGGCTTCACCTGCGCCGACTGTGGGACGCCCATCCCGAGCGGGTTCGTTCGTTGCCTGCCCTGCCGCGTCCACATGACCGGGGGTGCAGCATGACCGATCGCGACGACCTCGCGCGGGCAGAAGAAGCTCTACGGCAAGAACGTGAAGGTCAGGCTGGGGATCGGCTTGCAGGGCACCGACGAGGAGGGCCGGTGAGCACCCGAGGTAACCGAGGTAACCGAGGTAACCGCTCTCCCGGAACTTTTCAATCCCCCGGGGAACCAGAAAGTTTCGGGAGAACGGTTACCCGAGTTACCTCCCTAGTCACAGAGATTCACTCCGAGCGCACAGAACCCCCCGAACCACCCGAGAACCCCCCGGTCGGGGCCTTTGGGGGCGTCCGGGTGAGCGCCGCTGAGAACCTCGTCTTCCTGGTCGACGATGCGCGGGTGCATGGCCGCCCCGTGCCCTGCTGGCGCCGTCCCGAGTGGACGGCCGAGTGTGTCGAACAGCGCGCGCTGGCCGTCGTTCGGTGCGGTGACTGCCCCCAGACGATCCGGGCCGCCTGCCGGGCCGCTGCGGACGAGGCGCACGCCTGCTGGGGCGTCTGGGCTGGAGTCGACTACTCCGAGCGCGTCAACCAGACGTGGAGGCGAACAAGGCGATGACGAACACCAACAGCACGATCGCGCACTCGACCCGCTGCCGCCGTCCCGCGCCGCTGCTGCGCCTGTCGTGGCGTGGCACCCCTGAAGCCTGGTGCCCCAGCTGCGGCCGGACCGCGCCGGCGCCCGACACCCGCGACCCCGAACCCACCACCACCACCTGAGAGGAACAGCACCATGAACAACGAGATGCCCGAGACCACCACCACCGACAACACCCTGCACACGGCCCAGGAGGCCGCCCAGGACGCCCACGAAGCCGAGGTGCAGATCGACGCCCCCACCGACCACGCCCAGGACGCCCACGAGGCGCCCGACAAGGCCGGCCGGGAGGCCGCCCGCTACCGTCGCCAGCTTCGGGACGCCGAGGCCGAGCGGGACGCCCTGCGGGCCGAGCGGGACGCCCTGCGCCGCGCCGCCGTCGCCGCCGTCATCAAGGCCGAGCGCCGACAAGCCACCCCCGCACTCCTGGACGCCGCCGGGGTCGACTTCGCGTCCCTGCTCGACGACCAGGGCGGCGTCGACCCGGCCAAGGTGCTGGCCGCCGTCGAGGACGCCGGCAAGCAGTTGGGCGTGGGGACCCGCCTGCCCTACGCCCCCTCGGCGGCCGGCCAGGGCAACGTGGGCCGCCCCATCGGCGGTGGGGAACGGCCGCCCACCTTCGCGGACGCCTTCAAGCCGCGCCGGTAACGCGCGTCAGCCGTCCGGACCCGGTATCCTTGCCGTGACATGGTGAGGACGCCGGGCCCGCGGCCCGCCCCCACGTCGACGTTGGCCCCGTGGGCCGAACGGTTTCGGCCCGTGGCCGACCGGGATAGAACCCCCTCATCCCCGGCGCCACCCGCGGCGCCACCCCCATACGAAAGTGAGCCGCCACCATGGCGAACACCGAAACCACCAGCACCGCAACCCGGGCGTGGGCGCCCGACCTCACCGCCTACGCCCCCGCCGACGTCGTCCCCGATGCGCTGATCCTCCAGACGTCCACCGTCGCCGGCAACGTGGAAGGCGACGCCCCCGCCGTCCGGGTCGCGTTCGCCACCGACGCCGCCGCCGGCTTCGTCGCCGAAGGCGCCCCGATCGACGAGGCCAACCCTGGGCTGGACGAGTGCCTCGTCTACACCGGCAAGGTCTCCCAGCTCATCCGGCTCAGCCGTGAGCAGTGGGCCCAGCCGCGTACCGCCGAGATGCTGGCGACGTCCGTCCAACGCGCCATCCTGCGCGCCGCCAACATCGCCTACCTGGCGCAAGCCGCGCCGGTCGCCCCCGCCGTCACCCCGCCCGGCGGGCTGCTCAACGTCGTCGGCATCGAGACCGCGGGCGACGACGTGACCGGCAGCCTCGACAACCTCGTCGACCTCATCGCCACCCTGGAGGGCAACGGCGGCAGCCCGTCCCACATCATCATGGCGCCGGACGCCTGGGCCGTCATCCAGAAGATGAAGCTGGGCGCCGACTACAACGCGCCGCTCCTGGGCGCCGGCACCGAAGCCACCGTGAAGCGGCTGCTCGGGCTGCCCGTCCTCGTGTCGTCCGCCATGACCACCCTGTCCGGGCTGGTCGTCGACCGCACCGCCATCGTCTCCGCGGTCGGTCAGGTACAGGTCGCCACCAGTGAGCACGTCTACTTCAACACCGATGGGATCGCGCTGCGCGCTACCTGGCGGTTCGGCGCCAACGTCGTCCACCCCGACCGCATCGGCTCGTTCGTCGTCGCCGACCCGGCCATCGTCCCCTGACGACTCACTGACCGCGGCGTCAACGCCACCGCTCGGGGTTCTGGGAAGTTGACCGAGTGGACCGATGGTCGGTTGCCCATGACGGACCAGCGCCGCACCACGAGGGCCGCACCCACACCGGGCGCGGCCCTCGTCCCTTGTCAGCGCGACGAATCCCACGGGCTGGGATGGGGTGGCCGGGAGGGGTGGCCCCGGCGCCCGCGGCACCTCTTCGGCATAGTGCCCGCACGTCCGTTACGTTTTTCCACAACCACCTGTAGCAACACTCGAGGAGCCCCCTGTGCGTCCCCTGCTCGTCACCACCCCCCGCCTGCGCCCCCTCGGGGTCGTGCTCACCGCGTCCACACCTACGCGCGCCCGGAGCTGCGCGTAGGTCGGGGGGATATCGGCCCTAGGCCGAGGAGGTGCCTTCCCCCCCGGGCAGGGGGGTCCCCGGCAGGGTGCATCCGCCCACGTTAGAGAACCGGCCGCGCCGGACGCCGGGCGCCCCGCTGACAGCCGCGCGGGACGCACTCATCCGCGCACGCGTCCGGTGCCAGCGTCCGCACCATTGCGGCGGCGGCCGGTTGCTCGGTCGGGACCGTCCACCGAGTGCTGAAGGGCTGAGCCGCGCCCCTGGCCCCTGGTGGCACTCTGGACGACGGACGCCCCCGGCCACTGAGCTTGGTCGGGGGCGTCCCTGTTCGTTCGTCCTAGGGTCGTTCTAGGTCTGTCTGTGGCACGTGTTCGAGGTAGCGCACCCGGCCGGAGTCGTCGAGGAAGACGACCCTCAGCGACGCGACCCACGAGGGCCCCGGCACGGGCTGGTCAAGGTGCCACGCCTCCCACGCTGAGCACTCCGGGCAGGGGCCGGTGGAAGCGGGGCTCGGTAGTTCAAGATTCTGAACTAGGCCGCCCGTGGCAGGGCTACGGGTCGCCGTACAGGGTGACGACCTCACCGCCCCACGAGCCGACCCACCGCGCCGGGCCCGTCCGGGTGTCGCGCAGAATCTCGCACGTCGGGCCGCCGCCGCCCAGAACGACTGCCAGGGGCGTCCCGACGGCGACGATGACCTCTGAGGCCATCTCGTCGAGGTAGCGCTCAGCGGCGTCCGCCGGCCGTGCGTCGGGGTACTGGCGACAGACCTCGCACCCGTCCGGCCCGCCCCAGTCGCACCGGCGTCCGCGCCGAACTGGTCGAGTCGGGCGACGTGGAAAACCTTTCCACGCGGACGGACTCGATGGGCCGTCAGCAGCCCGCCACCAAGCCCGAGCGCATCGACCCCACGACCGGGGAAGTCCTCGAACCGAAGGAGGCCCAGAAGGAGCCGTTCGCGGGTGTCGTCGCTCATCGGGGCCGCCGCCCGTCAGCGATGACGACCGCAAGGGCCGCCAGCAGGAACGCGAACGCGGACGCCGTCCACACGGCCGCCAGCGTCGCCAGGATTGCCGCTGACGAGACCATCAGCGCACCCCCTGACCGAAGTCATCGGCGGCCCGCAGGAGGGCCGTAGCGGCCCGCCTGAGCGCGTCCGGGTCGCAGTAGGTGCCGTCGACCCCGGAGACCTCGACCCGCGCCGGAATGACTCGAGCGACCATCAGCGGCGCGGCGTCCGGGCACGGCCCTAGTCCGGCCTGCTGCTCCGCCAGCGTGGAGGCCCGGCGCGGCGCGACCATCTCGCCCCGCAGGTACGCCCGGCTCACGACTCGACCCCCTCGGCGTCGAGGACGTCGGAGACGATGGCCCAGAACGCGGCGCCGTCGTCGTCCTCGTCCGCGACCATGCGGAAGCCCTGCGCCGGAAGCCAGTAGGCGCCCCTGCTCTCACTCCAGCCGTCCTCCCAGACGACCAGCCCGGCCGCTTGCAGCCGGGTGCAGACCTCGCGAGCGATGCGGTCGCCCTGCTCGGGGGTGAGCGTGTCGTCGGTCGCGAGAACCGGCGCAATCTCCTGCTGGATCAAGTCCGTGATGCTGGCGTACGTCTTCACCGGTCGACCCCCTCGGCAAGGTCAGCCGCCCGGATCAACGCGGACGCCAGCGCCCGCGCCTCGACCGGCGGCAACTCGTCATCGGTGGATGACGTGCCCACCCACACGGACGCGACGCCGTCGTACTCCGTGACCTCGACCCGGTAGCGGTCGCCGTACTCGACGATGCACCCGTGGAGCGGCGTCGTCTCGCCCTCGGCCCGCTCGGCGTCGTGGTCGGTCCGGCACCACGAGGGACACCCGGTCGCCGGGCGCCGGGTGATGACCGGCGCCGTCATCGGACGCCCCCGAACTCGGAGAGCTTGGCCGCGGCCGCCCGGCGCGCCCCGGCGATGCCGGACGCCGTACCGTCCGCCAACTTGGTGCCGTGGAAGTAGACCGACCAGCACGCCGAAGCGGTGCGGGTGGCCGGGTGCGCGTACGCGTGCCAGCTGTAGACGTCTCCGGTCATCTGGCCGGGGCCGGTGGACATTGGGCACCAGGCAACGGCGCCCGGTCTGGTGGTGGTGTGGCTCATGGCCGCGTTCCTCTCGGCTGAGGGACGCCGTTTCGCGTGGTGCACGTAGGGTGCACGCGGGGAAAAGTGAAGGCGTCCCGACTCGGTTTCGCACCTTGTCGGAACGCCTTTTTGCTTGGCTCCCCCGACTGGACTCGAACCAGTAACCGTCTGATTAACAGTCAGATGCTCTGCCGATTGAGCTACAGGGGATCGCGCTCGCGCGAGAAGGTACGTTAGCAGATGCAGGGCCGGGACGCCGAATCGACTCCGGCGCGAGCCCGGTAGGCTGGCGCAGCGGTGCGGGGCGTTAGCTCAGCCGGTCAGAGCAGGGGACTCATAATCCCTGGGTCGCGGGTTCGAGCCCCGCACGCCCCACCGCTGTCGGCACGCCCACCCGCTCAGGCCTCGGCGGCCTCCGCCGCCTCGAACTGGACGACGAGCCGCTGGGTGACCACGTTCGCGTGCAGGACGAGGCCGGGAACGGCCGCGACGTGGACCACCTCGCCGAGCGCGCCGGCGTCCGGCTCGAGGAGAGGCAGCAGGTTCGGGCGCTCCAACGCCAGCCGCGGCTGGAAGAGCACGCCCGGGCGATCGTCGAACAGCGCGACGTAGAAGATGCCGCTCTCGACGAGTTCCTGGAAGAAGTGGCTGCCGTAGGAGAGCTCGGGTCGGAAGTCGCCCTCGGCGTACGTGTGTTCGCACAACACCGCGAACCGGTTGAGTTCGGTGAAGTGCGCGGGGACGCCGAGGGACGCCATGGACGAGCCCCAGCGTCCCGGGCCGATCAGCAGGACGGGCGCGCCGTCGAGCAGGCGGTTGAGCCGTCCGATCAGCCGGGCGACGGAGTAGCGGGCCGACTCCCCCAACGCGAGATAGGCCTCGGGACGCACCAGCACGACGTACTCCAGCGGCAGGCGGGCGTTGCCCCCCATGAAGGAGCCGCTGGTGGACAGCAGGCAGCGGTCCGGATCGACGGTCGGCGCAGCGACGGCGGCCCCGACGCCTCGGGTCTGCAGCGGCCGGCACTGGACGATGTTGATCCGAAGGTCCCCGTGGTCGACATTGACCGTGAACTCGACGTCGACCGGGTAGTCGTAGGCGGCCGACAGCGTCGCCAGGATCTCCCGCAGGGTGTCGGGGAAGCTGGTGGCGCCGAGCAGCCCGGCGAAATCCACCACGTCCGGGACGGGCCCGCCGCGGCCCAGCTCGCGGCGGCGCCGTTCCGCCTCCCGGTCGGGGCTCACCTGGAGCGACCAGTCGAGCCGGCCGGTCAGGCGCCGGGCCTCGGCCAACGGGATCGTGGTGAAGCGATTCGCGGCCAGGTCGAGGGCGTCCACGCGGCGCTGCGAGTAGCGGGCCAGCTCCTCGCTCTTCAGCGGCGAGCGCGTGGGGTTGGCCAGGCTGACGATCCGGGCGAAGTCGGTGTCGGCCCGGTCCACCGCGCGCGTCCCCAGCCCGACCACCAGGCGCACCATGCCCTGGTCGGCCTGGGCGGCGTCCCACACGTACAGGCTGGAGGAGTTCGCCACCCCGGCGACGGGCGGGAAGAACATGTCGCCGAACACGTCGCCCGAGACCCGTTGCACGAGGATCGCCATCTGCTCGTCGAGGCCGGCCAGGCCCCGGTCGGCCCGGTAGCGCAACGCCTCGGGGCTGACGGCGCTGGCGTAGACGGTGCGGACGGCGTCCTCGAACGCCGCCAACCGCGCGCTCGGGTCACCCTGGTTGGCACAGAACACGCTGTCGTACTTGCCGGCGAAGGCGTTGCCGTAGTTGTCCTCCAGCAGCGAGGACGACCGGACGATGATCGGCGACTGCCCGAAGTACTCCAGAAGCTGGAGGAACTCCTCGCTCACGGCCCGCGGGAACTCCCCGCCCGGGATGAGGCGGTGGAGGTCGGACGCCGCGCTGAAGTAGTGCTCGTCGCGCTTGTGATCGGTCCACAGGGTCCACCAGTCGTTGGCGACGAGGAAGGTGACGAACAGGTCCGCGCCGAGGAAGAACGAGTCGTGCGGTTCCAGTCGGCCGGCGAACCGGCGCTGGGGGTCGTGTTCGAGGATGGCCCGGGCGAGCAGCATGCCCACGGCCTTGCCGCCGACCGACCCGGTGCCGATCAGCCGGGACGCCACCGCGAGCAGGTCGGTCAACTGCAGGTGCTTCCGGCAGAGTTCGACCATCCGGCCCTGCTGGCCGATCATCATCGCCAGCAGCCGGTCGCGCGCCGAGCGCTGCGACTCGGCGGGGCCGGTGAGCGCCGCCCAGGCCTCGTCCACCCGCCGCTGCCACGGGTCGGGGACCTCGCGACGCCGAGCCAGCGACGCGAACAGGCGCGTCGTGGCCTCCGACGACGTGATCGAGATGGCCTCACCCCCCGAGAGCAGATGCGGGAAGAACATCGTCGGGGAGTGCCGCTTCCACACCTTCAGCGGGTGCACGTACAGCTGGTCGTCGATGCGGTGCAGGTCGAGCAGCAGCTGCGTCGTGGCCCGGATCCCCGCGACCGTGGCCGTCGTGTGCTCGCGCCGCAGCAGCGTGAAGTAGGCGATGGTGTCGAGTTCGTACAGGTATGGGCAATGGGCCTTGAAGAAGTTCAGGACCATGAGGTCGGACTGCCAGAAGTGGTGGAGATCGGTCAGCGGGTCGAACACGTAGAACCCGCGCGGCCCGATGTCGGTCAACGCCTCGCGAACCGCCATGGCGAACCGCTCGAAGCCGACCGAGGGATCGATCAGCCGGACGTCGACCCCGGACAGGTCCGCCAGCAGCGGCTCGCGCAACCCGAAGCGGAGGTAGACGAGTTGGCGCGCGTCGCGCCGCGCCTGGTCGACGAAGGGCGCGACCACGGCCTCGAAGTCCGCGACCGAGTCGACCTGCCAGACGACGTTGTCGCCCAGCCGTAACCCATCGATGGTCTCGTCGAGACCCGCGATCCCCGTGCTGGCGCGATCCATCATGAGCCCTCCCTTCGTCTCAGCCCCACTCGCGGCGCACTCGCTCGAGGACGCCTCGGGCCGCCTCGGCCAGTGCCGGATCGGCCAGGCTCACCCCGCGCGCCGGGGTGAGGTGCCAGGTGAGCTCCCCGGCACCGTCGGCCGGGCGCCGCCCCGACACCGTGGCCCCGCGTCCCGGGGCGAGCTCGACCGGACGCCGCACCACGAAGGTCTGCTCCACCCGCTCCCGCACCACCTCCGGCAGCCGGCCGGGCGCGGTCACGGCGAGCGTGCGCGAGCGCCGCGGGTCGGCCACGGTCCGCCAGGTGAACGAGGCGCCGTCGTCGCTCCAGGTCGCCCCGTGCACCTCGTGCCACGGCACCGAGGACCACCCGTCGTGGTCCCCGATCGCCAGCCGGTCGGGGAGCGCCACCAGCACGCCGTCCGGGGTTGCGGCCCAGGCCAGCACCCGCGGCGTCCCCCGGAGGCCCTCCTCCGCCAGCCATCGCGCGAGCGAGGCGCGGGCGTCGGCGGGCAGGGAGCGGCGATCGAACAGGGCCATGGGCGCATTCTGGCACCTCACGCGGCCAGGTCCGCGCCGGCGGCGAGCTCCCGGAGCCGGGCGAGAGCCGCCCGTTCGCGCCGGCGGACCGTGGACTCGCTGATGCCGAGCTCGGCCGCCACCTCCGCGTACGAACAGACCGGATGCGGCGCCAGCCCGTACAGACGCGCCAGGATCGCCCGCTCCTGGCGGGGCAGCGCCCGCAGCAGCCGGGCCAACGCCAACTGGCTCACCGCCGCCGCCTCGGGGCCTGCCGTCGCGTGGCCGACGAACATCTCGTCGTGGCCCAACCCCCGCGGGGGACGGTACTGGACCAGCTCGCGCACCTGCCCGACCGGCAACCCGGTCTCGCGGGCCACCTCGTCGGTCGAGGGCCGCCGGCCCAGCGAGGCGCTCAGGGTGTCCCACGTCGCCTGCACCCGGACCCAGCGCCGCGCCCGGCCGGCCGGCAGCTCCACCCAGCCGCAGCGGGTCAGCGCCTGCTGCCCCACCCGCATCCTGATCCACGGCAGCGCGAACGTCGCGAACCGCGCCCCGCGGGTGTGGTCGTAGCGGCGCGCGGCCTCCAGCAGCCCCAACGCTCCCTCCTGCAGCAGCTCGTCGTGATCGAGCCCCGTCCTGCGCGCCACCGGGCCCGTCACCATCACCACGAGCCGCAGGTTCGCCGCCACCAGCCGCCTGAAGGCCGCCTCCCCCCGCAGCCGCAGGGCCCGCAGTTCCTCGTCGGACGCCCCCGGCGGGCGCCGTGCGCCCTCCAGGGCGTGCCGCGCCAGCAGGCCGGCCTCGATCGAGCGGGACAGCGTGGCCTCGTCCTCGGCGGACAGGAGGCTCTCGGCAAAGGTGATCGTCATGGGGACGACGATGGTCGCGGCGTTCGGCACCCCACCAGGGGTTCGGCCGCGCCCCGATGTCTCCCCGGAGTTGCCCGGCCGGTGCCCACCGCCGCGCCGGGTGTTGCCTCACTCGTCGCCGAGGGCCTCCGCCAGCAACCGGCGCCGCTCCGCCTCCAGCTCGAGCAGCGTCGCGAACCCCCGGTTGTAGGTGCGCTGGTCCTCGACCGGGTTGGTGCGCTGCAGCCAGGACTTCACCTGGGCGATCCGACGCTCCTGCGCCAGCAGCCGCAGTCGCGCCGCGTAGCGCGCCGCGTACGCCGGCGACGGCGCGTGCAGCAGGGGCTCCACCGACAACGCGGCGACCAGCTGCTCGGCCACCGGATCGCCGACGAGCCCGGCGAGCCGTTGAGCCCACCCCCGGGATCGGTCGTCGACCGCGGCGGCCACCTCGAACAGGTACCGGTAGGTCGGGTGCTGGAAGTGCTCCGGCAGGACGCCGTACCACAGGGCGTCGAAGCAGCCCGGCTCCTGCACCACCAGCTGCAGCAGGCCGCGCTCGACCTCGAGTCGGCGGTCGCGGGCGTCCGGCAACACCAGCAGTTGCTGTTGGCCGGGTGCCGCCGGGGTGTTGGC
Organism: Propionibacterium sp.; assembly: GCA_012517965.1. Lineage (GTDB taxonomy): Bacteria > Actinomycetota > Actinomycetes > Propionibacteriales > Propionibacteriaceae > Propioniciclava. The sequence continues at coordinate 11,868 of JAAYTZ010000085.1, read as the reverse complement.
GGCCGCCAGGTCGGCGTCCGCGGTGGGGGGTTCCTCGGCGGGCCGGCGCTGGTTGACCCGGGCCACCTCGGCGCGCACCTCCGCGTCGTCCAGGCCGACCATGCCGGCCAGTTCCCGCAGGTACCCCGACACGCGGGCGGCGTCCCGCACCGACTTGACCAGGGGGGCGGCTTCGCGGACGGCCCCCAGCCGGCCCTCCACCCGGTCCAGGTCGTACTTGCCGACGATGTTCCTCATCACGAACCGGTACAGCGGCTGCCGCCGGGCGACCAGTTCGCGGACGGCGGCGTCCCCCTGCTGGAGCCGCAGGTCGCACGGGTCCAGCCCGGACGGCTCGACGGCGACGTAGGTCTGCGCGCCGAACACGGCGTCCTCCTTGAACGCCTTGAGCGCGGCGGCCTGGCCGGCGGCGTCCCCGTCGAAGGTGAAGATCACCTCGCTGGCACTGTCCGACGTCATGAGGCGGTGGATGATGCGGCTGTGGTCGCTGCCGAAGGCGGTGCCGCACGTGGCGACGGCGGTGTCGACGCCGGCCAGGTGACAGGCCATCACGTCGGTGTAGCCCTCGACGACCACGGCCTGGTTCTTCTTGCCGATGTGGGTGCGGGCCAGGTCGAGGCCGTACAGCACGTGCGTCTTCTTGTAGAGCACGGTCTCGGGGGTGTTGAGGTACTTCGCGGGCATCCGGTCGTCGTCGAACAGCCGCCGGGCCCCGAAGCCGAGGGTGGTGCGGCCGGCGTCCCGGATCGGCCAGACCAGGCGCCCCTGGAAGAAGTCCCACCCGGCCTCCCGCACGAGCCCGGCGCGGACCAACTCCTCCTTCGAGAACCCCTTCGCGGTGAGGTGCCGGAACAGGGCCTTGCCGTCGGTGGGGGCGAAGCCGCAGCCGAAGGACTCCGCCGCGGCGCGATCGAACCCGCGGCCGTCGAGGAAGCGGCGGGCGATGACGGCGTCCGGGGTGGCCAGCTGGCCGGTGAAGAACTCCTCCGCGAGCCGGTTGGCCTCGACGATCCGCATCCGCAGGCCCGGCTCGACGCGCGGGCCGCCGCCGGGGGCGTCCTCGAGGCGCAGGACGACGCCGACCTTGTCGGCGAGCCAGGCCACGGCGTCCGCGAACCCCATGTTGTTGATGCGCTCGACGAACTTGATGACGTCGCCACCCTCGCCGCAGCCGAAGCAGTAGAACAGGCCCTTGGTCGTCGTGACCTGGAAACTCGGCGTCTTCTCGTCGTGGAACGGGCACAGCCCCTTCAGCGTGCCCGCCCCCGCGGGCCGGAGGGCCACGAACTCCCGCACGATGTCGTCGATGCGGGCGCGCTCGCGGATCGTTTCGAGATCCTCCTCGTTGATGCGCCCCGGCCCCGCCACGGTGCGCAGTGTAGTGCGGGGGGGCCAGCCACCAGGTGCCGGCGGCGGGGCGATGACGCCCGGCTGATGGGGTCGGTGCTTGCTGCCGGACGACCTCAGGCGCAGGTTCCCCCCGTGAACCCGGGCGCCAGCCGGTGCTCCATCAAGACGACCTGGTAGGGGTTCCACGTCGACAGGGTGTAGCGCAGGACCACCCGGTCCCCGTCGCGGCGCGCGTCGAACAGGTAGGGGGCGTAGGCGGCGCCCGTCATCGCCGCCTGCATCGCGAAGATCCGGTCGCCGACCGGGTCGCCGTCGTGATGGGCCCGGATGAACCGGGACGCCTCGTCGTGGAACGACATCCCGCGCTCCACCCAGTCGAAGAGCCGCAGCCGGGGCGTCCAGGGCCCCCAGGGGGTGGGGGCGGTGCGCAGGGTGACGCTGGGGCCGATCGGGTCCTCCGGGCCGGCCATCGCCAGCAGCACGTACCGGCCGAGTTCGGGCACCCAGCGCACCGAGATCTCGCCGAAGGCGCCGGGCAGCACCGGACGGGCATCGTCCTCGTGCGGTGACCAGGTGGGCGCGGTGTTGTCCGATTGTTGGCCGGCCCAGAACCGCAGCCCGGGCAGCGGGCGGGTCCACCGGGCCTCGCCACGCAACGCCACCCCCACCGTCGGCGCGGTGAGGTCGAGTTCGGCGAGGCGCAGGTCGTCGGCGCGGTAGCTGCCGCTCCCCCACAGGTACAGCCGGTCGCCCCGGCGCTGCACCGACACGTTGACGAAGTACCGGTCGGAGAAGGTCCCCACCTTCGTGAACACGATCGGACGCCGTCGCTCGGCCCCGCGCACGGCGGGGGCGGGGGCGTCCAACCGGGTGAGCAGCGAGCGCCCCATGACCTGGTGCCGCTGGAAGTGGTGCGAGGAGAACAGCACGTACAGGTGCCCCTCGGCGGAGAAGCCGTCGAGCGGCACGTCGTACTCGCGGTGCGTGGCCAGCCCGCCGCGGATCCGCGTCGGCGCCCCGTGCACCTCCACGCCGGGCAGGCCCGGGAGCGGCCCCGTCGGGTCGACGCGACCCAGGGCGTCCAGGGTGGTGCGCCAGGGCGCCCGCCAGTGGGTGTCGCCGAACAGCAGGTACGACCGGCCGCCGTGGTCGACACGCACCCCGAGGTCGGTGCCGCGGACGCCGGAGCGCGACTCCGAGAACGACAGGGTGGCGTCGGCCGCCCCCGGCTGGGTGTCCCGCTCGCCGGTCACCTGGGCCAGCTTGCGCGACGGCACCGGTTCGACGCCGAAGCCGTCGCGGGGGTCGAAACGCAGGCACGCCGCGCGCACCCACCGCACCCGCCCGGCCCACTCCTGCCGATGCCACTGGTGGACCGACGCGCCCTCCTGCACGAGCGCCTGCCACCAGCCGCGGCCCCCCGGGGCCAGGACCGGTGCGGCGAGCGCACCGTCACCCCCCGGCAGCGCCGCCGCGAGTCCGCCCACCCCGGGCAGGCCCGCGAGGGCCGTGGGCGCCAGAGCGACGGCGACGGCGTCCGGCCCGAAGGGGTCGACCGCCGGTCGGTCCGCGTCGAGTCCCCCGGACGCCGCGCCGGCCGGCCAGGCGGCGTCCGGCACCTCACGCCAGCGCCCACGGTCGAGGGCCAACACCCGGGAGACACCGTCCCGGCGCACCCGCGCCAGCAGCCGACCGCGGACCAGTCGCAGGGTCGCATCCTCCCCGGGCAGTTCGCCGATCCGGCGCCAGCGGTGCGACCGGTTCCGGGCGTTGGTCCGCACGTGGTGGCCGAGCGCGACGTCGGCGTCCGTCCACTCGGGCACCAGCACGTGCAGCGGGCCCGGGTCGCGCCAGCCGCCCGGCTCCTGGCCGATCGCCCCCGGCCCGGCCGGTCGCTCGCTGATCACCTCGCCGGCCACCCAGGGCCGGTCGGGCCGGGTCTGGTCGCGGTGGTAGTGCACCAGTTGGTCCCCGCCCGCGGACAGCACGACGGCTTCGAGCCGCCGCAGCCGGACCAGGCTAGCCGGCCGCCGGTCGGCGGGAATCGTCCCCTGCAGCAGCGAGCCAGGCCCGATCAGGGGACTCACGCGCCCCGTCCGATGCCGCGCGGCAGCCGGCTCGGCTCCCAGCCGAGGAACTCCTCGGCGCGATCGAACGCGAACCGGTCGGTCATCCCGCCGACGTAGGTGACCGCCGCCCGCACCAGCGGGTCACCCGACAGCCCCGGGTCGGTGTCGGGCAACAGCCGGGGGTGGTCGACGTAGAACTCGACCAGTCCGTGCAGCACCTCGATGACCGCGCGGGCCTGGGCCACCGAGTCGGGGCGCGTGTAGATGCGGTCGTAGTTGAACCGGCGCAGGGCCGTCAACGCCGCCGCCGTCTCCCGATCCATCCCGATCGCCCCCGTCTCGGCGGCGGTGCGCACGACCGCGCGGATGAAAGTGGCCAACTGGGTGCGCCGCGTCCGGCCGGCGACCGCCACCACCTCCTCCGGCACCTGGTCGATCGTCACGATGCCCGCGTGGATGGCGTCCTCGAGGTCATGGGCACAGTAGGCGATGCGGTCGGCCCACGAGACGATCTCGCCCTCGACGGTCGCCGGGGACGGCCTCGACCACGAGTGGTTGCGGATGCCGTCGAGCGTCTCCGCGCAGAGGTTCAGCGAGGCGAGGGTGACGTCGGCCCCCCACGGGCCGTGGTCGAACCCCTCGGTGACGAACGGGTCGAAGGCCTCCTCGGACGCGTGCCCGCCCGGCCCATGCCCGCAGTCGTGGCCCAGCGCGATGGCGTCCGCGAGCGTCACGTTGACCCCGAGCCCCCGCGCGATCGACGTGGCCACCTGGGCGACCTCGAGCGCGTGGGTCAGCCGGGTGCGCTGGTGATCGGTCGGGTACACCACCACCTGCGTCTTGCCGGCGAGCCGCCGGAACGCGGTCGAGTGCACGATCCGGTCCCGGTCGCGCTCGAAGCAGGTGCGCTCGTCGTCGGGCTCCTCCTCCACCGCCCGGTTCCCCGCCCCGGACGCCAGCGTGGCACCCGCGCTGAAGGACGCCCGCTCGATCTCCTCCCGCGCCACCCGGGAGACAACCCTCCGCACCGCGACGGACGCCGCCGAGCCCGCGTGCGCCCGGACAACACCCCGGGAGACACCGGCCTCCACCCCGTCAGGGTGGCCGCTCATGGTGCGCGCCCACGCCACCGCCCGCGGGTTCACGTCCTTGGTCATGCGCTTATCATGGCCGAAGTTCCGCGCCGCCCCGTCGGGGGGCGGCGCGCCACCCAGTGAGGACTCATGACCGATCCGTCCGGCTCCACCCCATTCGATCGCCGTCCCGGCCAGGACCCCTCGGTGCCCCCGCTCACGCCCAGCGGGCCGGACGCCGCCACGAGCCCCTTCGCCCCGCCCGCCCCGGACGCCGCGGCCGGCGTCCCCTACGCGCCGCCCGCCCCGGACGCCGCGGCCGGCGTCCCCTACGCGCCCCCCGCCCAGCCCCCCTACGGCCCGCAGGCCGGCCAGGACGCCCACGGCTCCCAGTACGGCGGCGGCCCGTACACCGGCCAGCCGCCGGCGTACGGACAACAGGCTTACGGGCCGGCGTCCGACCAGGCCCCCTACGGCCAGGCGCAGGGCTACGGCCAGCAGTACGGCGCGCAGCCCCCTTACGGCCAGCCCCCCGCCTACGGCACCCAGCCCTACAGCCACGAGCCCGACGGCGAGCAGCCCCCCGCCTACGGCACCCAGCCCTACAGCCACGAGCCCTACGGCGGGCAGCCCGCCCCCTACGGCCAACCCGCCCCCTACGGCCAACCCACCCCGTACGGCCAACCCACCCCGTACGGCCAACCCGCCCCCTACGGCCAGGCCACCGCGTACAGCGGCTACGCCACCGGGCCCGTCGCAGAGAAGTCGAAGACGCTCGGGCTGATCGGGTTCGTCCTCGTCGCCGTGGCGACGGCGATCGTGGGCGTCATCAGCTTCGTGATCGGCGGGGCGTACGGCGAGTTGTTCCAGCAGATCGGGTTCGACGCGACCCTTACCCCGGAGGACCTGTCGAACAACCCCGCCTTCGTGGCCTTCGCCGAGGAGCAGGCGCCGCTGATGTCGGCCATCGCCTTCGTCTCGCTGGTCGGCATCGTGGGGTGGATCGTCTCGATGGTCGCCACCGCCCGCCGCCAGGGCCGCCGCTACGGCGTCGCCGGCATCATCCTCGGCATCCTCGCCCCTGTCATCGGGATCATGCTGCTGATGGCCGGGCTGTGGCCCGCCCTGCAGTCGATGATCTAGGTCATGACGGAGCGACAGCGGTTCGAGGTGCTGCGGCGGTTCCCGGAGTTCGAAGTGCGCCGCTACCCCGCGCACCTGGTCGCCGAGGTCGAGGTGGACGCCTCGTTCACCGACGCCGGCAACCGGGCCTTCGGAGTGCTGGTGGCCTTCATCTCGGGGCGCAACAGCACCCGCGGCAAGGTCGCGATGACGGCCCCGGTGGTGCAGGAGGAGTCCTCGGCGCGGATCGCCATGACCTCGCCCGTCGTCCAGGAGCCCGCCACCCGGCCGGGGCACCACATCGTCGCCTTCGTGATGCCGGCCGAGTTCACCCGCGACACGCTGCCGGTGCCCACCGACCCCCGCATCCGGATCCGGGAGGTGCCGGCCCAGACGGCCGCCGTCCGAGCCTTCACCGGTCGCTGGACGGAGCGGACGTACGCCGACGAACTGGCGAGGCTCCGGGGCGCCGTCGAGGCGGCGGGGCTGGCGGTCGCCGGACCGCCTCGGTTCGCCCGGTTCGACCCCCCGTGGACGCCGTGGTTCCTCCGCCACAACGAGGTGGTGCTCCCGGTGTCCGCCACGGCCGACGGCGGGGAACCCCGGGCCTGACCAGCCCCGGCGGCGGCCCCCTCCCAGAGGCGGGTCGCCTACCCGAACGAGGTTCCGTGCACCGGCGACGGCCCGCTCAGCCGCCCGAGGCGTCGCTCTCGGCGTCCGCCAGGTCGGCGTCGCCGAGGGTCTGGGAGTCGAGCCAGCCGTAGGGGCAGACCACCTTCGCCCGCGGCGTCCCCTGACGGCCGCGCGGCTCGCCCAACTCGGCGACCGGGAACGGCTGCGCGGGGTCGAGGCGGGCCAGTAGGGCGTCCAGCTCGGCGAGGCTGGAGACGAGCCCCAGCGCCTGGCGGATCTCCCCGCCGATGCGGAACCCCTTGAAGTACCAGGCCATGTGCTTGCGGAGGTCGGTGAGCCCCCAGCGCTCGCCCTGCAGCTCGGCCAGCAACTCCCCATGGCGCCGCACCATGGCCGCCACCTCACCCAGCGTCGGCAGGGTGCGGCCCGGGCGGCCGGCGAAGGCGTCCGCGAGGTCGCGGAACAGCCACGGCCGGCCCAGGCACCCGCGGCCGATGACGACACCCGCGCAGCCCGTCTGCTCGACCATCCGCAGGGCGTCGCTCGCCTCCCAGAGGTCGCCGTTCCCCAGCACGGGGATCGCCACGTGGTCCACGAGGCGTCCGATCGACTCCCAGTCCGCCTGCCCCGCGTAGGCCTGCTGCACGGTCCGCCCGTGCAGGGTCACCGCCGCCACGCCGGCGTCCTCGGCGATCCGGCCCGCGTCCAGGTAGGTCAGGTGCTCGTCGTCGATGCCCAGGCGCGTCTTCATCGTCACCGGGACGCCGTGGGCGTCCGCCGCCCGCACGGTCGCGGACAGGATCGCCGCCAGGCGGTCGCGCTTCCAGGGCAGCACCCCGCCTCCGCCGCGCCGGGTCACCTTCGGCACGGGGCACCCGAAGTTCAGGTCGATGTGGCCGACCCCGAACTCACCGCACAGGATGTCCGCGGCGCGGGCCATCACGTCGGCGTCCACCCCGTAGAGCTGCACCGACCGCACGGTCTCGGCCGGCGCGAACCGCAGCATGCCGAAGGTCTTGGGGATGCGCTCCACCACCCCGCGGGACGTGATCATCTCGCACACGTAGAGTCCGGCCCCCTGCTCGGCGCAGAGCTGCCGGTAGGCGGGGTTCGTGATGCCGGCCATCGGGGCGAGCACCACGGGCGGGTCGATCCGGACCTCACCGCCCCCGGGCGCGCGCAGCACCAGCGGACCTGCGGACATGGTGTCTCCTTCCTGCGGCGGCCAGCCTAACCCGGGACGCCGTCTCCCCCGCCCCGCCCCGGCCCGTCCCCGGCCCCGGGCGCGCGTCCGCCGACCCCTCCCTGGTGCCCCGCCCGGTGATCCGGAGACGGCCGCCGCGCGAACGCGGCGGCCGTCTCGAAGCGACGACGTCAGCAGCCGACCAGGCGTGCGGCCAGGTAGGACTGCACCTGGTCGAGCGCCACCCGCTCCTGGGCCATGGTGTCGCGCTCGCGGATCGTCACCGCCTGATCCTCGAGGGTGTCGAAGTCGACCGTGATGCAGAACGGCGTCCCGATCTCGTCCTGGCGGCGGTACCGGCGGCCGATCGCCTGCGCGTCGTCGAACTCGACGTTCCAGGAGCGGCGCAACTGGGCGGCCAGGTCGCGCGCCTTCGGCGACAGCTGCTCGTTGCGCGACAGGGGCAGCACCGCGGCCTTGACCGGCGCGAGGCGCGGATCGAGCCTGAGCACCGTCCGCTTGTCGACGCCGCCCTTGGTGTTGGGCGCCTCGTCCTCGGTGTACGCCTCGACCAGGAACGCCATCAGCGACCGGGTGAGCCCGGCGGCCGGCTCGATGACGTAGGGCACGTAACGCTCGTTCCGCGCCTGGTCGAAGTACGACAGGTCGGTGCCGGAGTGCTTGGTGTGGGTGCCCAGGTCGAAGTCGGTGCGGTTGGCGATGCCCTCCAGCTCGCCCCAGTCGCCGCCGGCGAACCCGAAGCGGTACTCGATGTCGACGGTCCGCTTGGAGTAGTGCGACAGCTTCTCGGCCGGGTGCTCGTAGTGGCGCAGGTTCTCCCGGGCGATGCCGAGGTCGACGTACCAGTCGGTGCGCTGGTCGATCCAGTGCTGGTGCCACTCCTCGTCGGTGCCGGGCTCGCAGAAGAACTCCATCTCCATCTGCTCGAACTCGCGGGTGCGGAAGATGAAGTTGCCGGGCGTGATCTCGTTGCGGAAGCTCTTGCCGACCTGCCCGATCCCGAACGGCACCTTCATCCGCGACGACTGCTGCACGTTGGCGAAGTTCACGAAGATGCCCTGGGCGGTCTCGGGGCGCAGGTAGTGCAGCCCGGACTCGTCCTCGATCGGCCCCAGGTAGGTCTTCAGCATCATGTTGAAGTCGCGCGGCTCGGTCCACTGCCCACGGACGCCGCAGTTCGGGCAGGCGATCTCGGTCAGCGGCACGGTTTCGGGGTCCTCGAGGCCCTTGCGGTGGGCGAACTCCTCGGCCAGGGTGTCGGCGCGGAACCGCTTGTGGCACGACGTGCACTCGGTGAGCGGGTCGTTGAAGACGCCGACGTGCCCGGAGGCCACCCACACCATCCGGGGCAGGATGATCGAGCTGTCGATGCCGACCACGTCGTCCCGCCCGCGGACCACCGCGGCCCACCACTGCTTCTTGATGTTCTCTTTCAGCTCGACGCCGTAGGGTCCGTAGTCCCACGCCGCCCTGGTGCCGCCGTAGATCTCGCCACAGGGGTAGACGAAACCACGCCGCTTGCACAGGCTGATGACGTTGTCGAGCTTGCTGGCCACTGAATCCTCCTCAGGCGGGCGGATGCCCGGCTGGCATCCGCAGAAGTCGCAGTCGCCGAGCTTACCGACATCGGCGGACGCCGCCGCGCACGTCCGCCCCCACCCGCCCGTCGCAACGCCCCGCCCTGCGTGGGGCGCGATGCGAGGGCCTTGCCGTCCGGCGGCTCAGACTCCGCGCGGGATGTTGCGGCCCACCTCGCCCGGCCGGCCGTAGGCGCCGGGCTCGTCGATCGCCCGCAGCAGCAGCGGAGTCAGGATCATCTTGGCCTCGTAGCCGTTGTAGGCCCGGCGGTACGACCCGACATCGGCCCAGCGCGACACCAGCACCCACAGCTCGGGGTCGTCCAGGTTGTGCAGCAACTCGACGGCTTCGCAGCCCGGCCTGGTCGCGTAGAAATCGGAGGCCGCCCGGGCGCCCTCCAGGAACGACGCCTGCTCCACGGGGGGAATCCGGAATCGGGTGACGGCCAGCATGCGCCCAGCCTAGGAGGTCGGCGAGCCGATCCGCGCCCGCAGGGGGTTCCGGCCCGCCCCGGTTCACTTTGCGGGGGCGGTCGGCGCGTTGGAAGGTTCAACCCCCTCCTGAGCGGCCGATCCCCCCCGGAAAGTGAACACTCGCCCCGAGACACCCCCCTCGAGAGCCCATCAGCTGCGACTTCTGCCCGGTTTCCGCCAGCGAACGTGCACCTCGGCGACAAGGTCGGGGGCTACGCTCGACGGCATGTCCGCCGCCCCGCTCCGCCAGACCCGGCAGCGGGTGGCGGTCGCCGAAACGCTGGCGGCGGCGGCCGGGTTCTCCACCGCGCAGCAGGTGCACGAGCGGCTGGTGGCCCGCGGAGAGCGGGTCGCCCTGGCGACGGTCTACCGGCACCTCCAGGCGCTCGCCGAGTCGGGCCTCGCCGACGTGCTGCGGACCCCCGACGGCCAGGTGGCCTACCGGTGCTGCGCCCACGGGCAACGCCACCACCACCATCTGGTCTGCCGGCGCTGTGGGCACACCGTGGAGGTGGAGTTCGGCACCTTCGAGTCGATCGTCGAGGAGTTGGCCGCCCGGCACGGCTTCGCCGAGGTGACCCACGAGCTGGAGTTGTTCGGGATCTGCCCGCGCTGCTCCGCCGGGTGACCGACCCCGCCCGAGGCGCACACGTCCGGCGGGCCGGGCGGGCACCCGCCGCCCGAGGGCGGACAATGGAGGGCGTGCCGACCTACCGCGACGACGGAGTGGTCCTGCGCACCCACAAGCTGGGTGAGGCGGACCGCATCGTCACGCTGCTCAGCCACCGGCACGGCAAGGTGCGGGCGGTGGCGCGCGGGGTGCGGCGCACCTCCAGCAAGTTCGGCGCCCGCCTGGAGCCGTTCACCCACGTCGACCTGCAGTTCGCCACCGGCCGGACGCTCGACGTCATCACCGAGGCGGTGACGATCCGGCCCTACTCGCAGCCGCTGGCCGGCGACTACCCGGCGTTCACGGCCGGGCAGGTGATGCTCGAGACCGCCGACCGCCTGGTGGCCGAGGAGGGGCAGCCGTCCGCGACCCAGTTCGGCCTGCTGTTGGGCGGGCTGCACGCCCTCACCCACGGCACCACCGACGGGCCCCGCACGCCGACCATGATCCTGGACGCCTACCTGATCCGGGCGGTCGCGGCCGCCGGCTTCGCCCCCGACCTGGTCACCTGCGCCGACTGTGGCGAGCCCGGGCCGCACGGGTCGTTCAGCCCGGCGGCCGGCGGACTGGTCTGCCTGAGGTGCCGCCCACCCGGCGCCGCCGCCCTGGCGGCGGGCACCGTCGACTACCTGCAGGCGCTGCTGGCCGGCCGCTGGCCGGAGACCCGCGGCGTCCCGGACGCCGTGCAGCGGCAGGCGTCCGGGCTGCTCGCCGCGTTCGTCTCCTGGCACCTGGAGCGCGGGCTGCGCACCCTCGACTACCTCGTCCGCCCCGACGCCTGACCCGGACGGTCAGATCGTGTCCCGGGTGTACGAGGGGACGCCGTAGGCGGGCACGATCCTGCTGTTCCACATCTCCACGAACGCCACCTTGGCCTTGCCGGTCTCGTCGGACAGGCGCCGGCCCTCGGCGTCCGACCCGGCACCGCACCCGAGGGCGTTGACCGTCCGCGCCCAGGCTGCGAACTCCTGGTCGGCCCGGACCGACAGCCCGAGGAAGGTCTGCAGCTGGGTGGTGAGCCTGGCGCCGTCCGGCAGCCGGTCGACCGGGGCGGTCTCGGCGGCGGCGAGCAGCGTCTGCCGGTTGCGGGTGACGGTGTCGATGGCCGTGATGTCGGCGCCGTACGACCCGGCCCCACCCCGGCTGCACTCCCGCACCGCGACGACCGCCTCCTGCAGTGCGGCCCGGTCGGCGGTCGAGCGGCTCAACAGGTCGGACAGGTAGCGGGCCTGGTCCCGGGCGTCCAGCGCGGGCAGAGGGACGCCGAACGGCCCGGCGCCGCCGGTGAGCGACGGCCGCGCGAACCAGAGCTGTTCGGTGGCGCCGGCGTACGTGATGGTGCCGCCGGCGGCGTGGCCGATCATCGCCGGGGCGGACGCCAGCCAGGCGCGGCCGCCGCCGTCGAGCGTGGCGACGTACCGGTTGGCGGGGCTGTCCCAGGCGACGGCCGAGGTGGTCTGCTCCCGCCCCCCGATCCGCGACTGCCAGCGGGCGGGCCGGTCCGCGTCGTCGCCGCAGACGACGGCCCACCCGCCCGCGACCACCCCCCACGCCAGGGTGCCGGTGCCGGCCGGGCAGCCGGGCACGCCGGCCGGGACGGCACCCGGCTGCGCCGTCGCGCTCGCCGGACGTATATCTACGATGTTCAGGCGGGCGAGGCCGTGCTTGTCGTTGGGCGGGCGCGTGCCGAGGCGGG
>JAAYTZ010000008.1 GCA_012517965.1 Propionibacterium sp. | reverse complement strand
TCATCGACGACCCGGCACGCCAACACCGCCCGAGCAGGTTCGAGGAACTGGCCGACGACCTCCAGGCCGAGCTCGTCAAGGCGGGTGAACGTGGTCAGGTCGGGGCGAACGAAGGTAGCGTGGGGCACGTCGAGGTCTTCCAGATGGGCAGTGTGAGAACTTCCATCTTCGGGAGACCTCGACCCTCAACCGCGGACCGACGCGCCGCCCCAGATCACCCCGCCTCTACACCCTCAACTGTGATGAGCCCAAATACAGTTCACACTTCGGTCACGCCTCCCGCCGGAACGCTTCAATTGCGGCATCCTGTCGGAGAACTCAGAACGCCAGCTGACCTCACGAAGGAACCGACAGCCATGCCCGTGCGGGTGCCGATCAACGGCGACACTCTCGCATGGGCACGGAACGTCCTCGGCATTGATCAGGAGGTGCTGGCGAAGGCAGCCGGGGTCAAGCCGAAGCGTCTTGCGGCCTTCGAGAATGGTGAGGCTCAGCCCACGTACAATCAAGCCACCGCGCTTGCCAAGCGGCTAGACCGACCACTTGCCTTCTTGTTCGTCCCGCCGCCCAAGAAGTCCGATGTACCCGAGACCCTGGACTTCCGCGGACGGCTGCTCGGTGACTTGCCCGAGCAATTGAACCGCGAGATTCGTCGGGCGGAGGACCACCGAAGTGCACTGCTTGACCTGGAGAGCCTCGAGCGCACGCCCGAACTGGAGCATGTAACGAAGACCAATGCAGAGGCGAGAGCTGCAGAGTTTCGCGAGACCTTGGGGCTCAACCCGACCTTCGTGCCACCCTCCGGAAACTCCAGCCAAATCTTCAATTTCTGGCGCGGGCTCCTCGAGGGCCATGGGTACCTCATCTTTCAGACAACCGGCATCGATCTAGAGGTCTTCAAGGGGTTGTCCATCGAACATGACCGTCTGCCGATCATAATCGTCAACGGCGGCGATGCGAACAACTCCAAGATATTCACGCTCTTCCATGAGGTGTCCCACATCGCGAACCGGACTAGCGGTGTCTGCCTGTTGGACGACGACGTCCGAGAGGAAGAGGTGGCGAACAAGTTCGCAGCTAACTGCCTGATGCCTCGTGAACAGGTCGAGCGTCTCGTCACGAGCAATCTGGGGGCCCTTACTGAACCAGAGTTGGTGGCTGCACACTTCAAGGTGAGCCTGCTTGCGAGCGCTATACGACTGCGAACACTCGACCGATTAAGTGAAGACGAACTGGCGATGATCAAGAGCGAAACTGCGGAGGCATGGCAAGAGTTCCGCAAGGCTCAGATCTCCGGAAGTAGTTGACTGATTGGCCCTGTGAGCAGGGCCTTTTGTTTGCCTAGTTACGTCGGAAATCAGATAAGATCTGGTAGGGTTGGTGTCGTGGTTCAGGACGCGTTGGAGGGGATGCCGGAGCCGGCGGCGCTGCGCCTGCACGCCAGCGGCGGGCAGGTGGTGGTGACGTGGGGACGGTCGGTGTTGTACCGCTACGACGCCGACGACACCGGGATGCGGAACCTGGCGATCGTGGCGTTGACCGACGCCGGCCGGCGGGTGGACGAGGTGGCTGGGGTGTTCGGGTTGACCGCCACCTATGTGTCGATCCTGCGGGGTCGGGCCCGCACGGACGGGTCGGCTGGTTTGGTGCGTCGGCGGGGCCGTCCCCCGAAGCTGTCGGAGCGGCAGGTGCGTCAGGCCCAGGGATGGTCAGCGGCCGGGTGGACGCAGCAGGCGATCGCTGACCGGCTTGGGGTGGCCCGTTCGGTGATCAGCGAGGTGCTCGCCCGGCTGGGTCCGGCGTCGGTGGCCGACGTGCTGCCCGAGCCCGACGGCGCCGGGGCGGTATCGGCCGTGGTCGAACCGGTCGAGTCGGTGGCTGGTTCGTCACGGATCGCTACCGGGACCCACGCGTCCCGGTATGCGGGGGCGATGCTGCTACACGCCTACCTGGACCGGGTCGGCGCGGAAGCAATCTTCGCCACAGTGACCGGTGGCCCCGCCCGCCGCTACGACGACCTGGCCGTCCTGGCGACCGCCACCCTCGGGTTCGCGTGGGGCATCCACACCGTCGAGGGAGCCAAGCACCTGCGCCGCGCTGAGGCCGGCGCCACCCTCGGCCTCACGATGGTTCCGGAGTTGAAGACGCTCCGGACACGGCTCGCCGCCCTGGCTGACGGCACCGACCCGCTCGGGGTGCAGCGGGCGTTCGCTGCCGGGATGCTGGCCGCCGACCCCGCCGGTGATCCGGTGTACTTCGTCGATGACCACTTCGTGCCCTATGCGGGCGCCCGCCCGGTCGGCAAGGGCTGGAACACCAAACGCCGTCACGCTCAACCCGGCCGCGACGACACCCTCCTGGTCGATGCCCGCGGCCGCGCCGTGGTGTTCGGGACGGGTGAACCGTCCGGGCTCAGCACCTCCATGCCCGGGGTCCTGGCCCAGTTGCGGACGGTGATCGGCCCCGACGCGCCGGTCCTGCTCGGCTTCGACCGGGGCGGCGCGTTCCCGGTCACGTTCACCGCCTGCCGGGACGCCGGCGCCGATTGGGTCACCTACCGACGCGGCCCCCTGACACCCACGACCACCACCCCCGTGTGGTCGTCGACGCTGCGTGACGGCAAACCGATCCGCCTGCTGCTGGCCGACGAAACCGTGCACCTCAACGGGTACGGCCCCGCCCGACAACTCACCCTGTACGAGCACGACACCCCGGTCCTGCAAGTCCTCACCTCCGAGTTGACGGCCACCGGCGCGGACCTGGTGAGCTGGCTGAGGGCCCGGTGGCGGATCGAGAACATGTTCAAGTACGCCAGCGCCCACAACGGCATCGACGCCCTGGCCTGCTACGGCATGGACATCACCCCCGACCCCCGGATGGTGACCAACCCAGCCCGAATCGCCGCCCGCAAGCAGGTCGCCGCAGCCGAAGCCGAACTGGTCGCAGCCGAACGCGCCCTCCCCCAACTGCTGAACAGTGGCCAGACCCCGAAACAACTGAACGCCGCACTGCCCGGCGCCCACGCCCGGATCCGGCACGCCCAAACCACCCTGGAACACGCGCAGGCCGCACTCAAACCGATCCCGGCCAAGGTGCCCGCGACCGACCTGGACCCCGACGCGAAACGAGCCCGCCCCCACCTCGCCCGCCGCGGCCTGCAAATGGTGCTCCGACTCCTCGCGTTCAACGCCGAAGCCTGGCTCGCTGAACACCTGAACGCCTACCTGACCGACCCCGACGAATACCGCGCCATCACCCGCAACCTGCTCCACCAAAGCGGCCAGATCGACTACACCAAGCACAGCATCACCGTCACCCTCGACCGGCCCGACACCCCCCGCATTACCCGCGCCCTCGAACTACTCACCCACGAACTCAACAACACCCCACCACGACTACCCGGCGACCCCCGCCCCATCACCTACCACGTCAAACCCGCCCGAACCTCAACAGCCAGCCCGGCCCTACTTCCGGAGATCTGAGGCTCAGAAGCGCTCCAAGGGCTTCCCTCCGCCGTGGCGCCTTCGTTGGCGGGACCTTGGCGGCAACTACGTCGGAACGATTGCACGAGCGGTCGACGGTCCAACGACCACCCCGAGTGGGTCCAGCAGACGGTGAACGCGGGAGATCCGTGGATCATCGCTCACGCACTCCGCGAAGGCTCGGATATAGTCACCGAGGAGAGAGTTGCGGGTCCAGGAGTCCTGGACAAGAACCAGAAGGTTCCCAATGTTGCAGCTGAAAACTCTGTGAACTCCATGAAGTTTTTCGACTATCTGCGGATACAAGGCTGGACGTTCCGGTATTGATTCTGCCGCAAGCCTCGTAGGGCTTGCCCTACACGTTCTATCGCGCTCTTCGGTGACCGGCGCAGGAAAGACCTGAGCAAGCAGCCTCAGCTGGCTGGTCAGTCGGGAGCAACAACGCTCTCCCCCCAGCAGCGGCAGAGAACCTCAATGAACGCCCGCTCATGCCGCCGTCCGTGTGCTCGGTCGTGCCGAGAGTCGGCCGTCCGCAGATCCCGATGAGTCGCAACATCGCCTGTCGTGAGAATGGCGCAAGAAGTAGGCAACGGGGCCGCTTCGTCCACGCCACCGCTTCCCGATTCGGAACAGCAGGTGATCACGAGAGTCCGCGATGAATGCGCCAGCACGCGCTTTCTCCATGGGTCGTTGAGCCGCGACCTTATCAGTCGTCGCCAGCTTCATCCGGGAATTTCCAGCTGTTTCGCATTTCGCCTAACAGGCCATCATAGAGGCCGGGGCAGCGTTCCTCATAGTACTCCTTGACCATAGAATCGGGAGGCGAGGGATCCAAGAGGCCCAAAGATCGGAGCATTGGCATGCCGTGCGCCTTGTCTCGCATGAACCTCAGACCCATTTGTACGTCGTCATTCCCGACCGAGGTGAGAATACTGATAACGACGGGGACCCACGACTGTGCCGTCAGAATAGAACCGTGCGCAGCAATAGCCTCATCGACAAGCGCGGCGCCCCGATCATCAGGCCCTTCTCGCCGAAGTGCTGTGGCAATGGCCCCGAGTCGGTGCGAAATGTAGCGCGAATCGTAGAAGACAAGTGATGAAAGCGCGAGGACGCCACCCGATTTGGCCAGCGGGCCACCAAGCGCTTTGATCGAGGCCTCTATTGGTCCGCATCCCCACATGTTAGCCGAGCGCGCGCCGCAGAGGACAGTCGCTCTTTGCGTCTGCATCTTAGCGAGCCCCGAAATCGCTGCATGATGCAATTGGAGATCGTGTTCCAACAGGGCTTCGGTGTAATCGGCGAT
The DNA here is from genome assembly GCA_012517965.1 of Propionibacterium sp. Classification (GTDB taxonomy): domain Bacteria; phylum Actinomycetota; class Actinomycetes; order Propionibacteriales; family Propionibacteriaceae; genus Propioniciclava. Next base: position 749 of record JAAYTZ010000008.1, on the reverse strand, counting down.
GCCAACTGACGCCGCACGTGGGTTTCGGAGCATTCGCAGCCGCTCGGCACGCAGTCGATGTGATGGCTGAATTGAATGCTCGATTTTGACGATCGCGTCGGCAAACGCCGCAGAGTCTCGTAGGCTGACGCCAAATCGCATGCGGAGATCGATTGGAAGATCACTGAAGTCGCAATCTGGCGCGAGTGCCGGAATGATCTTAATGCCCGTTCCTTCGAGTTGACGAAGAAACGCCGCATTCAACTCATGCTGGACCCATGTCGACGCGAGGGAATCGCGAGAGGCGACTACAATGTAATGTGACGCGTTCTCGACCCCCTCGTTGACCCTCTCTCGGAGGACATCGCCGGGCTTCATCTCCCAAGTATCCCACCAGCAGCGTATGCCTCGACGCGACAATGCCTCGACGAGCCGCTTCACGAGAGGCCGGTCGCTGTGCGAGTAGGATATGAAGAGGTCGTAGGACTTCACGGTAGGATCCTACTTTCGGAACTCCACAACTGAGCGCGGATGCCGCGCTGAGTGCGGACGTTTCTGCTTAGCCCGATGGCCTCTCCTTCAAGGACGCGCGGGCCTGACGGTCCTCCTCCGACATCCTGGCGAACACTCGCCTCGATGTTTCGCGCTTGGTCCACGTGGTTGTTGGGGCGGGCTGAAACCGTCGTGCAGGTCTGATTCTGCCGGGTGGGTGTGACAGTTTCCCGGGTTGGCGCTCCGGTTGAGCGGGATTTCCACGATCCTTGGGTGTT
>JAAYTZ010000084.1 GCA_012517965.1 Propionibacterium sp. | reverse complement strand
TTCCGGTAGACGGGAACCAACGCGCACCTCAGCGTGTGGGCGAGGGTGCGCGCGCGTGGGGAGGGTGTGCGCGTCGACCGGTGACCAGGGTGCAGGCCGAGCGCGCCAACGCCCACCCCAGCGCGCCCGGGGGCGTCACTCGTGGGGGTGGCTGGCCTTGCGCTCGGGGTGCGGCGGGTCGACCGGGTCGCAGGGCCGCACCGGGCCGTGGCCGTGCGTGTGCGCCGGGTCGTCCAGGATCAACTCCGAGTGCTCGTGCAGCGACCCCAGCCCGTAGGCGTCCTCGAGGTTGCGGCGGGTGAGTACGTCGCACGGCGGCCCCGCGGCCAGCACGTGCGACCGCATCAGGATCACGTGATCGGCGGCCCGCGCCTCGTCCAGGTCGTGGGTGGTCAGCACGACGGAGTGGCCGCGTTCCCGCTCGGTGTGGATGATCCGATCGATGGTCCGCGCCGACACGAGATCGAGGCCGGTGAGAGGCTCGTCGAGCAGCAGCGCCTCGTGGTTCTGGGCGAGCGCCTGCGCGACGAAGACCCGCTGCCGCTGCCCGCCCGACAGCTCGCCCAGGTGGCGCTTGGCCAGGTCGGTGACCTCGAGCAGGTCCATGGCGCGGGCGACGCGCTCGCGATCGGCGCGTGTCAGCGGCCGGAACCACCCCCGCGTCGAGTACCGCCCCATGCACACGACCTCGCGCACCGTGATCGGCGTCCCCTCCGGGAACGACAGCGCCTGCATCACGTACGCGATGTCGCGGTAGGCCTCGCGCGGCGGGCGGCCGAGCACGCGCAGGCGTCCCGACCGCGGCTCGATCACCCCGGCCAGGGCGTTCAGCAGCGTCGACTTGCCCGAGCCGTTGGGGCCGATGATCGCGGTCACCCCCTGCGCCGGGATGACGAACGATGACGGCCGCATCGCCACATGCGAGCCGTAGGCCAGGACCAGGTCCTGGGCCTCGGCCAGCAGCTTGGGGGCGCTCACGCCGCACCCTCCGTTCCGGCGACCCCTCGAGCCGACGCGGACGCCGCCGCGGCGTCGGCGTCCGACCGGACCCCGCGGCGCCGCAGCACCAGCCGACGCAGCCAGACCAGGTGCAGGACGACGAAGAAGAACGCGACGGCGACCAGCGAGACCGTGGCCGCCCCCGCGGTGCCGAGCCGGTAGCTGAGGGTCAGCCCCAGCCAGACGGACGCCGCGGCGAGCAGCACCGACGTGATCATCATGCGGGGGACCGTCCGGCTGACCAGGGCCGCCGTCGCGGGCGGGCCGACCAGCAGCCCGAAGACCAGCAGCGTCCCGACGGCCTGGAAGCTGCCGATCACGGCGGCGGCGATCATGGCCAGCAACAGGGCGTGCGTCACCCGCGGCCGCAGCCCCAGGGTGGCCGCCTTGACCGGCGAGAACGCCAGCCCCAGCAACGGCCGGTAGAGCGCGAGCGACCCGGCCACCACGAACGCCGCGATGATGGCCTCGCTGCGGATGCCGTCCCAGGTGACGCCGAAGGCGTCCCCGAACAGGATGCTGGTCAGGCTGCCCGTGAACGACGCCGACTTGCTGATGATCGCCACGCCCAGCGCCATCATGCCGACGAACAGCAGGCCGATCGCGGTGTCCTCCTTGAGCGAGCTCTGCCGGTGGATGAACTCGATGCCGCCCACCATGACCAGGGCCGCGATGGCCGCCCCGAGATACGGCGAGAAGTCGAACAGCACGGCCGCGGCGATACCGGGCAGCACGGCGTGCACGAAGGCGTCGCCGAAGAAGCTCATGCCGCGGAGCACGAGCCACACGCCGACGACGGAGCACATGACGGCCGCGATCAGGCCGCCGATCAGCGCGCGCTGCTGGAAGCCCAGCAGGAAGGGTTCGAGAAGCCAGTCCATCGCGCGGCAGACTACGCCAGCGCCGCCGCGATGGCTTCGGCGTTCTTGATCATGAGCGCCCGGTACGTCTCGGCGCCCGAGCCCGCCTCGCCGACGCTGTCGACGTGGAGCGGGACGACCTTCACCGAGCCCGCCTCCCGCGCGACCGCCTCGACGAGCTTCGGGTTGACGGCGACGTTGCTGAAGATCGCCGGGACGCCCTCGGCCTTCACGACCGCCACGATCCGGGCGATGTCGGCCGACGAGGGCTCGGCGTCCGTGGAGCCGCCCGGCACGACTACCCCGGCGACGTGGAAGTCGTAGGCCTGCGCGAAGTAGTTGAAGGCCTCGTGGTCGGTGATCAGGACGCGCCGCTCCTTCGGGATCGCCGCCAGGATCTGCTGCACCTGGGCGTCCGTCTGGGCGATCTCCGCGCCGACCCGGACGCCGCAGGCGGTGTACTGCGCCTCGCCGGTGGCGGCCGTGAGTTGCTTGCCGATGTTCTCGGCGGCGCGGGCCATGCGGCCGGCGTCCAGGGCGACGTGCGGGTCGAAGCTGCCGTGCTCGTGCGTGTGGGTGCCGGCCTCGCCGGCGTGGTCGGCTTCGAGGTCGTCGTAGGCGAGCGGGTCGACGTCGGGGGCCACCTCGTAGACGCGGCCGCCGTCGGCCTTCACGTTCGCCAGCGCGGACGCCATGCCGCCCTCCAGGCCGAGCCCGTTCGCCACGACGAGCTTGGCGCGGGCCATCGCGGCCACCTGGTCGGACGCCAGCGCGAAGTCGTGCGGGTCGGTGCCCGGCCGCATCAGCGTGGCGGACGTCGCCCCGGCGCACGCCGTGATGTCGCCCAGGATCGAGCCCAGCTGGGTCGTGGTCGCGATCGCGACGGGGGTCGTGGCGGCGGTCTGCGCCGCGGACGCCCCGGGCGCCGCCGAGCCGCCGGGCGCAGGCGCGGTGGGGGCGGCGCACGCGGACAGGCCGAGCAGCACGGCGGCGCCGGCCAGGGGCAGGAGAGGACGCATCGGGCTCCTTATTCGGAACGATTCTCAATAAGAGCCTAGCACGGGGTGGTCCGGCTCCGAACGGCCCGTCTGCGAGGATGGCCCCGTGGTGTTGTGGCTGCCGGCGGGCTACCGCGCGGAGACCGAACTCGAGGTGCGGCGCTCCCGGTTCATCACGACGCTGGCCCGCGTCGACACCGAGGACGCCGCCCGTGCGGTCATCGCCGAGACCCGGCAACGCTACCCGGACGCCCGCCACCATTGCTCGGCGTTCATCGTCGAGGTGCCGGACGCCCAGTCGGTCGAGCGCTCCTCCGACGACGGCGAGCCCTCAGGCACGGCCGGGATGCCGATGCTCGACGTGCTGCGCGGGGCCGGCGTCGCGCAGGCCGTGGCGGTGGTGACGCGCTACTTCGGCGGCGTCCTGCTGGGCACCGGGGGGCTGGTGCGCGCCTATTCCGACTCCGTCGCCCGGGCCCTGGACGCCGCCGGTCGCGTCCGGCCGGTGGTGCAGACGCTCTACGCGGTCGAGGTCGGGCATGCCGAGTTCGGACGCCTCCAGGCCGACCTGCTCGCCGCCGGCTTGACGGTGACGGACGTCGCGTTCGCCGAGCGCGCGACCCTCACCGTCGCCTGCCCACCGGACCTGGACGCCGACGTGCCGGCGATCGTCGGCCGCCTCACCCACGGGACCGCCGCCGCACGCCCCGCCGGGCGTGCGGTCGCCGAGGAGCCCACCGGCTGACGGCGGGCCCGCGGCGCCCCGGCAAGCCCCGGACGCGCAAGAACCGCCGCACATCGGCGGCGGTTCTTGCGCGTGCGGCTCAGTCGGGGCAAATGCAGTCCGGCGGGGTGCCGGGGATGACGACGTCGTCGGTGACCGGCGTGTGCTTGTCCTGCATGGGATCGTCGGCCGGATTCTGATTGTGGCTCCAGTGGAGCGTGGTGTAGAGGGTGAACGCCTGGTTCGCGCTATTGCCGGACGACGCGTTCAGGAAGATGTTGATGCAGTCGTTCTTCGGCACCTTGAACGGAAGTGCGGGCGGCGGGGCGTAGGTCAGGTTGAGGTCGGTGCCCGAGGTGGTGTAGGTCACGTTGAAGATCCAGATGTCCAACGGCGTGTCGTTGCAGATCTGAGCGGCGACCGTGTAGCCCTTGGGGCGCGACTTGCAGCTGTTGCCGGGGTTCTTGCAGGCGGCCCCCAACACGAGGGTCGGGCCACCTCCGGAGGCAGCCATGGCGGGGGCCGCGGCGGCGATCCCGACCGCGGGGACCGCCCAGGCGGCGCCCTTGGCGAGGGTTCGGCGGGACAGGCCGGTGGTGTTCTCGGAAGTCATGGCGTTGGTCCTTGGGGTTCGTCCGGTGATCCAACCCAGACACTATCAGTCGGGATTAACTTGGCGTCAATAATTGCGCGGCATGCGGTACGGAATTGAGGCAAGGTGAATGACCGATCTCGGAATGGGGGGCGGCGGCCCGCACCGCCCCGACCGCGTCGACCCGAAGGACGCCGCGCAGCTCGCCGAGTCGCCGGTGCCCGCGTCCCGGGTGTTCGGGCTCTTCCGGCCGCACGCCTGGCAGCTCGGCGTCCTCACCGCGGCCGTGGTGGCGACGTCGCTGGTGTCCCTGGCCCAACCGTTCCTGCTCCGGGCGATCCTCGACGACGCGCTGCCCAACGCCGATACGCGCCTCCTGATCTGGTGCGTCGTCGGCATGATCACGATCGCGGTCGTCGTCGCCGTCCTGGGTGTCGGCCAGACTTGGCTGTCGACCCGCATGGGCAACCGGGTCATGCACGACCTGCGTGTCCGCGTCTTCGACCACCTCCAGCAGCAGTCGATGAGCTTTTTCAAGCGCACCCGCGGCGGCGAGGTGCAGTCCCGCCTCCTGCAGGACATCGCCGGCATGCAGGGCGTCATGACGACCGTCGCGACGTCCGTGGCGTCCAACTTCACGACCGCCGTGGCGACCGCCGCCGCGATGGTCGTCCTCAACTGGCGGCTGTCGCTGATCTCGCTGGTCGTCCTGCCGCCGGCGGTGTGGCTCACCCGGCGGGTGGCCCTGATCCGGCGCGACATCACCGTGCTCCGGCAGCGCACCATGGCCGACCTGCACGCCCAGGTCGACGAGGCGCTCAGCATCAACGGCGCCCTGCTGACCAAGACGTTGGGCGCGGGCCGGGCCCGGTCGCGGGCCTTCGCGCAGGCGTCCGGCGAACTGGCCGACCTCGAACTGCGCTCGCAGCTGGCCGGCAAGTGGCGCATGGCGACCATGCAGGTGGTGTTCGCGGCGATCCCGGCCGTCATCTACCTCGCGGCCGGCTTCCCCGAGACGTCCGGCGGCATCTCGATCGGCACCCTGGTCGCGTTCACCGCCCTCCAGGCCGCGATCTTCCGGCCGATCCTTGGCCTGCTCAACGTCGGCGCCCAGTGGATCGCCTCCCTCGCCCTCCTGAGCCGCATCTTCGGCTACCTCGACCTGCCCGTCGAGGTGCCGCCGCCCGCCCACCCGGTCGCGATCGACCCGGACGCCGTCCGCGGGCACGTCCGCTTCGAGGGCGTCTCCTACCGCTACCCGGACGGCGACCGGGACGTCGTCCGCGGCCTCGACCTCGACCTCCCCGCCGGCGGTTCGCTGGCGCTCGTGGGGGAGACCGGCTCCGGCAAGTCGACCGTCGTCGCCCTGCTCGTGCGGCTCGCCGACCCCACCGCCGGCCGCATCACCGTCGACGGCATCGACCTGCGCGACCTCGCCCCCGACGACCTCGCCCGCATCGTCGGCGTCGTCACCCAGGAGACCTACCTGGCCCACACCAGCATCCGCGAGAACCTCACCCAGGGCGCCCCGAACGCCACGGACGCCGACCTGTGGGCCGCCCTCGGCGCCGCCCAGATCGCCGACGTCGTGCGATCGCTGCCCGTCGGGCTCGACACCATCGTCGGAGCCCGCGGGCACCGGTTCAGCGGCGGCGAGCGGCAGCGGCTGGCGATCGCCCGCACCCTGCTCGGCAACCCGCGCGTGCTGGTCTTCGACGAGGCCACCAGCGCCCTCGACAACGAGACCGAACGCGAACTCCAGGACGCCCTCGACCACCTCGCCGAGGGCCGCACGACGCTCACCATCGCGCACCGGCTGAGCACGATCGCGGGGGCCGACGAGATCGTCGTCCTCGACGCCGGCGTCGCCGTCGAGCGCGGCACCCACGCCGAACTGCTGGCCGCCGGCGGCGTCTACGCCCAACTCGCCGGACGCCGCCAGACCGCGCCCGTCGCACCCCCGGACCCACCGCGCGGCGCGGCGTCCGGCGAGGAGCCCCCGGACGGCGCACCGACCGCCTCCGGAGGGGCCGCACGGTCGTAGGCTCACACCATGCTGAACTCGTCAGCTCCGCCCGACCTTTCCCGCGCCCAAGGACGCTGGCTCGACCGCCGGTTCATCGCCTGGCCGCTGGCCGCCCTTCCGCCCGGTCTGGATCCCGCCACGCTCGACTGGACCCTGCACTGGTCGCGGACGGGGGGCATCGACGTGTGGGCCCCCGAGCCCTACGACTGGGGCACCGCCATGCTCCGCGTCCACACCGACCCGCTCCCGCGCGAGCTGGCGCCCTGCCTGCCCCACCCCGAGCGGGCGGTCGTCCTGCGCGTGCCTGCGGGGCTCGACCTGCCCGAGATCCTGCGCGGCCAGGTGGTGCTCGCCGCTCAGCAACGCTCCGGGCGGCTGGTCAACGCCGGGGCGCTGCAGCTCGCCGGCGTCCTCGACGACCTGTACGCGGCCGCGGCGGACGCCCGCCTGGGCGTGAGCGTGACCGACGGCGTCCCGACCCTGCGGGTGTGGGCGCCCACCGCACTGACCGTGGACCTGCTCCTGTGGGGGCCCGAGGACACCTTCGACGCCGACGTCGCCCCGCTGCCCATGACCCGCGAACCCGACGGCTGCTGGGCCGTCACCGGCGACGCGTCCTGGTTCGGCCGCCGCTACCTCTACTCGGCCCAGGTGTTCGCCACCGACTACCAGCGCGTCGTCACCAACCGGGTCACCGACCCCTACTCCGTGGCGCTCACCGAGAACTCGGTCTACTCCGTCGTCGCCGACCTCGACGACCCGGCCCTCGCGCCGGCGGTCTGGACGGACTCCCCCCAGCCCCGGCTCGACACCCCGGTCGACCAGGTGATCTACGAGCTGCACGTCCGCGACTTCTCGTCCGCCGACCAGAGCCTGCCCGACGCCGTCCGCGGCACCTACCTGGCGTTCGCCCACGACGGCCACGGCTCCCGGCACCTCAAGGCGCTCGCCGAGGCCGGGCTGAACACCGTGCAGTTGCTGCCGATCTTCGATTTCACCTCGATGGAGGAGCGCCACTCCCGGCAGCTGCCGCTGGACCTCCAGCGCCTGCGTGCGCTGCCGCCCGACTCCGAGGAGCAGCAGCGATACGTCGCGGACGCCCACCTGCGCCGCTCCTACAACTGGGGCTACGACCCGTGGCACTACCTGGTGCCCGAGGGCAGCTTCGCGACGGAGGAAGGCGTCGTCGGCGCCGGGCGCACCGTCGAGGTCCGGACGATGATCGGCGCCCTGCACAAGCTGGGCCTGCGGGTCGTCCTCGACCAGGTGTTCAGCCACACGACCTCCGCCGGGCAGGACGCGCACTCCGTCCTCGGACGCCTCGTCCCCGGCTACTACCACCGCCGCGACGACAACGGCCGCGTCTACACCTCCACCTGCTGTCCGAACGTCGCCACCGAGCATCGAATGGCCGAGAAGCTCATGGTCGACGCGTGCGTGCTCTGGGCCAGGAAGTACAAGGTCGACGGGTTCCGGTTCGACCTGATGGGGCACCACTCCCGGGCGAACATGCTGAAGGTGCGGGCCGCGCTGGACGCGCTCACCCCCGAGGCCGACGGGGTGGACGGGCGCCAGGTGACGCTGTACGGGGAGGGCTGGTCGTTCGGCGAGGTCGCCGGCAACGCGCTGTTCGTCCAGGCGTCGCAGGGGCAGCTGGGTGGCACCCACATCGCCACGTTCAACGACCGACTCCGGGACGCCGTCCGCGGCGGCTCGCCGTTCGATCGGGATCCGCGCCTCCAGGGGTTCGGGACGGGGCTGGCGACCGCACCGAACGCGTCCGCCGCGAACGGCAACCAGTGGGAGCAACGCGACCGGCTGCTGCACTTCGCCGACCTGATCCAACTGAGCCTGGCCGGCGTCCTGCGCGACCTCGCGTTCGTGTCGCAGCGGTACGGCGTCCTGTTGCGCGGCGACCAAGTCGACTACAACGGCGGCCCCGCCGGCTACGCGGACGCCCCGGACGAGGCGCTCAACTACGTGGACGCCCACGACAACGAGACGCTGTTCGACGCCCTCACCCTCAAGTTGCCCGTCGACACCCCGATGGCCGACCGCATCAGGGCGAACACCTTCTGCCTGGCCATTCCCACCCTGGGGCAGAGCGCGGTCCTGTGGCACGCCGGCACCGACTTCCTGCGCAGCAAGTCGCTGGACCGCAACAGCTACGACTCGGGCGATTGGTTCAACTACCTGGACTTCTCACTGCGGGACAACGGGTTCGGGGCGGGCCTGCCGCCCGCCGCTGACAACAAGGACAAGTGGCCCTACATGCGGCCACTGCTGGCGCTGCGGGAGCTCAAGCCGACCCCGGAGGACATGCGACGGGCCCACGGCATGGCCTGCGACCTGCTGCGCCTGCGGGCATCCAGCCGGCTGTTCCGGCTCGGGGACGCCGCCCAGGTGAAGGCGAAGGTGTCGTTCCCGGTGTCGGGCTCCTGGACCCAGGTGCCCGGGGTGATCGTGATGCTCCTCGACGACACGGTCGGCGTCCCGGTCGAGGAACGCTGGCGCCGCATCGTGGTCGTGTTCAACGGCACCGCCTGGCCGGTGCGGCAGCAGGCCCCGGCCCTGGCCGCGGGGGCGTGGACGCTGCATCCGGTGCAGGCCGCCGGCGTCGACCCGGTCGTGCGCACCTCCCGGGCCGACGACGGTGTGTTCATGGTGCCGGGGCGCACCGTCGCGGTCTTCGTCGAGCCGCGCTGAGCGATTGGTGGGCCCCTGGGGCGCCGACACTCAGCACCGTGCTCGGGCTGACGGCCGACACTCAGCACCGTTTCTCGAACTACGTGAGTCTCACGACGTTCGGTGCACGGTACTGAGTGTCGGCGCGGCGGGGCGGTCAGACGAAGATGACCTGGGCGCCCTCGGACAGTTCGATGAAGTCGGACGCCGAGATGACGCCCTCGACGCCGTCGTACAGGTCGTCCTCGGCCAGGCCGTTCATGTCGAAGCTCAGCTTGCAGCCCCACAGGTGCCCCCCGGACGCCACGATGATGTCGAGCATTTCGCGGACGCTGGGGATCTCGAGGTCGTCGAGCTGCTTGCGCATGAACTTGGTCGTCGCGAAGGTGACCCCGGGCAGGGCGCCGAGCAGCTGCGGGATCGGCACCTTCGGTGCCATCGGCAGGTGCATCGCGGTGTTGCCCAGCATCGTGAACTTGAGGTCGTCCATGGTGCGCTCGGTGATGAGGTCGAAGCCCCAGAAGGTGAAGAAGATGTGGGTCTCCACCCCTTCGCCGAGGGCGGCGTTCGCCATGATCAGGGCCGGGTAGGCCATGTCGAGGTTGCCCTTGGAGGCGATGAACACGATCTTGCGGGGCCCGGCGGCCGCGACGGGGGCCGGGGCCGGAGCGGCCGCGGGGCCGGGGACGGGCGCGGCGGCGTCCGCCTTGGGGGCGGGCTTGTCGCCGAAGTCGGGGATGATCGGGTTGTCGAGGATGTCGGTCATGTCAGTGGCTCCTTGTTAGACGCAGCCCTTGGGCTTCGGCAGGCCGGCGATGTAGGACATCTTCTTCGCGGGCTTGCCGGGGAACAGGCGGAACAGCTCCTTCATGTCGAAGCCGCCGACAGTGGACACCCGGCGCAGGGTCGCCGTCTCCTTGCGGGCCGGGTAGTCGGCGCGCAGGAAGCGGATCACCTTCCAGTGGTCCTCGGTGAGCTCGTCGATGCCGGCGTAGCCGGCGAGGATGGGGGCGAGATCCTCGTCCCACTGCTCGTAGACGGTGAGGAAGCCCTCGTCGTTCACGTCGATGGGGCGTCCGCCGATCCTGGTGGTAGGCATGGTGTTTCTCCTGGTCAGAACTTGGGAATGATGGGATCCGGCAGCACGGTCGCCGGGTCGGCCGTGGAGTCGACGCCCTTCTGGGCGACGTAGACAGGGACGGGCTCGGACGGGCCGGCGGCGGCGCGGGCGGCAGCCTTCGGCTCGGTGGGCTTGGCGGTGTACGGACGCGCCCCGCGGCCGGCCTTGGCGCGCGCCTTGGCCGCGGTGCCGGCGACCTTGCTGGGCGACTTCGCGGCCTTGGAGAAGAGCCCCTTGAACAGGTCGGCGGTCGCGGTGCCGGACGCCGGGCCCTCGATGTTCTTGCCCATCAGGTACATGTCGGCGGTGAACGGCAGCGGCCGGCCCTTGATCAGGAACTCCCAGTAGACGAACCGGAACGCGAGCTTCGCCCAGTGGTTCGCCCTGGTCTCCTTGAGCAGGGCCATCGGGCCGACCACCGGCAGCGGGAACGTGCCGGTGTACGGCTGGGTCTCGTAGTTGAAGTCGAGCAACATGCCCTTGCCGTCGCCGGACTCGATGAAGCAGTTCGCGTGGCCGTCGAAATTGTGGGTGAGCTGCTGCCCGGCCAGGTACTGCGGCCAGTTCTCCATGAAGATGTCGACCTGGAAGTGGGCCACCGAGCCGGCCTTGGAGGTCTGCAGGGTGCCGCCGTCGCCGAGGACGAAGATGTCGGGGTGCGCCAGTGCGCGCATCGTGCCCTGGTCGCAGGGCACCAGGTTCAGGTCGTCGCCCAGCCCCGACTCCGCGATGTAGTCCGGGCCCATGTTGAGCGGCACCGTGACCAGCAGGTCGAACGGGATGCGGCGGTCGTCGAAGCTGACGATCTCCTTGCGCTCGTTGTCGATCTCGGCGATCGCGAAGTCGGTCTCGAGCGTGACGTTGCGCTTCTTGAGGGCGTCGGCCAGTTCGCGGGAGGCCACGGGCTTGGTGAAGGCGCCGTCGAGCGGGGTCACGAAGACGATGTCGACCTTCTTGCGGATCTTCTTGTCCTTGAAGTACGCGTCGGCCAGGAACGTGAACTCCAGCGGCGCGACCGGGCACTTGAACGGCACGTCGGTGATGTGGACGACGAGGCGTCCGCCCTGGAAGGTGCGCATCGCCTCCTGGAGTCGCTCGGCGGCCTCCAGGTCGTAGAAGTTGTGCACGCTCTTGCCGTACTCGGGGCCGACGCCCCCGGGGGTCGCCTCGGGGCGGGCCTGAACGCCCGTCGCGATGATCAACGTGTCGTAGTCGAGGAGGCCCCCGTTGCGCAGGTGGACCTGCTTGGCCTCGGCGTCGACGCGCTGGACGCCGCACAGCAGCAGGTTGACGCCGTCCGGGATGAACGAGTGCCGCGAGCGGACGATCTGCCCCGGGGCCAGTTGCCCGAAGGGCAGGAACAGGTAGCCGGGCTGGTAGTGGTGCTGGTCGTCCTGGTCGACGATCGTGATGTCCAACTCCGCGGGCGTGTACTTCGCCCGCAGCTTGTTCGCGACCATCGTGCCGGCCGTACCGGCCCCGAGGATCACCAATCTCCTCATCGAGAACACCCTTCTTGTGGTCCGTGGTGGGTGACATCAGTGTATACCCCACGGGGTATTGCGCGCACCTCTGTCGGATGGGTCACAGTTCACTTCGTTCGGCGGGCCCGGACGCCGCCGCGGATGCGATCGGCTCCGCTTCCTGTGGTCGGCTGCCGCTGTAGCCGGAGCGGATCGCGGCAGCCGGAGCGGATCGGTGGCGGGGGGGGGCGGTCTGCGGGGCGGGGGATCGGATCGGCTCCGCTTTGCGCGGTCGGCTGCCGCTGTAGCCGGAGCGGATCGCGGCAGCCGGAGCGGATCGGTGGGGGGGGGGGCGGTCTGCGGGGCGGGGGATCGGATCGGCTCCGCTTTGCGCGGTCGGCTGCCGCTGTAGCCGGAGCGGATCGCGGCAACCGGAGCGGATCGGTGGCGGGGGGATCGGCGGATCGGTGGCGGGGGGGCGATCGGCTCCGCTTCCCGCGGCAATCCTCGGCAAGCGGGGCCGGACGCCGATGGCTTGGCCCTAGCCTGAGGTCCAGTCACGGTTTCCCAACGTTGAGAGGCATTTCATGACCGATTTCACCTGGACCGATCTGGACGCCAAGGCCGTCGACACGGCTCGGGTCCTCGCTGCGGACGCCGTCCAGAAGGTCGGCAACGGCCACCCCGGTACGGCCATCTCCCTGGCCCCGATCGCCTACCTGCTCTACCAGAAGGTCATGAACGGCGACCCCTCCGACGACCGCTGGCTGGGGCGTGACCGCTTCGTGCTCTCGGCGGGCCACAGCTCGATGACCCAGTACGCGCAGCTGTTCCTGGCCGGCTACGGCCTCGAAATGGCCGACCTCCAGGCCCTGCGCACCTGGGGGTCGCTGACCCCGGGCCACCCCGAGTTCGGCTGGACCAAGGGCGTCGAGTGCACGACCGGCCCGCTCGGCGCGGGCGTGGCCAACGCCGTCGGCTTCGCGATGAGCGCGCGCCGCAGCCGCGAGCTGTTCGACCCGTCGGCCGAGCCGGGCACCTCGGTGTTCGACCACTACGTGTACGCGATCGCCGGCGACGGCTGCATGCAGGAGGGTGTGGCGTCCGAGGCGTCCTCGCTCGCGGCCACCCAGAACCTGGGCAACCTCTTCCTGATCTACGACGACAACCGCATCTCGATCGAGGGCGACACCAAGATCGCGTTCTCCGAGGACGTTCAGGCCCGCTACGACGCCTACGGCTGGGACACCTACCACGTCGACTTCACCAACGGCTTCACCACCTACGAGGAGAAGGTCGCCGAGCTCTTCGCCATCATCGAGAAGGCCAAGGCGATCACCGACAAGCCGCACTTCATCAAGGTCACGACGATCATCGGCTGGCCGCTGCCGAACAAGCAGGGCGACCACTCCGTCCACGGTTCGGCCCTGGGCACCGCCGAGATCTCGGCCCTCAAGGCCGCGCTCGGCTTCGAGGACGTCCCGTTCGCCATCGACGACGACGTCGTCGCCTACACCCGCAAGAACGCCGCCGACCGCGCCGCCGCGGCGAAGGCGGAGTGGGAGCCCCGCTACCAGGCGTGGCGGGCCGCCGAGCCCGAGCGTGCGGCGATGCTCGACCGCATCCTGGCCAAGAAGATGCCCGAGGGCTTCGAGGCCGCGCTGCCGGTCTTCGAGCCGGGCTCGATGGCGACGCGGGCGGCGTCCGGCAAGGTGCTGACCGCCCTGGCGACCGCGGTGCCGGAGCTGTGGGGCGGCTCGGCCGACCTCGCCGGCTCGAACAACACGACGATGGCCGGCGTGAAGTCGTTCCTGCCCGCCGAGCGCAGCTCGCACGACTTCACCGGCGCCGTCGGCGGCCGGACGCTGCACTTCGGCATCCGCGAGCACGCCATGGGCAACATCCTGAACGCCATCACGATGGACGGCCTCAGCCGCGTGTACGGCGGCACCTTCCTGGTGTTCTCCGACTACATGCGGACGACCCCGCGCCTGGCCGCCCTGTCGCACGTGCCGACCACCTTCGTGTGGACGCACGACTCGATCGGCGTCGGCGAGGACGGCCCGACCCACCAGCCGATCGAGCACGTGATGAGCCTGCGGCTCATGCCGAACCTCGACGTGGTGCGTCCCGGCGACGCCAACGAGACCGCGCAGGCCTGGGCGCAGATCCTGCGCACCACGAACCGCCCCGCGGCCCTCATCCTGTCGCGCCAGAACATGACGACCTACGATCGCTCCGAGGGCTCCGGCTTCGCGCCGGCCGAGGGGGTCGCCAAGGGCGGCTACGTGCTGAAGGACGTCGCCGATCCCCAGGTCGTCCTGGTGGGCACCGGCTCGGAGCTGGAGCTGGCGGTCAAGGCCGCCGAGCAACTGGCCGCCGACGGCATCGCCGCCCGGGTCGTGTCGATGCCCTGCGTCGAGTGGTTCAAGGCGCAGGACGCGGCCTACCAGGCCGAGGTGCTCCCCGCCGACCTGCCGAAGGTCGTCGTCGAGGCCGGCGTGACCGTTGGGTGGAAGGATCTCCTCGGCGCCAACACCGAGGCGATCGGCGTCGACCACTTCGGCGCGTCCGCCGCGGCCGGCATCCTCTACAAGGAGTTCGGCGTCACGGCCGAGGCCGTCGCCGAGAAGGCCCGGGCTCTGGTGAAGTGACCCAGGGGCCGGACGCCGCGGCGTCCGGTCGCCCTTCGATCGCGCCAGGGGCGGTCCGGCTGAGCCGGGCCGCCCCTGGCGCGTCCGCCGGGGCGCCTACCATGGGCTCGACCCCACCGCAGAGCAGGAGCCGCCGTGACCGCCGACCAGCCCGTCCAGCCCCCGGTGCCGGCGTCGCCCGCGCCCGGCGCCGCGGACGAGCCCGGGGCCACCCCCCGCCCCCACCGCGGACGCCGCCGCACCCTGGGCCTCGCTGCCGCCGGCCTGGTGGCCGGCCTGGGCGTCCTCTACGGCGCCGGCTTCGCGCTGACCGGCAACACGCTGCCGACGGGCACCACCATCGCCGGCGTCGACGTCGGCGGCCTCACCCCCGCGGACGCCGAGGCCCGGCTCGCCGAGGGGCTGGCCGCGCGGGCCGAGGCCCCCGTGGAACTGCGGGCCGGGGACCTCACCGCGACGCGGACGCCGGCCGAGCTCGGCCTCCGCGTCGACCACGCCGCCTCGGTGGCCGCCGCGGGCGGGCGGAAGTCCGCGAACCCGCTCGACATGATCGCCGCGCTGGCCGGGGGGCGGGCGCACGACCCGGTCGTCCGCGCCGACCCGGCGCCGCTGGCCGCCGAGCTGGCCGAGCTGGCGGCGTCCGACCGGACCCCCACCGACGCGTCACTGGTCTACGACGGCGCGACCCCGCGGCTGACCCCCGGCGTCGAGGGCCGGACGCTCCGCACCGCCGAGGCCGCGGACGCCGTCCTTGCCGTCTGGCCCGCCGCCGGCGCGATCGACCTGCCGGTGACCATCACCCCGCCGGCCGTCACCACCGCCGAGGCCCAGCAGGTGCTCGACGCCGTCGCGAAACCGGCCGTCGCGGGTCCCGTGACCCTGACCGCCGGCGGCAAGACGGCCCAGCTCGGCCCCGACGTCGTCGCGCAGGCCCTGACGTTCGAGGCGCGTGACGGCGTCCTGCAACCGGTGCTGAACCCGGCGGCCCTGGCGAGCCGCGCCACGACCCAGCTCGCGACCCTGGGCGCCAAGGCCCCCGTCGACGCCACCGTGAAGATCTCCGACGGCAAGCCGGTCGTCGTCCCGTCGGTGCCCGGCACCGGCGTCACCCCGGACGCCCTCGCCCGGGCCGTCCTCCCCGCGCTCACTCGGGCGGGCGCCGATCGCACGGTCGCCCTGACGTTCGGCGAGGTGCCGCCCGCCTTCGACACCGCGGCCGCCGAGGCCGCCGGCGTGAAGGAGATCACCGGCGAGTTCACGACCGTGTTCCCTGGTACTCACCCCTACCGCTACGTCAACATCCCCAAGGCGGCCGCCCTGCTCAACAACAAGCTGATCAAGCCCGGCGAGACGTTCAGCATGAACGACGCGATGGGGGGCGAGCGCACCGCGGCGAAGGGCTGGGCCGCCGGTTTCGGCATCATGAACGGGCAGGAGACGATCCAGCTCGGCGGCGGTCTGTCTCAGATCACCACGACCCTCTACAACGCGGTGTTCTTCGCCGGGCTGGAGGACGTGGAGCACAAGCCGCACTCGCTCTACTTCAGCCGGTACCCCAAGGGCCGCGAGGCGACCTTGTCCTGGCCGGACGTCGACCTGAAGTTCCGCAACGACAGCCCCTACGCCGTGCTGCTGCAGGCCTGGACGACCGGCAAGCCGGGCACCGAGGGCACCGTCACCGTGCGCATCTGGTCGACAAAGGTCTACGAGGTGAAGCAGGCCAACACCCGCATCACCAACGCCGTCGACGTGACGGGCGAGCCGGCCGAGGACGACAGCCCCGACTGCGTCGCCCAGGAATCGGCCAACGGTTTCGACATTCGCTACGACCGGGAGTTCTGGAAGGACGGGCAGCTGGTTCGGAGCGTGCCCTACTTCTGGCACTACAACACCCTGCAGCCCACCGTGTGCACCAACCCGATCGCCCTCGAGGCGGCACGGGCGCGCAAGAAGACCCCCGAGACCGGCGACTGAGGCCCGGATTGCGTGGCCCCCCGATCAGGACAGCGGCCGGAACCCGGCCGCGGTGAGTTCGGCGGCCACCGCCGGATCGTCGGTGCGCACCTGGACGCTGCGGGCCCCCATCCGCGTCGCCCACCAGGCGGCTTGCCGGGCGGCGTCCGGACCGGCGTCGGTCAGCGTCACCCACTCGCCCTCACAGCGCGCCACGACCCCGGCGAACTCGGCGACCGGCCCCCACGGCGGCACGGCCGCCGGCGGCTCCAGCCCCGCCAGCAGGTCGCTGATGCGTGCGACGTACGGCGTCCCGGACGCCCCCGCGCGCGCGGCCAGGTCGTCGAGCAGCCGGCGCGGGGTCGCGAGCGGGTCGCGCCCGCGGGCCACGCCCAGCCGTTTCGCGGCCCGCACCGCGGCCCGCGGCACCCGGTGGCTGGTCCCGCGCCGGTCGAGGACGGCGAGCGTCTCGGCGTCCACCGCGGTGACGAACCCGAGCACCTCCGCCGGGCCGGCGTCCGTCGCGGCCAGCAGCGTCACCCGTTCGCCGGCCCGCAGGCCGGGCAGCAGCCGGTCCACCGCGTCCGTCACACCCGTCCTCCGATCCGCCCCCGGCTACAGTGACCCAGAACCTACTCCCTGCCAGGAGCCCGCATGACCGCACCGCTCAGCGCCCGCCTGCCCGACTTCCCCTGGGACACCATCGCGGACGCCCGCGCGCGGGCCGCCGCCCACCCGGGCGGGCTGTGCGACCTGTCGGTCGGCACCCCGGTCGACCCCGTGCCGCAGGTCGCCGTCGACGCGCTCGCGGCGTCCGCAACCTCCTGGGCGGGCTACCCGACGACCTGGGGGACGCCGGCGCTGCGGGCCGCGATCCGCGGCTACCTGGAGCGCCGCTGGGGGGCGTCCGGGCTGACCGACCGCGCGGTGCTGCCCGTCATCGGGACCAAGGAGCTCGTCGCCTGGCTGCCGACCCTGCTGGGTGTCGGCCCGGGCGAGGCGGTGATGTTCCCGACGACGGCCTACCCGACCTACGAGGTGGGCGCCCGGCTGGCCGGCGCCGATCCGGTGCCCTCCGACGACCCGGCGGACGTGGCGCGCGTCCGGCCCCGCCTCATCTGGATCAACTCGCCCGCCAACCCGCACGGGGCGATCCTCGACCGGGCCGCCACCGCCGCCTGGGTGGACGCCGCCCGTGCGGCCGGCGCCGTGCTCGCCTCCGACGAGTGCTACGGCGAGTTCGCCTGGGACGCCGAGCCGGTCTCGGTGCTCGACGACGCGGTGTGCGGCGGCGACCACACCGGCCTGCTGGCGGTCATGTCGCTGTCGAAACGCTCGAACGTGGCCGGCTTCCGGGCCGGCTGGGTGGCGGGCGACGCGGCCGTCGTCACCGAGTTGCTCGATGTCCGCAAGCACGCCGGGATGATGGTGCCCGGGCCGGTCCAGGACGCCATGGTGGCCCTGCTCGGCGACCAGGCCCACGTCGAGGAGCAGCGCGACCGCTACCGCCGCCGCCGCGAGGTGCTGCGGCCGGCCCTCGAGCGGGCCGGCTTCCGCATCGACCACTCCGAGGGGTCGCTGTACCTGTGGGCGTCCCGCGACGAGGACAGCCGGGCCACGGTCGCCGCCCTGGCCGAGCTGGGCATCCTGGTCGCGCCCGGCGACTTCTACGGCGCCGCCGGCGCCCGGCACGTGCGGATCGCGCTCACGGCGTCCGACGAGCGCGTCGCCGAGGCGGTCCGCCGCCTGGCGCAGCTCGCCTGAGGCCGGGTCAGCCGAGGCTGATCGTGACGGTGGTGCCGGCGGCACCGCCGGCGTCCCAGCCGCCCGGCAGCGGCCAGGCGTTGCGCCAGGTGCGCCCGTCGACCGAGACGGCCCGGACGCCGTACGCCTGCGCGTGCGCCACCGCGATCGCGGCGGCCGACCAGGCGGCGACCGGGTTCGGGGCGGCGACCGTGACCGTCGCCCCGGTCCGCTTCACCGCCGACGTCGTCGGCAGGGTCTTGCCGAGGGCGGACGCCAGCCCCGCGGCGTCCCCGGCCCGCAGGTCGGCGATCGCACAGGTGAGGGCCGCCGGCGCGGTGCCGGTGAGGGCGCCGGCCAGCGTCTCCGCGGCCGGGATGTGCTTGTCGTAGGCGTCGGGGAACCCGCTGCGCTGAACGGCCTGGGCCACGTCGCCGACGTGCATGGTCTGCCAGTTCTCGACCTCCTTCACCATCGCGGCGAAGAACGCGTTGGCGGCGTAGTGGGGGTCCATGATCTGGGCCTCGGTGCCCCAGCCCTGCGAGGGCCGCTGCTGGAACAAGCCGAGCGAGTCGCGGTCGCCGTAGTCGAGGTTGCGCAGCCCGGACTCCTGCAGCGCGGTCGCCAGCCCGATGGTGACGGCCTGCGGCGGCAGCCCCCGCCGGGCGGCGACCCCCGCGATGATGGCCGCGTTGCGGAACTGGGCCGGTTCGAGCCGCACCGAGTCGGCGCCCACCCGGGCCGTGCAGCTGCTCGCCCAGGGCAGCGGCTCGCGCTGCACCGTGTAGTAGACGACCGTGCCGCCCAGGGTCAGCCCCGCCAGGAGCAGCACCCCCAGGATCACCAGCCAGGCGCGGAGTCGGCGCATGGCGTCCTAGTTGGCGTGCAGGGCGGCGTTCAGCTCGACCTGCTGGCCCTGGCGCGGCCGGGCCTCGACGGCGCCGGTGGTGGAGTTCCGGAGGAACAGCAGGCCGTCCACCCCGGACAGATCGGCGCCCTTGACGACGCGCCCGTCCGGCAGGGCGATCTTGGTGCCGGCGGTCACGTACAGGCCCGCCTCGACGACGCAGTCGTCCCCCAGCGAGATGCCGACGCCGGAGTTCGCGCCCAGCAGGCACCGCTCGCCGATGGTGATCTGCTCCTTGCCGCCGCCGGACAGCGTGCCCATGATCGACGCGCCACCGCCCACGTCGGAGCCGTCGCCGACGACCACCCCGGCGGAGATGCGGCCCTCGACCATGGACGCCCCGAGCGTGCCCGCGTTGAAGTTGACGAAGCCCTCGTGCATCACGGTGGTGCCCTCGGCGAGGTGGGCACCCAGGCGGACGCGGTCGGCGTCCGCGATGCGCACCCCGGCGGGGAGCACGTAGTCGACCATCCGCGGGAACTTGTCGACGCCGAACACCGTCACGTGGCCGTGGGCGGCCCGCAGCACGGGCCGGACGGCGTCGAAGGTGTCGACCGCGCACGGGCCGGCCGAGGTCCACACCACGTTGGCCAGCACGCCGAAGATGCCGTCGAGGTTGATCGTGCGGGGCTGGGCCAGGCGCGTCGACAGCAGGTGGAGCCGCAGGTAGGCGTCCGCGGCGTCGACGGGGTTGGCGTCCAGGTCGATGCGGGTGAGCACGAGCGTGCGCTCGACCCGGCGCACCGGATCGGGGCCGGCCAGGGCGCCGAGTTCCTGCGGGGCCGAGTCGGTGGGCTCGCCGTCGAGCCGCGGGTCTGGGTACCAGACGTCGAGGACGGAACCGGACGAAGCGACGGTGGCCAAACCCCAGGCCCAGGCGGTGCGAGTCATGGCCGCCAGCCTACCGACCCCCTCCGACAGCCCCGCGGGGGCGTCCGGGGCCCGGCGCTAGGGTGAAACCCATGACCCTGGACCTGGCCGCCGAGCCGCCCGACCTGCTGCGCACGATCGTCGACATCGAGTCGGTCAGCGGGAACGAGCGGGCGTTGGCGGACGCCGTCGAGGCGGCGCTGCGGGCCTGCCCCCACCTGACCGTGTGGCGCGACGGGGACGCCGTCGTCGCCCGCACCGAACTGGGCCGGGCCACCCGGGTCGCGATCGCCGGCCACCTCGACACCGTGCCGGTGAAGGGCAACCTGCCCAGCCGCCTGGACGGCGACCGGGTGTACGGCCGGGGCAGCTGCGACATGAAGGGTGGCGTCGCGGTGGCGCTCGGCCTGGCCGCCGCGCTCACCGCCCCCCGGCACGACGTGACCTGGATCTTCTACGACCACGAGGAGGTCGCCGGCGACCTCAACGGCCTGGGCCGGGTCGCCCGGGTCAACCCCGGCATCCTGGCCGCCGACTTCGCCGTTCTCATGGAGCCCACGGGCGCCGTCGTGGAGGGCGGCTGCCAGGGCACCAGCCGCTTCGAGATCACCACCACCGGCCGTACCGCCCACTCGGGGCGCGCGTGGCTGGGCCACAACGCGATCCACGATGCCGCGCCGGTGCTGGCCCGCCTCGCGGCGTACCGCCCGCGCGAGTCCGTGTGGGTGGACGGCCTGGAGTACCGCGAGGGCCTCAACGCCGTCGACATCCGCGGGGGAGTGGCGCTCAACACCATCCCCGACCGGTGCACCATCGCCATCAACTTCCGTTTCGCGCCCGATCGCGACGAGGCGGACGCCCGCGCGCACGTCGCGGAGGTCTTCGCCGGCTACGACCTGCACTACACCGACTTCTCGCCGGCCGCCCGTCCGGGGCTCGACCGCCCCGCGGCCCGCGCGTTCATCGAGGCCGTCGGGGGGACGCCGCGGGCCAAGTACGGCTGGACGGACGTGGCCCGCTTCTCCGCCCTCGGCGTCCCCGCCGTCAACTACGGCCCCGGCGATCCGGCGCTGGCGCACACCGACGACGAGTTCTGCCCGATCGCCGACCTCTACGCCTGCCGGGACGCCCTGACCCGCTGGCTCGGGTGACGGCGGCGGGCTCGATTAGGCTGCGGCCATGGCCAAGCGGAAGCAGCACGCGGGTCCGGTGACCCGGCGGCGCGACCAGGTGCTGCCCACCACGACCGACCAGCGGCTGCTGCAGTCGCGCGGCGACACCGACTGGGTGCACGCCGACCCGTGGCGGGTGTTGCGCATCCAGTCCGAGTTCGTCGACGGCTTCGGCACCCTCGCCGAGGTCGGCCCTGCGATCAGCGTCTTCGGGTCGGCGCGCACCCCGCCCGGCACCCCCAACTACGAGGCCGCCGTGGAACTGGGCGCGGCGCTCGCCCGGGCCGGGTTCGCCACGATCACCGGCGGCGGCCCCGGCATCATGGAGGCCGCCAACAAGGGCGCCCACCGCGCCGGCGGAACGTCGGTCGGGCTGGTCATCGAGCTGCCCTTCGAGGACGAGATGAACCGGTACGTGACCCTCGGCATCAACTTCCGCTACTTCTTCGTCCGCAAGGTCATGTTCCTCAAGTACGCCCAGGGCTTCGTCGCGTTCCCGGGCGGCTTCGGCACCTTCGACGAGTTGTTCGAGGTGCTCACGCTGGTGCAGACCCGCAAGATCACCAACTTCCCGGTCGTGCTGTACGGCTCGGGCTACTGGCGGGGCCTCCTCGACTGGCTGGCCACCGAGAGCGAAGGCCAGGGCTTCATCAGCCCCGACGACCGGAACCTCTACCTCGTCACCGACGACGTCGAGGAGGCCGTCGCCCACCTCGCCACCCACAGCCGGCGGACGCCGTGACGACCCCCGACCAGTGGTTCATCCTGGGGGTGTTCGCCGTGATGGCCGCCCTCGTACTGCTCGGTGCCGCCTTCGCCGGGGCGGGCCGCTTCGGCGAACTGCCCGAGCCCGTCGTCGACGAGTACCTGCCGGAACTTCCCGACCGGCCGCTGGTGCCCGACGACCTCCGCACCGCCCGCTTCGCCGTCCGGCCTCGTGGCTACTCCCGGACCCAGGTGGACCGCCTGCTCGCCCGGGCCGCCGCCCAGTGGGACGCCGACTGGGCGCCCGCGGCGTCCTGGCCGGCCCCGGCCGAGACACCCACGTCGGTCTGGGCCGACTGGCCCCGGGGCGGCTGAGGGCGGCGCGCGGTGCGGTCCCGCGCGGGCCGGTTGGGAGCGTCTGCGATAATGGACGCCGTCAGCACAGCAGCGAGCGCCCCCGGGCGCGGAGAATGAGGTAGCGCGATGGCAGCGATGAAGCCGCGTACAGGTGACGGACCGATCGAGGTCGCCAAGGAATCCCGGGTGATCGCGATGCGGATCCCCGCCGAGGGCGGTGGACGGCTCGTGATCGAGATGACCGCAGCCGAGGCGACCGAACTCCTCGAGGCGTTGAAGGCCGTCGTCGGCTGACGGTCCACCCACACCGCCTCACCCGAGGCGGTTCCACCCACAAAGCGCCGGCTCCGGGATCGCTCCCGGAGCCGGCGGTCGTTTGCCCGGACGCTACTTCTTCGCGGCGGCGTGGTGGGCGATCGCGGCCTCGTAGACGGCCACGGTCTCCTGGGCGATCTTCTCCCAGCTGAACTCGGCGATGCAGCGCTCGCGGCCCGCCTTGCCCATGGCCTTGCCCAGTTCGGGATCGCGCGTGATGCGGTTGACCTTGTCGGCGAACTCGCGCTCGAAGTTCGCGATGAACGCGGCGTCGCCGGCGCGCTTCGGGTCGTAGGGCACCAGCAGGCCGGTCTCGCCGTCGACGACGACCTCGGGGATGCCGCCGACCGCGCTGGCCACAACGGGGGTCTCACAGGCCATGGCCTCGAGGTTCACGATGCCGAGCGGCTCATAGATGGACGGGCACGCGAACACCGTGGAGTGGGTGAGCACCTGGCGGACCGAGGCGCGCGGCAGCATCTCCTGCACCCAGGTGACGCCCGAGCGGACCGCGTTGAGCTCGCCGAAGGCCTTGTCGAACTCGGCGGCGATCTCGGGGGTGTCGGGGGCGCCGGCCAGCAGCAGCAGCTGGGTGTCGGGGTCGAACATCTGGGCGGCGCGCACCAGGTGGATCATGCCCTTCTGTCGGGTGATGCGGCCCACGAAGGTGACGATGGGCTTGTTGAGGTCGACGCCGAGCGACTCGATCACGTCGGTGTTGTGATCCGGCTTGAATTCCTCGGGGTCGATGCCGTTCTTCACCACGTGGATGCGCTCCCGCTCGACGAACGGGTAGGCGTTCTGGATGTTCTGGATCATCGCGGCGGAGACGGCGATCACGGCGTCGGCCTCGGCGTAGGCGGTCTTCTCGACCCAGCTGGAGACGCGGTAGCCGCCGCCGAGCTGCTCGACCTTCCAGGGGCGGTCCGGCTCCAGCGAGTGGGCGGTCACCACGAGCGGGATGTCCTGGAAGTGCTTGGTCAGGATGCCGGAGAAGCAGGCGTACCAGGTGTGGGCGTGCACGACGTCGACCTCCGGGGTGGCCGCGGTCATCGCCACATCGGTGCCGACGGTGCGCAGCGCCGCGTTGGCGCCGGGCGGGAACGTCTCGGGGTGCGCGGTCGCGCCCTCGCGCGGCTCGCCCATGGCCTGGACGTCCACGGAATCGACGAACTTGCGGAGCTGGGGGACGAGCTGTCCGACGTGAACGCCGGCGCCGCCGTAGATGAACGGGGGGTATTCCCGGGTGAGAATCGATACGCGCATACCCGGATCGTTCCACAGTGACGGCGTCCGGAACCCCGAAACGGCCACCGGTGGCAACCGTGGTCGAGGTGGCTCGCGTGTCCGAACGGTGCCGCGGATCGTGTCGACGGGGGTGGGACGGGATCGGGCGTCAACTTCGGGTGACTATTTGGGCATCTGGTGGCGGGGGGCACCGTGGCGCACTAGGTTCTTTGTCATGTCAGACCGACCGAATGTCCTCTCGATCGTCCTGGCCGGTGGCGAGGGCAAGCGCCTGATGCCCCTCACCGCCGACCGGGCCAAGCCCGCGGTGCCCTTCGGTGGCACCTACCGCCTCATCGACTTCGTGCTGTCCAACATGGCGAACTCGCGGTTGACCGCGATCGCCGTGCTCACCCAGTACAAGTCGCACTCCCTCGACCGCCACATCTCCCAGACCTGGCGGTTCTCGACCCTGCTGGGCAGCTACGTCACCCCGGTGCCGGCCCAGCAGCGCACCGGCAAGAGCTGGTACCAGGGCTCCGCCGACGCGATCTACCAGTCGATGAACCTGATCAACGACGAGCAGCCCGACTACGTCGTGGTGTTCGGCGCCGACAACATCTACCGGATGGACGTCGACGCGATGCTGCAGGCGCACATCGCCAGTGGCGCCGAGTGCACCGTCGCCGGCATCCGGGTGCCGCGCTCCGAGGCGTCCGCGTTCGGCATCATCGACGCCGCCGCCGACGGCAAGATGAACCAGTTCCTGGAGAAGCCGGCCGACCCGCCGGGGCTGCCCGACAGCCCGGACGAGTCGTTCGCCTCGATGGGGAACTACATCTTCACGCGCCAGCCGTTCGTCGACTGCCTGACGGCCGACGCCGCCGACGAGACCAGCAAGCACGACATGGGCGGCAACGTGGTGCCCTACTTCGTGAACAAGGGCACGGCGTGGGTCTACGACTTCACCATGAACGACGTCCCCGGTTCGACGGAGAAGGACCGCAACTACTGGCGCGACGTGGGCACCATCGATGCCTACCACCTGGCCCACATGGACCTGGTGAGCGTCGAGCCCGAGTTCAACCTGTACAACCGCAAGTGGCCGATCTTCACCCACCAGCCGCAGCTGCCGGGGGCGAAGTTCACGCTGCGCGGCACCGCGGAGGACTCGATCGTGTCCGCCGGCTGCATCATCTCCGGCGGCGACGTCGACCGGTCGGTGCTCAGCCCGAACGTCATGATCGACAAGTGGGCCAAGGTCGAGGAGTCGGTTCTCTTCAACAACATCAGGGTGGGCCGGAACTCCGTCATCCGCCGCGCCATCCTGGACAAGAACGTTGTGGTCGAGGACGGCGCCGAAGTCGGCGTCAACCGCGACGCCGACCTGGCCCGCGGCTTCTACGTCTCCGAAGGCGGCATCACCGTCGTTCCCAAGGGGATGCGGGTCCGCGCCCAGTAGCGGCACCACACGGCACAACCGGCCCCGGGGTGATCCCCGGGGCCGGTTCGTCTGTCGTGCGGCGGGCCGGACGCGGCCCGAGTGGCGGGGCGTCCGGGCCGATCAGGTGCGGGAGGCGATCAGCAGCCCGTCGCCGACCGGCAGCAGCAGCGGCTTGAACTCCTCCATCGTCTGCACGGCCTCGAGCACCTCGCGCATGATGATGACGTCGTCGTCCTCGTTGGCGGCGTCGGCGATGCGGCCGCCCACCAGCGCGTGGTTGACGACCAGCACCCCGGCGGGCCGCAGCAAGCGCCCGGCCTGCGCGACGTACTCGACGGTCTCCAGGGGGTCTCCGTCCACGAACACGAGGTCGTAGGCGCCGTCGCTCAGCTTGGGCAGCACGTTCAGGGCGCCGCCCGCGATCAGCCGCGCCCGCCGGGCGGGGAACCCGGCGCCGAGGAACAGCTTCCGCGCGACCTGCTGATGTTCGGGCTCGGTGTCGATGCTGGTCAGGATGCCGTCGTGGGTCAGGCCCTCCAGCAGCGCCAGCCCGCTCACGCCGGCACCGGTACCGACCTCCACCGCTGCGCGGGCCCCGACCAGCCGGGCCAGCAGCGTGAGCAGCGCCGCGCCGCCGGTGCTGATCGGCTCGACACCGAGTTCGGCGGACGCCCGCCGGGCGGCGTGGGCGTGCTCGTCGAGCGGGACGAACGTCTCCGCGAACTCCCACGACGCGAGGTGGGACGAGCGCTGCGCGGGGGGCGTCTTCGGTGCTGGATTCACGCGGATCAGCGTATCCGAACCCGTTAAGGTTGCCGGCATGGGTCACACGGTTACCGCGGAGCTCGTCGCCTCCGTCCTCAGCGTCTCGGTCGAACTGGGTGAGCGGGTCGAAGCCGGCGACGAACTGCTGGTGCTCGACTCCATGAAGATGGAGATCCCGGTGCTCGCCGAGGTGGCCGGCGTGGTGACCGACATCGTCGTCAAGCCGGGCGACACGGTCCGCGACGGCGACCCCCTCGTCGTGATCAAGCGGGGTTAGCCCGGGGGCAGGGCCTAGGATGGGCCGCATGCCTGATGCTGTGTTCGGCCGCGTTCTCACGGCCATGGTGACGCCCTTCGCGCCGGACGGCTCCATCGACTTGGATGAGGCGAAGCGCCTCGCGGCCTACCTGGTCGACGAGATGCGGAACGACGCGCTCGTCATCAACGGCACGACCGGCGAGTCGCCGACCACGAACGACGCGGAGAAGCTGGCGCTCCTGAAGGCCGTCAAGGAGGCGGTCGGCGACCGGGCGCAGGTGCTGGCCGGCGTCGGCACCAACGAGACGGCGGCCACCATCTCCCGGTGCCACGACGCCGTCGAGGCCGGCTGCGACGGTCTGCTGGTCGTCACCCCCTACTACAGCAAGCCGCCCAAGGACGCGCTCTACGAGCACTTCATGATGGTCGCGGACGCCACCGAGCTGCCCGTCATGCTGTACGACATCCCGGGCCGGTCCGGCATCCCGATCCCCGAAGACGTCATCATCGCGCTGGCCGCGCACCCGCGCATCGTCGCCGTCAAGGACGCCAAGGGCGACATCGTGTCGTCGGCGAAGGTGATGGCCGAGACCGACCTGGCCTACTACTCCGGCGACGACGCGATGACGCTGCCGCTGCTCTCCGTGGGCGGCGTCGGGGTGGTCGGCACCTCGACGCACTTCACCGGCGCCCGCACGCGGGAACTCATCGACGCGTTCGTGGCGGGGGACACCGGTCGGGCCCTCCAGCTGCACCGGGACCTTCTCGCCGTCTACACGGGCGTCTTCGCCACCCAGGGCTGCATGCTGGTCAAGGCCGGCCTGGCCGCGCGGGGGTTCGCGGTCGGCGGCCTGCGGCGTCCGCTGAAGCCGGCCAGCCCGCAGGAGGCCGCCACGTTCGTCGCCCTGTTGGACGCCGCGGGCCTCTGACCGCGGCCGAAAGCGCGCGATGATCGACTTCAACTGGACCGAGATCACCGTTCTGGCTGTCCTGGCCATGATCCTGTTCGGCCCGGAGAAGCTGCCCGAGTTCGCGCGCAAGGCGGCGAGGGTCATCGCTCACCTGCGCAAGATCGGCAACGACGCCCGCGGCCAGTTGCGGGCCGAACTCGGCCCGGAGTGGGACAACGTGCGGCTGTCGGACCTCAACCCCAAGAACTTCGTCGCCCGCCACCTCCTGAGCGCGGAGGAGAAGGACGACCTGCTCGCGATCCGCGACGAGTTCCGGTCGGTCGGCGCGGAGGCGACCGAGGGGCTGGGCGGCGTCCGGGAGGGCATCGAGGGCGCCCGCTCGGAGAGCCGTGCGGCCGCCCACCCGGGGCCGGACGCCGCCGGTGCCGACGCGGGCGGGACGGCCGCCGCGCAACCCGACCCGGCGTCCTCGGAGCCGCTGCGGGTGATCGCCTACGATCCCGAGGCAACGTAGTCGCGCGGCTCGGACACCCGCCGCGACCGGACGGTACCCTCCACCTGTGGTCGGTTCCTCCTCGGCGATCTTCGTCTCGCGCATCCTCAACCTGCCCGTCCTGGACTCCGGCGGCGACCAGGTGGGCAAGGTGCGCGACGTCGTCGTGCAGAACCGGGCCAACCAGCGCGCGCCCCGCGTCAAGGGCCTGGTCGTCGAGCTGTTCGCCCGCCGGCGGGTGTTCCTGCCGATCGTGCGGGTGCACAGCATCGACGCCCAGCAGGTCATCATCGCCGGCGTGGTGAACACCCGGCGCTTCGAACGCCGCGAGCAGGAGCGGCTCATCGTCGACGACCTCTTCGACACCCGGGTGAACCGGCCCGGCCAGGCCGCGCCGGAGACGATCTACGACATCGCGATCCAGCAGGAGCGCAGCCACGAATGGGTGGTCGCGGAGGTCGCCCTGAAGGCGACGGCGGGGCGGCGTCCGTTCTCGCGGGGGCACGTGACGATCGTCGACTGGAACGAAGTGCCCAACTTCTTCATCGCCGCCACCCAGGACACCGAGCAGCTGCTGGCTCGGTTCGCCGACATGCGGCCCGCCGACGTGGCCAAGGAGCTGCACGACATGACCCCGGCCCGCCGGGCCGCGGTCGTGGCGGCGCTGGACGACGAGGTGCTGGCCGAGGCGCTCGAGGAGCTGCCGGAATCCGAGCAGGTGGCGGTCATCGCGGCCATGGACACCGAGCGCGCCGCCGACGTCCTGGAGGAGATGGACCCCGACGACGCCGCCGACCTGATCGCCGAACTCGAACCCGCGATGGCCGAGACCATCCTGGAGCGGATGGAGCCGGAGGAGGCCGAGGACGTCCGCACCCTGCTCACCTACGACGCGGCCACCGCCGGCGGCCTCATGTCGCCGGAGCCCGTGATCCTGCCCCCGGACGCCACCGTGGCCGACGCGCTGGCCCTGATCCGCAACCCGGAGATCACCCCGGCGATGGCCGCCATGGCCTACGTGTGCCGGGCGCCGCTGGACACCCCGACCGGCCGGTACCTGGGGGGCGTGCACTACCAGCGGCTGCTGCGCGAGCCGCCGTCCACCCTGGTCGCCCAGGTGATCGACAACACCATCACGCCGCTGCAACCCGACTACAACATCGTCCAGGTCAGCCGGTACTTCGCGACCTACGACCTGGTGTGCGCCCCGGTCGTCGACGCCCAGAACCGCCTGCTCGGGGCGGTGACGGTGGACGACGTGCTCGACCACATCCTGCCCGCCGACTGGCGCGGCGTGCAGTTGCGCGAGGAGGTGAGCGATGGCCGCTAGCAACGGGCCCCGGCTCAACACGCCGGGACGGGAGCCCCGCTGGCTCCCCCGCATGAAGTGGTCCCGGGACACCTTCGGCGAGTTCGCCGAGGCGTTCGCCCGCTTCATGGGCACGGCGAACTTCCTGTTCTGGATGACGCTGTTCATCACCGCGTGGGTGCTGTGGAACGTGCTCGGGCCGGAGGGGCCGCTGACCCCCGACCGGTTCCCGTTCATCTTCCTCACGCTGCTGCTGTCGCTGCAGGCGTCCTACGCCGCGCCGCTGATCCTGCTCGCGCAGAACCGCCAGGAAGCCCGCGACCGGGTCAGCCTCGAGAACGACCGCCAGGTGGCCGCCCAGGCCCGCGCCGACATGGACTTCCTGGCCCGCGAGATCGCGTCCCTGCGGATGCGGATCAACGACATGCCGACCCGTGACTTCATCCGCTCCGAACTGCGCGACCTCCTGGAGGAGCTGTCGAAGGACGACGAAGGCGCCGACGCCGAGGCCGAGCGCGACCGGCGCCGGCGCCGAGCGGGACCGGCGCCGAGCGGGACCGGCGCTGAGGGGACCGGCGGCGTCCGCGGCTAGACTGCGCCGCATGCCCACGGACCAGCTGCTGAACGCCGTCACGGCGGCCCTGTCGACCGTCAACGATCCGGAGATCCACCGGCCGATCACCGAGCTCGGCATGGTCGACTCGGTCGCGATCGACGACGCCGGCGTCGCCCACGTGCGCGTCCTGCTGACGATCGCCGGCTGCCCGCTGTCGAACACGATCGAGTCCGACGTCCGGACGGCGCTGGCCGCCGTCGTGGGGCTGGCGGGCGCCGAGGTCGAACTCGGGGTCATGACCGACGAGCAGCGCAAGGCGATGCGTCAGCGGTTGCGCGGCGGGGTGGCCGACCGGGAGATCCCGTTCAGCCGCCCCGACAACCTGACGCAGGTGCTGCTGATCAGCTCCGGCAAGGGCGGCGTCGGCAAGTCGTCGGTGACCGTCAACCTGGCGATGGCGCTGAACGACCTCGGCAAGAGCGTCGGCATCCTGGACGCCGACATCTACGGCCACTCGGTGCCCTCGATGCTCGGGCTGGCGGACGCGTCCCCGACGGCCGTCGAGGACATGATCATGCCGGTGCCGATGATGGGCCTCAAGGTCATCTCGATGGGCATGCTGAAGGCCTCGCGTGACCAGGTGATCGCCTGGCGCGGGCCGATCCTCGACAAGGCGCTGCACCAGTTGCTGTCCGACGTGTACTGGGGCGACCTCGACTTCCTGCTGCTCGACCTGCCGCCCGGCACCGGCGATGTCGCGATGAGCCTGGGCAACAAGCTGCCCAACGCCGAGGTGATCGTCGTGACCACCCCCCAGCAGGCGGCCGCCGAGGTGGCCGAGCGGGCGGGGACGATGGCCTCGATGATGGAGCAGAAGGTGCTCGGCGTCGTCGAGAACATGGCGTACCTCGATGTCGAGTGCCCGCACTGTCACCGGAGTCACCGGGTGGACGTGTTCGGCTCCGGCGGCGGCCAGCAGGTGTCGGCGGCCCTGACGCTGCGGGTCGGCTACGACGTGCCGGTCCTGGCCGAGGTGCCGCTGGAGCCCGGCCTGCGGGCCGCCGGCGACGAGGGGATGCCGCTGGTGGTGTCGGCGCCCGACAGCCCGGCCGCCCGGGTGTTCCGCGACCTCGCGGCGCGCCTGGCCGCCCGCGGCCGCGGCCTGGCCGGCAAGAAGCTCCCGCTGCGCGTGCAGTGACCCTGGGGTGACCCGGCCACGTCGGTAGGGTGGACGGGTGAGTTCGCGCACCGCAGTCCGCCGCACCGTGTTGGCCGTCCCCGGTTCCTCCGACCGGTTCATCGCCAAGGCCCGCGGCCTCGTGGTCGACGCCCTGTTCCTCGACCTCGAGGACGCCGTCGCCCCCGCCGTCAAGGCCGAGTCCCGGCGGCGCATCGTGGACGCCCTCCACGACCCCGCCGGGTTCGTGGCGCCGACCGTCACTGTCCGGGTCAACGACTGGTCGACGCCCTGGACCTACGCCGACGTCATCGAGGTCGTCTCGGGCGCCGGCGCCCACGTCGACGCCCTGGTGCTGCCCAAGTGCGCGTCGGCGTCCCAGGTGCAGGCCCTGGATCTGCTGCTCACCCAGGTCGAGCACACCGCCGGCCTGCCCATCGGCCGCATCGGCCTCGAGGTGCAGATCGAGGACGCGATCGGCCTGCTCCACGTGAACGAGATCGCCGCCGCCTCACCGCGGCTCGAGTCGCTGGTGTTCGGGCCCGGCGACTTCATGGCCTCGCTGGGCATGGCGAGCCTGAGCGTCGGCGAGCAGTTGGCCGCCTACCCCGGCGACCACTTCCACCACGTGCTGATGGCGATTCTCGTGGCCGCGCGGGCGCACGGCTTGCAGGCGATCGACGGCCCCTACGTGGCGATCCGCGACGTCGAGGGGTTCCGCCGCTCGGCGGCGCGCAGCGCGGCCCTCGGCTACGACGGAAAGTGGGTGCTGCACCCCGACCAGGTGGCGGCGGGGAATGAGATGTTCACCCCCCGCGTTGAGGATATCGAGCGTGCCCTGCGCATCGAGCGGGCCTATGCGGCGGCGTCCGCCCGGGCGGGGGGTGCGGTCGGGGCCATCGTCGTCGACGACGAGATGGTCGACGAGGCCGGAGTGAAGCTCGCCGCCGCCCTCCTGGCGCGCGGCCGTGCGGCCGGGATGGAAGGAACCTCATGAGCCTGTTC
Source organism: Propionibacterium sp. (assembly GCA_012517965.1). Lineage (GTDB taxonomy): Bacteria > Actinomycetota > Actinomycetes > Propionibacteriales > Propionibacteriaceae > Propioniciclava. The sequence continues at coordinate 16,551 of JAAYTZ010000084.1, read as the reverse complement.
AACCCCCAGCCCGGGGCGGGTAACCCGCTCGGACTGGCCAACCCGATGTTCAAGCTGGAGTACCCGCAGTCGATCGGGGTCTTCACCAGCTACGCGGACGCCCAGAAGGCGGTGGACGCGTTGGCCGACCAGAACTTCCCCGTCGCGAACATCGCCATCGTCGGCACCGACCTCAAGCTCGTCGAGCGGGTGACCGGCCGCAAGACGTGGGGGACCGTCTTCAACACCGGGCTGCTGAACGGACTGTCGACGGCGCTGATGATCGCGCTGATCCTGATGCTGCTCGAACCCGGCCGCGACTTCCTCGGTCTGCTGCTCGAGGCCATGGTCATCGGCATCGTCATCGGCGTCGGTTTCGCTGCCCTGGGGCACGGGCTGAGTCGGGGACAGCGCGACTTCACATCGATCACCCAGACGGTGCCCGGCAAGTTCGAGATCCTGTGCGAGCACAAGGTCGCCCAGCAGGCCCGGGAACTGCTGGCCAAGACGCCGGACGCCCGCGGCGCCGCCTTCGACCCCGCGCGCGCCCAGCAGCCCGCCGGCCAGGCGTACGGACTTCCGCAGTCGCCCTATCCCGTGCCGCCGCAGCAGTATCCGGTCCAACCGCCCTACCCGGGCCAGCCGCCGTACCAGGTCCAGCCGCCCTACCCGGTCCAGCCCGGCTACCCGCCCCAGGCTCCGGCGGGACAGCCGCCCTACGGCCAGACCGCCGGATGGGGCCAGTCCGGCCCGCCCTACGGTCAGTCGCCCTACGGTGCCGGTCAGCCGGTCCCGGCCGGCGAGCCCGCCGCGCCCGCGCCGCAGCCGGACGCCGCCCCGCAGCCACCTGCTTCGGCCGCGCCCGGGGCGGGCCGGTTCTACGAACCGGAGACCTTCGACCCCCAGCGGCCGGCGTCCGACCCCGAACCGCGACGCGCCGCCGGGGGAGAGGCCGAGGCCGACGACCCGGGGTCCCCGCGGCCGCAGCCCTGAGCGGTCAGGCGGCGTAGCCGTACTGGGCCGACAGCCTGGCGGCGGCACCCCGGATGAGTTCGTCCCACTCGTGCTGCTGGCGCAACTCCCAGCGTGAGATGGGGACCGCCAGGCTGACAGCGGCGACCGCGCGGCCCAGCGAGTTCTGCACCGCCGCGGCCACGCAGTGCGTGTTCGGGCCCGACTCCTCGATCTCGTAGGCGACGCCTCGCGCGCGCACCACGTCGAGTTCGGCCAGCAGCGCCTCGAGCGTCGACAGCGAGCGCGGCGTCAGCGTCGGCAGCCGGCCGCCCGCCGGATAGCGGCGAGCCACCTCCTCGGGTGCGAGGTCGGCGAGCAGCACCTTGCCGAGCGCGGTGCAGTGCGCCGGGAGACGTTGACCGATCCGGGAGAGGGTCGGGAGGGAGTCGTGCGGTTCCGCCTTGGCGATGTAGAACACCTCCGCACCCTCCAGCAGGGCGACGCTGGCGGTCTCGCCGGTCTCCGCGCACAGGTCCTTGGCCACGGCGGTGGCCTCACCGAGCAGGTCGTAGCGGGCCGAGTAGGCGTCGCCCAGGGCGAGCAGTTTGGGGCCGAGCCGGAGCAGGGAGCCTTCCTCGCGCTGAAGGTAGCCACGGGTGATGAGCGTCGTGACCAGCTCGTGGGCGGTCGTGCGGGGCAAACCGGTGCACCGGGAGACGTCGGCGGCGTCGAGGCGGCGTTCCGGGTCGAGGAACAGCTCCAGGATGTCGAGCGCACGCATCAGGGCCGGCGTCAGGCGGGGCATGACCCATCTCCCTTCCTCGGCTCGGTCGCCTCCCTTGGCGCCCTGGGGTCAGACCGCAAAACTAGTCGCGCCTGACACGTTTGGCAAGGGCTGTCAAGATCACTGTTCCTCAGAGGGGAACGCATGTGGAGCCACCTTGCCCTCCCATCATAGCGTTCGAAATATCGTCAGGGGTGACGAAATCTCGAACAGCGAAGCGCTGGATTGGACTGAGCCGTCGGGTGCAGCCAGATTCATCGATCGCCACAGACTCACCGCGGGCGTCCGGACCCAGGCTCCGGCGACCCACAACCAGGAGGGAACCTCATGAAGAACGTGCTCCGTGGCCTCGCCACGGTCATGGCGGCGGCCTTGGTGGCCACCGGCTGCAGCAGCGGCGCTCAGCCCAGCCAGACCGGATCGGCGGGTGCCTCCGGCGCCCCCCAGAAGGTCTTCAAGCTCGGGCACATCGCCGCGCCCGACACGGCCTACGACAACTTCGCCAAGGACTTCAAGCAGCGGCTCGAGGAGAAGTCGGGTGGCCGCTACTCCATCCAGATCTACCCCGCCGGCCAGCTGGGCGTCGACCGCGAACTCATGGAGTCGCTTCAGAACGGCAACGTCGACATGACGATCATCACGGCGTCCGACATCAACCAGTTCGTCCCGGACATGGCCGTTCAGGATCTCCCGTTCGTGTTCCGCGACTGGGACCACGTCGAGAAGTACCTGGCCAGCCCGGCGGCCACCGAACTCTTCAGCCTGACCGACGCGGTGGGGATGAAGACGCTGGCCTTCATGCCGCGTGGCTTCCGCAACGTCACCTCCAACATCAAGCCGATCAACACCCCCGACGACCTCAAGGGCCTGAAGATCCGCGTGGCCGAGAGCGAGGTCTACATCCAGACCTTCAAGGCGCTCGGCGCGAACGCGCAGGCGATGGCGTGGGGTGAGGTCTTCACCGCTCTGCAGCAGAAGACGATCGACGCGCACGAGAACACCGTGGTCACCACGCGCGACTACAAGATCTACGAAGTCCAGAAGTACATGTCCGAGACGCAGCACTTCTTCGCCTTCGCCGCGCTGCAGATGAACCTGAACCAGTTCAAGGGGCTCAGCGAGGCGGACCAGAAGATGATCCAGGAGGCGGCCACCGTGGCGGCCAAGGAGATGGGCCTCAAGCAGAAGAACGCCGAAGCCACCGCCAAGGCCGAGATGGAGGCCAAGGGCATGGTCTTCAACGCGGTCGCGGACAAGGCGCCCTTCAAGGCTCGCGTCCAGCCGGTGATCGAGGACTACTTCAAGAAGCACGACAAGAAGTACTACGACGCCATCCAGGCGATCCAGTAACAGCGAGCACGGGGACGGTGGCGAGGAGACTCGCCACCGTTCGTGCCCCAGAAGGGAGAACCGAGGGTGGAGACTCTCAACAGAATCAGCGACTGGGTGAACAAGGCCGTGGGCTGGCTCCTGGTCGCTCTTTTCAGCGTCATGACCGTGACCTACTTCAGCCAGATCGTGCTGCGCTACGTGTTCCAGACCGGCCTGCACTGGACGGAGGAACTCACGCGCTACTGCCAGGTCGCGCTGATCATGTTCGGCGCCGCGGTCCTGGCGGGCAAGAACAGCCACATCAACGTCAGCGTCCTTGAGGCCCTGGTGAAGCCGCGGATCCGCAAGTGGGTCGTCATCGGGCAGCAACTGCTCACCGCGGCCTTCTTTCTCATCGCGACCAAGATCGCCTTCGACGTGATCCTGCTGACCGGAACCCAGCTGTCCACCAACATGCGGATCCCGATGCGCTTCGTCTACGGCATGTTCCCCGTCGCCTACACCATCCTCGTGTTCAACGTGGTGGTCTTCATCCTGAACAAGATCCGCGAAGTTCCCGTCGAGGACGTGCGTGAAGAGACGGTGGCGGGCTGATGGGCGGCATTCTTTTCATTCTCGCGCTGATCCTGCTGCTGGTCGGCGCCCCCATCGTCACCTCGCTCGGGCTGTCGTCGACGATCTTCATCTACCTGAACGGCATCTCCCCCAATGCCGTCATCCAGAAGATGTTCTCCGGGGTTGACTCGGCTCCGCTGCTCGCCGTGCCGTTCTTCGTCCTCGCCGGCGACCTCATGAACCGGGGCGGCCTCGCGCGGCGCATCGTGAACATGGCCAAGTCCATGGTCGGCAACATCCACGGCGGCATGGGCATCGTGGCGATCATCGCCTGCCTCTTCTTCGCCGCCATCTCGGGCAGCGGCATCGCGACCGCCGCCGCCATCGGCGGGGTCATGGCCGCCGGCCTGCTCCGGGCCGGCTACAGCAAGGGCTTCGCCTCGACCATCGTCGCGGCCGCCGCCCCCATGGGCATCATCGTGCCGCCCAGCATCGCGTTCATCATCTACGCGGTGCTGGCGAAGGTGTCGGTGGCCGACCTGTACAAGGTGGGCATCCCGGCCGGCCTCATCGTGGCGGTCTCCCTGATGATCCCCACCTACCTGATCGCCCGCAAGCGCAACTACAAGGAGCGGGCGGCGAAGATCGCCTCGGGCGAGATCGTCCTCACCGACGTGGCCGCCCTGCACGACGACAGCGGCCGGAGCACGGTGCGCGTCATCGTCGAGTCCCTGTGGGCGCTCGGCACCCCGTTCATCATCGTGGGCGGCGTGTTCGCGGGCATCTTCACCCCGACCGAGTCGGCCGTGGTCGCCGTCGTCTACTCGATCCTGGTCGGGATCTACGTCTACAAGGAGATGAAGTGGAAGGACCTGCCCAAGATCTTCCTTGAGTCGGCGCTCTCGACCGCGGCCATCATGGTCATCATGGCCGCGGCGGCCCTGTTCGCCTGGGTCATGGTCTACGTCCGCATCCCGCAGACGATTCTGGACGGCGTGCTCAGCACCACCGACAGCGCGCTGCTGATCCTGTTCGCCATCAACGTCGTCGTCCTGATCGCCGGCATGTTCATGGAGGCCGGCGCCATCCAGTACATCCTGGTGCCCATCGCCCTGCCCATCGCGGTCGCCATGGGCGTGGACCCGGTGCACTTCGGCATCATCCTGGTCGTGAACCTCGCCATCGGCATGATGACCCCGCCGTTCGGGATCACGCTGTTCACCAGCGCCCGAGTGTTCGGGGCCTCGATCCAGGACATCACCAAGGAGGCGATGCCGTTCCTGATCGCGCTCATCACCGCGCTCTTCCTCATCACCTACATCCCCGAGTTGGTGATGTGGATCGTCTGAGCGAGGCGACCCGAAACAGCGACGCCGCCGGCCGATGGCCGGCGGCGCCGCCGTGCGGAGACCGGAGCCTCAGGCGTCCAGCATGTCGCCGGTGAGGTACTCGGCGTAGGCCGGGAGGTCGAGCTGGCCGGAGCCGGACACCCCGATGAGGATCACCGGGGACTCGCCGGCCTCGGTCGCCCGCCGGGCCTGCGCCACCGCGCCGGCGATCGCGTGGCACGACTCCGAGGCCGGGACGATCCCCTCGGCGCGGGCGAACAGGATGCCGGCGGCGAAGGCGTCCCGCTGCTTGACGGCGATCGCCCGCAGCAGGCCCTCGTGGTAGCAGTGCGACACCAGCGGCGACATGCCGTGGTAGCGCAGGCCGCCGGCGTGCACCGGGTCGGGCACGAAGTCGTTGCCGAGGGTGTACATCTTCAGCAGCGGGGTCATGCCGGAGCTGTCGCCGAAGTCGTAGCGGAACTCGCCCTGCGTCAGCGACGGCGCGGCCGCCGGCTCGCAGGCGACGATGTCGACGTGGCCCCGCCCCTCGAGGTTCTCGCGGATGAACGGGAACGACAGCCCCGCCAGGTTCGAGCCACCTCCAGCGCAGGCGAACAGGTAGTCCGGCAGGTCCTCGCCGAAGACCACCAGCTGCTTGAGCGTCTCCTGGCCGATGACCGTCTGGTGCAGGCAGACGTGGTTCAGCACGGAACCCAGGGCGTAGGACGCGTTCGGATCCTGCACGGCCAGCTCGATCGCCTCGGAGATCGCCATGCCCAGCGAGCCGGTGGTGCCGGGGAACCGCTCCTGCAGCCGGCGGCCCGCCTCCGTGGTGTCGGACGGCGACGGCGTCACCGTGGCGCCGTAGGTCTGCATCAGCATCCGGCGGTAGGGCTTGGCGTCGTAGGTGTTGCGCACCTGGAACACGTCGCAGGACATCCCGAACACCTGGGTGGCGAACGCGAGCGCGGCACCCCACTGGCCGGCGCCGGTCTCGGTCGTCAGCCGGGTCTTGCCGGCCAGCTTGTTGTAGTAGGCCTGCGGCACCGACGAGTTGGTCTTGTGGGAGCCGACCGGCGACTCGCCCTCGTACTTGTAGTAGATGCGGGCCGTGGTGCCGAGGGCCTGCTCCAGCCGGCGGGCGCGGTGCAGCGGCGACGGACGCCACAGGCGGTAGATCTCCTGGACCTCGTCCGGGATCCTGATCCAGCGTTCGGAGCTGGCCTCCTGCTCGATCAGGCCCATCGGGAAGATGGCCGTCATGTCCTCGGGCACCAGCGGCTGCTTCGTGCCCGGGTGGAGATGGGGGGCCGGGGGAGTCGGGAGATCCGCGACCAGGTTGTACCAGTGCGTCGGGATGTCCGGCTCGTCGAGAAACACCTTTGTCATCGTCGTAGCTGTCACGCGCAGCATGCTAGGACCCGGCGCGCGGCGGACCGCGAAGGATCGCGGGCCGGACGTCACTGCCCGTCGGCCAGCAGGCGCGCCATCCAGCGCTCGATCTCGTCGGCGGCGCGGGGCAGCTTGTCGGACAGGATCCGGCAGCCGTCGGCGGTGATGACGACGTCATCCTCGATCCGGACGCCGATGCCCCGGTACTCCTCGGGCACGAGCAGGTCGGTGGCCTTGAAGTAGAGCCCCGGTTCGACGGTGAAGACCATGCCCTCCCGCAGCGTGCCCAGTTTGTACAGCTCGTTGCGGGCGTGGGCGCAGTCGTGCACGTCGAGGCCCAGGTGGTGCGAGGTGCCGTGCACCATCCAGCGCCGATGCTGGCCGCCGCGCTCGGGGTCGAGGGACTCCTCGACCGACACCGGCAGCAGCCCCCAGGCGTGCAGGTGCTCGGCGATGACCCGGACCGCCGCGTGGTGGACGTCGAGGAACGTCGCCCCCGGCCGGGCGGCCGCGAACCCGGCGGCCTGGGCGGCGAGCACGGCCTCGTAGACCCGGCGCTGGGTGGGGGAGAACCGGCCCGAGATCGGCAGGGTGCGGGTGACGTCGGCGGTGTAGAGGGTGTCGACCTCGATGCCCGCGTCGATGAGGATCAGGTCGTCGGGGTCCAGGTCGCCGTCGTTGCGGATCCAGTGCAGGGTGCAGGCGTGGTCCCCCGCGGCCGCGATGGTGTCGTAGCCGACGGCGTTGCCACGGTGCCGCGCGTGCAGGCCGAAGATCCCCTCGACCCAGCGCTCGCCGCGGCCCCGGGCGACGGCGGTCGGCAGGTCCCGGACGACCGCCTCGAACGCCACCGCGGTGTCGTCGCAGGCCCGCTGCAGTTCGCCGATCTCGAAGGCGTCCTTGACCAGCCGCAGTTCGGACAGGAACTGGGCCAGGTCGGCGTCCGACTCCTCCCCTCGGGACGCCGCGGGCGCGGCCCGGGTGCGGAGCGCGTCGACCTGGGCGTCCAGGCCGGGGTCGGCGTCCCGGACGATCCGCAGCGGCGTCGTGGCGGCGCCGGCGGCGAGGACCTCCGGTAGGTCGGCGATGGGCCGGCACTGCAGGCCGGTCAGTGCGGCCATCTCGGCCAGCGACTCGCGCTGCCCGACCCACATCTCGCCGTAGCGATGGTCGGCGTAGAACTCGGGGTCGGTGCGCGGCGCCCGCGGCTTGAAGTAGAGCACGGCGTCGTGGCCGTCGGCGGTGGGCTCGAGGACGAGCACGGCGTCCGGCTCGCGGTCGGTGCCGAGGCCGGTGAGGTGCGCGAACGCCGAGTGGGGGCGGAAGCGGTAGTCGGTGTCGTTCGACCGCACCCGCAGCACGCCGGCCGGCACGACGAGCCGTTCGCCCGGGAAGGCGGCGCTGACGGCGTCCCGGCGGGCGGGGGCGTACTCCGCGGCGGGCAGCCGGGCCGGCGGGGCGTCCGGGTAGGGGGCCCAGCCGGTGGGGATGAACGCCTTGAACGCCTCGGAGAAGGGGGTGGCGCGACCCGGGGGGGCGGCGCCGGCGTCCTCCTCGGGGGCGGCGGGCAGGTGGTCGCCGCCGGTCTCGTCGTCGCGCGGATCGGGCGCGGGGGCGTCCGCGGGGCTGGTCCGGTCGTCCATGCACGCTCCTGTTCCGGCGGTGGTTCGCCCGTCAGGATAGGCCGTGCCCGCAACCTGGCCCACTGGGCCGCCACCCGGTCAGCTGTTCCAGCGCAGGATGGCCCAGGACTCCTTCTCGCGGCCCAGGATCGACACCGACGCCACGTCGACCGGCAGGCTCTGCCCGAAGATGATCGGCCAGTCGAGCCAGGCGAGCGCCAGCACGCGCGACGAGTGGCCGTGCATGAAGCAGATGGCCTTCTCCACGCCGGACTGACGCACGCGGTCGACGACGCGGGTCAGCCGGCGGCGGACCTCCAGGGCGTCCTCGCCGCCGGGGCACCCGTTGAACCAGATGCGCCAGCCGTGGTGCTGCTCGCGGATCTGGGCGCTGGTCAGGCCCTCGTAGTCGCCGTAGTTCCACTCGGCGAGGTTCGGATCGACCTCGAAGTGCTCGAAACCGGCCAGCCGGGCGGTCTCCTGGGCGCGGCGGCGCGGGCTGGCGAGGACCAGGCCGAACTCGGCGGGATCGAGCCGCTGACGCAGGGCCCGGGCCTGTTCCTCGCCGTGGGCGGTGAGGTCGAGGTCGGTGTAGGAGGTGTGCTGGCCGGACTTGCTCCAGAGGGTCTCGCCGTGGCGGACGAGGTACAGCAGCGTCATGGCCCTATCATCGCGGGCCGCGGCCGGCCGTGTGGGACAGCGCGGTAGAGTCCCCCCGGGGCGGTGGTTCGCCGCCCGGACCGGCGAACGTGTCGCCCCGCGCTCGGCGCGGAGGCGACGGTGAGGACCCCGATGAAGGCTGCCCCCGAGGCGCAGCGGCGGCTGCTCGACCTGCAGACCGTCGACACCACGATCGCGCAACTGCAGCACCGCCGCCGGCAACTGCCGGAGCATGCGCAGATCGCCCGGGCGCAGGCCGAGCGGGCCGCGCTCGGGGAACGCATCACCGCCGTCAAGACCCGGGTCTTCGATCTCGAGCAGGAGCAGGCCAAGGCCGAGGCCGACCTCGTGCCGGTGCGGCAACGCCGGGAGCGGGACCAGCAGCGGGTCAGCGACGGTTCCATCACCGACGGCAAGCAGTTGCGCGCACTGGTCGACGAGATCGATCACCTGGGCCGGCGCATCGGTGACCTGGAGGACGCCCAGCTCGACATCATGGAGCGCCTCGAGGCGGCCCAGGCCGAGCTCGCCGAACTGACCGCGCGGCGGGCGTCCGGTGACGACGCGCTGCGCGCGCTGCTGGGCGCGCGCGACGCGCAACTGGCCGAACTGGACGCCGAACTGGCCCAGGCGAGCGCCGAGCGGGCGACGATCGCGGCGACGCTGCCCGCCGATCTGCTGGCCGCCTACACCAGGACCGCCGAACGGTCGGGCGGCACCGGGGCGGCGCTGCTCAAGGCCGGACGCTGCGGCGGCTGCCAACTGCAGCTGAACACCGCCGACCTCGAGCGGCACCGTGCGGCCGCACCCGACGAGGTGCTGCGCTGCGAGGAGTGCAACCGGATCCTGGTGCGGACGCCCGAGTCGGGACTGTGACCCCCGCGGGCGGCTGACCGTCGGGGCGGCGTGGAACAGTAGGGGCGACAGAAGGAGTCCGCCATGCCGTACCTGCACTTCGGTGCCGCGCATCCCGTGCCGCAGCCGCTCCGAGAGGGGGTCGCCCGCCTGCGCGGCGCTCTGGACGTCCCGGACGGCTTCCCGCCCGCTGCGCTCGCCGAGGCCGAGGCTGCGGCGTCCCGGATCCCCCTGCCGGACGCCGACCGCACCGACATCGAGTTCGTCACCATCGACCCGCCCGGCGCCAAGGATCTCGACCAGGCCCTGCACATCGAACGGTCCGGCGCGGGCTACCTCGTGCGCTACGCGATCGCCGATGTCGCGGGCTTCGTGCCGCCCGGCGGGGCGCTCGACCGCGAGTGCCACGCCCGCGGGGTCACCCTGTACGCCCCGAACCTGCGGACGCCGCTGCACCCGCCGGTGCTGTCGGAAGGGGCGGCGTCCCTGCTGCCCGGCCAGGAGCGGCCGGCCCTGCTGTGGGAACTCACCCTGGACGCCGACGGGCACCTGACCGGGACGCGGGTCAGCCGCGCCCGGGTGCGGTCGCGGGCCCAGCTCAGCTACGACCAGGTGCAGGCCGACCTGGACGCCGGCACCGCGCCCGAACCGCTGCGGCTGCTGCGGGAGGTCGGGGAGCGGCGGCTGGCGCTCGAGGCGGCTCGCGGGGGCGTCAATCTGCCCACCCCCGAACAGGAGGTCGTCGCCCACGCCGGTGCGTGGGCGTTGGAGTTCCGCACGACCTTGCCGGTGGAGGAGTGGAACGCCCAGATCTCGCTGCTGACCGGCAGCGCGGCCGCCGAGTTGATGCTGGCGGGCGGGGTAGGCATCCTGCGGACGCTGCCGCCCGCCGAACAGGCCGACCTCGACCGGCTGCGGCGCATCGCCAGGGGGCTGCGGCTGACCTGGCCGGGCTCGATGCCCTACCCGGAGTTCGTGCGGTCGCTGGAGCCGGCCCGGCCGGCCCACGCCGCCATGCTCAACGCGGCCACGCGGCTGTTCCGGGGGGCGGGGTACGTGGCCTTCGACGGGGAGGTCCCGGGCTCGGCGCGGCACGCCGCGCTGGCCACCCACTACACGCACGTCACCGCTCCCTTGCGGCGGCTGGTGGATCGCTACGCGTCCGAGGTGTGCCTGGCGCTGGATGCGGGGCGTCCGGTGCCGGAGTGGGTGCGCGCCGCCCTGCCCGGCCTGCCCAAGGTCATGGGCGCGGCCGACGCGCGGGCGAAGAAGTTCGAGCGCGGGATCATCGACCTGGTCGAGGCGCTGGTGCTCTCCCCGCACGTCGGGGAAATCTTCACCGGCACGGTGATCGAGGCCGACGAGCGCGGCGGCGTCGTCCAGATCGCCGAGCCGGCGGTCGAGGCCCGCTCGACCGGCCGGCTGCGGCTCGGCGAGGAGGCGCGGGTGCGGTTGGAGTCCGTCGACCTGACCAGCGGAAGCGTCCGGTTCAGTGCCGCCTGAGGGGCCCCGGGGCCGGACGCCGACGCCGCCGGTCCGGCGCGGTTGGGGGTGGGTGGTCCCGATCGCGGCGGCCCTGCTCGTGCCGTTCGCGCTGGTGTCGTTCTTCCCGCTGGTCCTGCTGGGCGTCGGCGTCCAGGACGGGGCTCCGGTCTGGGGGATCGGCGGTGCGGCGCTGCTGGCGGCGCTGCTGGCGCTGGTCGGCGGGGTGGTGCGGTCGCTGGCCCGGCGCGAGCCGGTGACCGAGCGCCGGCTCGGGGTCGTCGTCGCGGTGGGGGCGGTGGCCTGGTGCGTGTGGGTGCTGACCCAGCCGTACCGGTAGGCGCCCCAGGGGGGCGGCACGACGGGCGCGTTCGCCGAGGGGTAGACTGGGTCGCTGGACGAGTCGGCCGGGTGATCGCGGCAGCAATGCCGAGGAAAGTCCGGACTCCACAGAGCAGGGTGGTGGGTAACGCCCACCCGGGGTGACCCGCGGGACAGTGCCACAGAGAACAGACCGCCCACCAAGGCGCCGGGTTCGCCCGGTGACCGGTGGGTCAGGGTGAAACGGTGGTGTAAGAGACCACCAGCACCCCCGGTGACGGGGGTGGCTCGGTAAACCCCACCCGGAGCAAGACCAAGAAGGGCTTCGGCCCGCGGACGCCGTTCGAGCGCTGCTCGCGCGAGGCGTCCGGGTAGGTCGCACGACATCGCCGGCCGGTGGCCGGTGGATCGAAGGCGGTTGGTGACAGCCGTCGCAGATGGATGATCGCCGCCTCCTCCGGGAGGTACAGAATCCGGCTTACAGGCCGACTCGTCCCCCTATCGCTCCCTCGGCGTCCGGCGCAGAATGGCGCCATGACCGCCTCTCGCTGCGCCCGACGTCTCGGCGTCCTCGTTCCGATCCCCCTCGTGTTCGCCACGATCGCGGGGCCGGCGGCCCCGGCGCTCGCGGCGCCGACCATGCGGTCGTACTACCAGGCCACCGTCAACCTGTTGGACGCCGAGGCCGCCGGCGGGTTCACCGGCAGCGTCTCGTTCGTCTCCGAGGTTGGCGGCCCGGCCTCGGTGAGCGTGTACCTGTCCCAGGCCAGCACGGTGGAGTGCGGCGACGGCAGCGAGGACTTCGCGAGCGTCACGGTGCGTACCGATCCCCCCGAGGCCACCAGCCCCGGCCCCATCACGCTCGACATCGACCGGCGGGTCAGCGTCGCGGCGGGGGCGGCGGTCGTGGACCTCGTCCGCGAATCGTCCCCGGGCTGCGGCGGGGAGGTGGAGACGGTCGTGCTGCCCGCGCAGAACGTCGCGATCGCCGTCGAGGGGACGACGGTCCGCTTCCGGACGGGGGTGGACGCGCGCGTGTCGTCCCGGCGGGACGCCGCCGCCTGGCGCAGCGTGGACTTCGCCCGCGACGGCGTCGGCACGGTCGTCGTCGGCTCGCTCGTGGACGCCGCGACCGACACCGCGTGGCTGAAGTACGCCGTCGACCGGACCAGCGCCCGCGGGGATTCCGTGGACCTGCCGCCGAACATGGCGCCCGAGGGCGGGCGTGGCGCCATCGGCGCCTTCAGCCGCATCGACGGCGAGGTGTTCGAGGAGACCTCGGTGAGCGCGACGATCGGCCCCGCTCCGGCCCGCGACCCGTTCCTGACGGCGTTCTCCGTGCGCAGCGCGCTGGTCGAGTGCGCCGACGGCACGGTCGGCCAGGTGGACGAGATCGTCGACGGGGCGGGGCCTGGCCAGGTCGCCATCGACGCCCGCCTGGCGCGGGCCGTCGCCGCCGGCACCCTCCCCGCGACCCGGTACTTCTACGACAGCTGCACCGGCGACCAGGGCGAGGAGGGCACCACGCTGCCCGTGACCCTCGCGCTGGAGGCGTCCGGGGTGGCCGTCCGGAGCGTCGACACCCGCGTCCAGGTCACCCCGGGCGAAGGCGTCTGGCGCGACCGCGTGGCGTACGTGGCGCGTCCGGCCGTGGGCACCGTGTCGGCCGGAGACGTGACGGGCGTCGCGGACCTGGCGGCGATCTCCCGCGCCGGTCGCTGAGGTCGCCCGGAGTCAAGCCGTGGGTGCGCCGGGTAGTCTCACGCCCAGGGTCGCGCCCGCGCCCCCGCCGCCCGGCCCGGAGGCGCCATGATCACCTTCACCGACGTCACCAAGGTGTACCCGGACGGCACGATCGCCGTCGGTGGGCTGTCCTTGACGGCCCCGACGGGGCGCATCACGGTGCTGGTCGGGCCGTCCGGCTGCGGCAAGACGACGTCGCTGCGGATGATCAACCGGATGATCGAGCCGACCTCCGGCAGCATCGCCATCGACGGGCGCGACACGGCCACCCTGAACGCCACGGAGTTGCGCCGCGGCATCGGCTACGTCATCCAGAGCGGCGGGCTGTTCCCGCACCGCACGATCCTCGACAACATCGCGACCGTGCCGCTGCTGCTCGGCTGGGACAAGCGGAGGGCCCGCGCCACCGCGCTGGACCTGCTCGAGCGGATGGGCCTCGACCCGGCGCTCGCCCGCCGCTACCCCAACCAGTTGTCCGGCGGCCAGCAACAGCGCGTCGGTGTGGCGCGCGCGCTGGCCGCCGACCCGCCCGTGATGCTGATGGACGAGCCCTTCAGCGCCGTCGACCCGCAGGTGCGGGACCAGTTGCAGGACGAGTTCCTCCGGCTCCAGGCCGAACTCGGCAAGACGATCGTGTTCGTCACCCACGACATCGACGAGGCCGTCAAGCTCGGGGACCAGATCGCGGTGCTCCGGGTCGGGGGCACGCTCGCGCAGCTCGCGTCCCCGGATCGCCTGTTGGCCGACCCCGCCGACGACTTCGTCGCGGACTTTCTCGGGCGTGACCGCGGCTACCGGGGGCTGGCCTTCGCCCCCGCGCCCGCTCTGCCGCTGCGGCGCGAGCCGACGGTCCTCCTGGGCTCGACCGCGGACGCCGCCCGTGCGGCCGCCGCGGGGGAGACGTGGCTGCTCGTGGTGGATGCCGCCGGCGCACCGGTCGGGTGGGTCGAGCCGGACCGGCTGGCAGGGGTCGTCACGGCGTCCGACCTGCACCGGGGCGGCACCGTCGCTCGCGTGGGCGGTTCGCTCCGGGCTGCCCTGGACGCTGCCCTTTCCGCGCCCAGCCGCCGCGGCGTCCTCGTCGACGAGTCCGGACGCCTCGCCGGCACCGTCCGCGCCCACGAGGTGCTGGAGGCCATCGAGCGCGAGGGGCCGGGCGGGCCATGACCTGGTTCCTGGATCACGTGCCGCAGGTGTGGAGCCTGCTGGTCACCCACGCGGTGCTGGCGGCCCTCCCGCTGCTGCTGGGGCTCCTGGTGGCCGTCCCGCTCGGCTGGCTCGCCCGGCGGTACCCGCGGCTCTACCCGCCGGTCGTGGCCGTCACCGGACTCCTCTACACGATCCCGTCCCTGGCGCTGTTCATCCTGATGCCGCTGGTGATCGGCACCGGCATCCTCGATCCGCGCAACGTGGTCGTCGCGCTGACGCTGTACACGGTGGCGCTGCTGGTGCGCACGGTGGCCGACGGGCTCGCCGCCGTGCCCGACCACGTCCTGCAGGCGGCGACCGCGATGGGCATCGGTCCGCTGCGGCGGTTCCTCGCCGTCGAACTGCCGCTCGCCGTGCCGGTCATCGCGTCGGGGCTTCGGGTGGCTGCCGTCAGCAACGTGTCGATCGTGTCGGTGGCCGCTCTGATCGGCGTTCCACAGTTGGGTTCGTTGTTCACCGACGGGTTCGCCCGGGCGTTCCTCGACCCGATCGTGGTCGGGATCGTGGCGTCGGTGCTGCTGGCAGCCGCGTTCGACCTGGCGATCCTGGCCGGGAGCCGGGCGCTGACCCCCTGGGTGCGGGCGAGGGGGGCGCGGTGAACCTGCTGCTGGAGTACCTCGGCGACCCGGCCCACTGGACGGGCGCGGACGGCCTGCTGCGGCGGATCGCCGAGCATCTGCTCTACACCGCGATCACGCTGGCCATCGCGGCCCTGATCGCGATCCCGCTCGGGCTGTGGATCGGTCACACCGGCCGCGGTCGCGTCGTGGTCGTCAACATCGTCAACGGCGTCCGGTCGGTGCCAACGTTGGGCCTGCTGTTCCTCGCGGTGCTCCTGCTGGGACCGCGGCTGCCGGGCGACATCGCGTTCCTGGCGCCGTCGATCTTCGTGCTGGTCGTCCTGGCGATCCCACCGCTGCTGGCCGGCGCGTACGCCGGCGTCGACGAGGTGGATCCGCAGGCGCGCGACGCCGCCCGCGGCATGGGGATGAGCCCCTGGCAAGTGCTGGTTCGGGTCGAGATCCCCTGTGCGCTGCCGCTGCTGTTCGGCGGACTGCGGTCGGCGGCCCTGCAGGTGGTGGCGACCGCCACGATCGCCGCCGCCGTGAGCGTCGGTGGCCTGGGCCGCCTGCTGATCGACGGACAGGCCGTGCGCGACTACGGCCAGATGGCGACCGGAGCGGTGATCGTGGGGGTTCTCGCCCTGCTCGTGGACGCCCTCCTCGCCCTCGTGCAGGGCCTCGTCGTTTCCCCGGGACTCAAGCCCGTCCCCGCGCTCCGGACCCGCCGCCCCAACGCCCAGCACCCCGAACCGGCCCCCCAGGCCGGCTGAGCCCGACGAAGAAGACCAAGAAGGAGACACCATGAAGTTCCGCACCCTGGCCGCCGCCCTCGGCGCGGCGCTGGCGCTCACCGCGTGCAGCTCCGGCAACCCGATGGCGACGTCGACGAGTCCCACCGCGGGCGGCGGCGCGTCGGCTGCTGCCGACAGCGTCATCGTCGGCTCGGCGAACTTCCCCGAGAGCGAACTGCTCGCCGAGATCTACGCGGGCGCTCTGGAGGCCAAGGGCGTCCAGGTCACGACGAGGCTGAACATCGCCTCGCGCGAGACCTACGTCCCCGCGCTGCGCAACGGCGAGATCAACCTGATCCCCGAGTACACCGGCAACTTCGCCAAGTACCTCAACAAGGACGCCGACGTGGCGGACGAGGCCAAGGCCCTGGCTGCGCTGAAGGCGGCGCTGCCCGACAACCTCGTGGCGCTGGAGCCGGCCAAGGCCCAGGACAAGGACGCCGTCGTGGTCACCGCCGAGACGGCCACCCGGTACAACCTGAAGGCGATCGGCGACCTGGCTCCGGTGGCAGGCGAACTCGTGTTGGGGGGCCCGCCGGAGTGGAAGGAGCGCGCCAATGGCGTCCCCGGGCTCAAGAGCGTCTACGGACTCGAGTTCAAGGAGTTCAAGCCGCTCGACGTCGCCGGACCGCTCAGCGTCACGGCGCTGAAGAACGGCCAGGTGCAGGCGGTGAACCTGTTCACGACAGACCCGTCGATCAAGGCCAACAACTTCGTGGTCCTCGACGACCCCAAGAGCCTGTTCGGCGCCCAGAACGTGATCCCGGTGATGACGAAGGCCAAGGCCACCCCCACGGTGTCGGCAGCGCTGAACGCCGTGTCGGCCAAGCTCGACACCGACACCCTCGCGACCCTGGTGACCAAGGTCGTCGTCGACAAGAAGGACGCCTCCGCGGTCGCCGACGAGTGGCTCAAGAGCCAGGGCCTCGCCTGATCCCGCGCCGTTCGGTGATCCCGCGCGGCTCGGCGATCCCGCGC